>NZ_JAUSYO010000001.1:1903046-2220220 GCF_030816935.1 Arthrobacter sp. B3I9
CTGGCAGATCTTCCGGGGGGACCACGACCGCCTGATGCGCCGCCTGACGCTGGCGTTCGCCGCCGTCGTCGTCCTGGCCCCGATGATCCAGTCCTGGTACGTCGTCTGGCTCATTCCGCTCTTTGCGGTTACAGGCATCCGAGATGACTGGCAGGTCAAGGCGCTCTACTTCATCGTCTCCTTCTTCATGGTGTACGCCATCTCCGACCAGCTGGAAGTCTTCCCGTACCTGCAGACGGCGGACCTGGGCCTGGCCCTCGCCCTGGCCCGCAACGCCGCCGCGATCATCGCCCTGCTCTTCGCCCTCTACCTGATTTTCCTCGACCCGAAGACGAAGATGCTGTTCAGCAAGCCGGAGGAACCGGTCACCACCAGGCCGGTCATCTAGGCGGTCTGTGGCCCTAGAGTTGGAGCCATGGCCATGATTAAGACTCCAGCCGAGATTGCCCTGATGCGTGAGGCGGGCAGGGTGGTCGCGAACACCCTGGCGGCTGTCCGGAGCGCCGCCGCGGTCGGAGTGTCCCTGAAGGATCTGGACACCCTTGCGGCGGCAGTGATTGCCGAGGCCGGCGCCACGCCCGCGTTCCTGAATTACAAGCCGCGCTGGGCGTCAGTCCCGTTCCCGGGGGTCATCTGCACCAGCGTCAACGACGCCGTTGTGCACGGGATCCCCAACGACTACCGGCTCCGGGACGGTGACCTGCTCAGCGTCGATTGCGGCGCCTTCCTCGAAGGCTGGTGCGGCGACGCCGCCATCAGCTTCATCGTCGGCACGCCGGACCCCGCGGACCAGGGGCTGATCGACGCCACCGACGCCGCCCTGGCGCGGGGCATTGATGCCGCCCGGATCGGGAACAAGATGGGCGACCTCGGCTACGCGATCGGCGGCGCCTCACGCCGCGCCGGCTATGGCCTCCTTGCGGACCACGGCGGCCACGGGATCGGCAAGGCCATGCACGCCGATCCGCATGTGCCCAATGACGGCAGGCCCGGCCGCGGCATCAAGCTGGCCGAGGGGCTCGTCATTGCCATCGAGCCGATGCTGATCCTCGGGGGCAACGACGACTATTTCCACGACGACGACGAATGGACCCTCCGCTCGGCGAACGGCCGCCGGGCCGCCCACAGCGAGCACACCGTGGCGGTCACGGCGGACGGTCCGGTCATCCTGACCCTGCCTTAGCGGCGGGCGCTGCCTTTGATCCGCTGCCGGTGGGCGGCGAGCCGCAGCTGGATGATGCGTGCGGCGCCGGCGATTGCCACCAGGACTCCGCCTCCGACGGCGGCGATGAACAAGGCGACGCCCAGGGCCACCGCTCCCTCCAGGCCAAAGAATTTCACCTGGACGTAGTCCTGGTTCTGCAGAATGAACACGATCAGCAGGATTAGCACCACCAGTGCGGAGGCGACGGCAACCCAGACCATTCCCGCCCGGGTGACCTTGCGCTGTTCCGGGCTTTCCGCCGGGCCGGAGCGGTCTGTTCCGGCCGTTCCTGCCGGCGTCCTGCCCGGGCCACCAACAGTGGCGACGCCGTCCGTTCGGGGTCCCGCAGTGGTCCCGGCGGCAAAATCCGCATCCGTCCCTGCGGGCGAGGCCTCGCTGGCGTAACCGCTGTCCGTGTAGCCGGCGTTGCCGGCCGCCGGAGGCTGCTGCGCGGGTTCGGTGGGGTCGAACTCTCGGGGTGTCTGGGTCATGGCGGCCGTACCTTTCACGAGTCGTCCCGGCGGGCGGGATGAGCGGCTCGACGCCGGGCGGCGTCCCTTGTGGCGGCGGAGGCCGGAAGCTTCCGGCCACTGCCCTTGAATCAATAGTAAGCCTACTGATCATGAGGATTCGGGTCCACCACCCCACCGGCGCCGCACGTGGCGGCACTGCGGGGCCCGCTGTTGGCACTGCCGGTGCGGCGGTATAACGTCAGGGCAAAGGGGTGCCTGACGGAGGAGGTGCGGCCGTGACCATCATCGACAACGCCGTCTATGTGGACGGTCACCGGACCGCTGACCCCGAAGGCCTGGAAGAGACGTACTTCATCCTGCGCCAGCGCCAGGGCATGGCCTGGATCGGGCTCTACCGGCCGGACGCGGAGGAGCTGCAATCGGTCGCGGACGAATTCGACCTCAATCATCTGGCCGTCGAGGATGCACTGGCGGGCCACCAGCGGGCCAAGGTGGAGCATTACGGCGAGACGCTTTTTCTGGTGCTGCGCCCGGCCCGCTACCTGGACGACCTGGAAAAGGTCGAGTTCGGAGAGATCCACGTCTTCACCGGTGCGGATTTCGTCGTCACTGTCCGCCGCGCCGAGTCGCCCGACCTTGCCCGCGTCCGGCGGCGGATGGAAGCTGACCCGGAGTTCCTGGCACTCGGCCCGGACGCGGTGCTCTACGCGATTCTTGACCAGGTGGTCGACGAGTACGAGCCCGTGGCCACCGGCCTGGAGAACGACGTCGACGAGATCGAAGACGACCTCTTCGCGGCGGACCCGGGTGTCTCCCGCCGGATCTACGAACTATCCCGGCAGGTCATCATGTTCCAGCGTGCGACCGCACCCCTCAATGCCATCCTGCAGACGCTGATGGCCGAATCGCGTAACCGCCATCCCGGACCGGAGTTGCAGGACCACTTCAGGGATGTGCTGGACCACGTGCTGCGCCTCAGTGAACGCATCACGGCTTTCCGCGCCCTGCTGCAGAACGCGCTGGCGGTCAACGCCGCGCTCGTGGCGCAGCGGCAGAACGACGAGATGCGGCTGCTGACAGAATCCAGCTACGCCCAGAACGAGCAGGTCAAGCGGATTTCCTCATGGGCTGCGATTTTGTTCGCGCCGACGTTGATCGGCACGATCTACGGCATGAATTTCCGCTCGATGCCCGAGCTCGACTGGGTCTTCGGTTATCCGATGGCGTTGGGGCTGATGGTGGGGATGGGCCTGGCGCTGTTCTGGACGTTCAAACACAACAAGTGGATCTAGGATTCCGGGACCGGAGATCCACGGGTAGGCGGAAATCCTGGTGGTGGGCAGACAATGAAGTGCCCGCCGGCGGTGAGGTGCCGGCGGGCTATACAGTTGTCTATTCAGTTGTGATTACCGTGCACAAGCCCGTGGTCCTCAACCGTTCTGCGCACGGCGCGGGCCGGAAACAATGGTCAGTTCGCGCTCACGCATCACCCAGCCTGCAACGACGACGGTAGCGGCCCGACCCTTGGAAAAGCTGGGGAGCCGGCATCGCCCGGAACAAAGAAGCGGCCCCGGCGTGCGTTTCCGCAGGCCAGAGCCGCTTTTCCTCGGTGCCCCAGGAGGGAATCGAACCCCCGACCGGCGGATTAGAAGGCCGCTGCTCTATCCCCTGAGCTACTGGGGCATGACCGCCCGCCACACTTACCGGGCTGCGCCTCAAAAAGTTTACAGTGCCTTTCATCCGAAGGCGGGCAGGACAAAGCCGAATTTCAGCCCGGCACCTTCTGACTTGTCCCCAACAGCGTCTATGGGCCGCGGGTTTTCCACATGGCGCGCTTCGGGCCTGCCCGCCGGGCCGCTGCGGCTTCGTTCCGCATGGGCTTGACCGAGCGGCGCTTCGACCGCACCGCCGGGCGCTGGGTTGACGGCAACACGAACTGATAGACAGTTTCAAAAGGCTCTATTTACTGGCCTTCTCGAAGTGTCCAAGGCTCAAGCGCATTGCAACGATCCCCATCCCTCTAGACTTGGTGATCTCGGACTGCGCCTTGACAAACGCGTCGTTATCCACGGCCCGCTTCTCATTGATGGAGTCCTCAATCACCGTCAAGAGCCCCGTGCTTGCCACCAGCATGGCTGTCATTGCTTGATCGACGAGATCTGTGTCGGTGAAGAGGCGGACCGTGTTCAGCATGCCCTGAAGGTCCTGTCTCAGCCGAAGTACTTCGCGTTCGTCCAGCCGTCGCGGATTACCGAAATGTCCTCGGACCAGCAGGCTTTCGTACTCATCGAAAGTCACAAGGAACTTCACGTAAAGGGCTTCCTTCTTCGCCAGTGTCGCCTCTGCCTGCTCATGGTTCTTGTTGAGCTTCCAGAGATCCAGCTCTGCCTTATGCGCGTCTCGGACGTTCTTCCTGTTTACGTAGGCCGTAAGACCGGCACCGCCTAGGTGTACTGGTCAGGCAGGTTGGTTAAGCGGCTGATGGGCGGGCGGCCTCCGATTGCGGTGTGGGGCCTGTGGTGATTGTAGTGGTGCAGCCATGCCGGGAGCGCGTTTCTGCGGGCTGATTCGGAGGCGTAGAAGCGCTTGAAAGCCCACCCGTCGGCGAGGGTCCGGTGGAACCGTTCGATCTTTCCATTGGTCTGCGGGCGGTAGGGGCGGGTCTTCTTGACCTTGATGTTCAGTTCCCGGCAGGTGTCCCGCCAGAGGTGGGATTTGTAGGCCGATCCGTTGTCGGAGAGAACCCGCTCAACGGTGGCGCCGCGGGCAGCGAACCAGGACACGGCCCGTTTCAGCACTCCCACGGCGGTGGCAGCTGTTTCGTCGCCATGGATCTCGGCGTAGGCGACCCGGGAGTGGTCATCGATGACGGTATGCACGTGAGCGGTGCCGATCAGCGGGTTGCGGTAGCTGCTATGCGGTTTGGCAGGGGTACTTGCCCGATTCCTGTTGCCTTCCTGTCGGCCAACGTAGCGCCAGCCGCCACCGTCCGGGATGTTGCCGAGCTTCTTCACATCGACGTGGATCATCGCCCCCGGTGTCTCATGTTCGTAGCGGCGGATGACTTCTCCGGTGCGCTTGTCGATGTGATGCAACCGGTTCAGCCGGCACCGGACCAGGACTGCGTGGACCGTCGAGGCGGGCATGGCCAGCTTCGCTCCGATCGCGACCGGCCCCAACCGTTGCTTCCAGCGCAGATGCACGACCTTGCGCACCAGCTGCTGCGCGGTCCGGTTCGCCACCCGGTGCGGGCGCGAGGATCTGTCGGCCATGCCCGCCTGGCCCATAGCGGCGTAGCGTTCAGCCCAGCGCTTGGCGGTGGGCCAGGAGCAGTTGAATTGTTCGGCGGCCCGGGACACAGGCCAACCGTGGTCTACGACGAGACGCGCAACGCGTAAACGTTGGCGCGGAGTCAAAGCGGCATTAGCGTGGGACATGAGGACCTCCTGGTCGCTGCAGCGGTTGTCTAAGCAACTCCACTGTGCAACCGGAGGTCCTCACCTTGGGGTCAACGACTCCAGCGAGTCACCACATTGACCGAACCAACGTCCCTGGGCAGTACACCTAGGCCCGCAACAACTACTCCACAGGTGGTCACTATCAATCTCAACGTCTCGGCGTCCATGGCCCAAAAGTACCCAAGTCAGGCCCCGTCTGTTCAATCTCGGATGCCGAGATCCTTCCTCATGGCCAAACGGAGCTTGTCGTAGGCCTCTCTGAAGTTCTCGGATGCCTCTTCGCGGGTCATCTTCGCCGAGATGTGCTCGTTGTGAGGACGCGCAAAAGCATTGAGAGTCGCTGTGGTGAAGGCGGAAAGCGTCTTCTCGAGATGCTTCGGGATGAAGAAATCGACGTCGCCCGCGAGAAGAACCTCCGAGTTGGCATGAATTTCGTCGTTCACGCGTTTTACTAACGAAGGTGGTCGGCTCGTAGCGTCGGCCAGGAACCTTCCGGCTTGTATGTACCGGTGATAGACCTGACGCTTCTCATTGCGGAGCCATTGGGCGTGCTCACTTGCACGCCCAAGGAAAGCGCCCAGCCAACTGCCCACTAGTGCGCGTACACACCACCGGCTCTTGTTTCGGATAAGTCAGGGCCGGTGGTGTCTACCGCGAACAGCCCAGATCAGAAGCGGATGATCTACGTTCAGATTTACTGGTGCTGCCGAGACCCGCGTTCGCAAATGGCATGGATCCTGACGATGTCGTCAGCGTTGTGCTTCGGGCCAGACGCGACGTGTGGCTGCGGGACGCTGTTGTTGCACGCAGAACGTAGGTCAGGACGTTCGGTAGCTCCCTGTCTTTGACGTCGGCACTTAAGACATCATCGTTGACGACGAGCAGAAGCATGCTCGTACCTTTCATCGCACGAGCCAGCCGTCGCAACTATGAAGAACTTGTCCCCAACAGCGTCTCCGGGCCGCGGTTTTCCACATGGCGCGCTTCGGGCCTGCCCGCCGGGCGGCGCCTGATCGACGCTGGAAGTGCCCGCTTAGGCAGAACACTTCGAGACAGGACAGAAGAATGAGTGACAACATCACGGTCCGGGGCTTCGTCGCCACGGAGATCAAAAGCTCGACGACGCCCGGAGGTGTGCCCACGGCGTCGTTCCGCATGGGCTCCACCGAACGGCGCTTCGACCGCACCGCCGGCCGCTGGGTTGACGGCAATACAAACTGGTTCACGGTACAGGGCTACCGCCAGTTGGCGGGGAACATGGGCTGCAGCATCAAGAAGGGCCAGCGCATCATCGTCGTCGGGCGACTTAAGCTGCGCAGCTGGGAAAAGGACGGGCGGGTTCATCACGCGGTGGAAATCGACGCCGAATCCGTTGGCCACGACCTCATGTGGGGCTCGGCGAACTTCATCCGCATGGCCGGCGCCGGGGGACAGGGAGCCGCCACCCAGCCCGCCATGACGCCCGGCGACGAGGAGCCCCGCGGCGACGATCCGGAGGTGGAGGCGGACCGGGATGGAGATGACTTCGCCACGACGTTCATCGACGACGCGACCGGCGAGATGCAGGAGTTTGATCAGGAAACGGGTGAACTGAGGGGAGCTGCATCCTGATCCCAGGAGCCGCGTGGCAGACTTGCCAGGTGTTGCGTGCAGGGGCGGGAAGCGTATTAAGGCAGAGCGGGAACAGCTCTGTGCGATGGCGTGTGTCCGTCCTTGCGCTTCTGGCATTGCCGCTGCTGATGGCCGTTGGATGCTCGACCGGTGCCGGTAATGGCGTCGGTGCCGGCGGTGGAGACGGCGCGACCGGCTCCGCGCCGGCATCCCTCGCGCCGCCCCCGGCCCCTGCCTCGTCGGCTGCGGCCCCGGCCCCGGTCCCGGGGGCACCGGACCCGGCGGCGGACTGGGCAGCCGCGGACCAGGCCGACGCCGCTGCCCAAGCCAGGGTCGAGGCGGTCCTGCGCGGTGCCAGCGAGCACGGAAATCCCGCCTCTGAGCAGCTTCGGAACGCTTTGGTCACTGCGGGGTTCCCCGCGGCGGACGTCGAGGTAACGGCGGACCGCACTCCGACGGGGTTGCAGCCCGATGCGGTCGAAGTCGGCGTAAGGCAGGGCGATCGCTGCCTGGTGGCACAAGTCCGCAGCGGCGCAGTGCATGTCACCGCCCTTCCGGTTCTGGCCGACGGACTGTGCCTGGTCGGCGGCGCGGTTCCCTGAATGTGAGGTACGCAGCCGTTCATTGAATGTGAGTTATCCGGGCCGAGCCACTAGATTTGTAGGCATGGCGGAATTTATCTACACAATGACCAAGGCCCGTAAGGCTGTTGGCGAAAAACTTATCCTCGACGACGTCAGCATGTCCTTTTTCCCGGGGGCAAAAATCGGCGTGGTTGGCCCGAATGGTGCCGGTAAATCCACCATTCTCAAGATCATGGCGGGGCTGGACACTCCCTCCAACGGAGAAGCCCGGCTGAGCCCCGGATACACCGTCGGCATCCTGCTGCAGGAGCCGCCGCTGAACGAAGACAAGACCGTCCTCGGCAACGTCCAGGAAGGCGTCGGCGAGATCTACGGGAAGATCCAGCGCTTCAACGAGATCTCCGAGGAGATGGCCAGCCCCGACGCCGACTACGACGTCCTCCTCGAGGAAATGGGCCAGCTGCAGGAAGCGATCGACGCGGCCGACGCCTGGGACCTCGACTCGCAGCTCGAGCAGGCCATGGACGCGCTCCGCTGCCCGCCGGCCGACGCCGACGTCACCCTGCTCTCCGGTGGTGAGCGCCGCCGGGTCGCGCTCTGCAAGCTCCTGCTCCAGAAGCCGGACCTGCTGCTCCTCGACGAGCCCACCAACCACCTCGACGCCGAGAGCGTGCTGTGGCTCGAACAGCACCTGTCCAGCTACGCCGGCGCCGTCCTCGCCGTCACCCACGACCGGTACTTCCTCGACCACGTGGCCGAGTGGATCGCCGAAGTGGACCGCGGCCACCTGTACCCCTACGAGGGCAACTACTCCACGTACCTCGAGAAGAAGCGCGCCCGCCTCGAAGTCCAGGGCAAGAAGGACGCCAAGCAGGCCAAGCGCCTCAGCGAGGAACTCGAATGGGTCCGCTCCAACGCCAAGGGACGCCAGACCAAATCCAAGGCCCGCCTGGCGCGCTATGAGGAAATGGCTGCCGAGGCAGACCGGACCCGCAAGCTCGACTTCGAAGAGATCCAGATCCCGCCGGGCCCGCGCCTGGGCGGACTGGTGCTGGAAGCGAAGAACCTCCAGAAGGGCTTCGAGGACCGCACCCTGATCGACGGACTGTCCTTCACGCTTCCCCGCAATGGCATCGTGGGTGTCATCGGCCCCAACGGCGTCGGCAAGACCACCCTGTTCAAGACCATCGTCGGGCTGGAGCCTCTCGACGGCGGCGACCTGAAGATCGGCGACTCCGTCAAGATCTCCTACGCCGACCAGAGCCGCGGCGGAATCGACCCGAACAAGACCCTGTGGGAGGTCGTCTCCGACGGACTCGACTTCATCCAGGTCGGCCAGGTCGAAATGCCGTCCCGCGCCTACGTGGCCGCCTTCGGATTCAAGGGCCCGGACCAGCAGAAGAAGGCCGGCGTGCTCTCCGGCGGTGAGCGCAACCGCCTGAACCTGGCCCTGACCCTCAAGCAGGGCGGTAACCTGCTGCTCCTCGATGAGCCCACGAACGACCTCGACGTCGAGACCCTCAGCAGCCTCGAAAACGCCCTGCTCGAATTCCCGGGCTGCGCCGTCGTGGTTTCGCACGACCGCTGGTTCCTGGACCGGGTGGCCACCCACATCCTCGCCTACGAAGGTGACGAGGAGAACCCCTCCAAGTGGTACTGGTTCGAGGGCAACTTCGAGTCCTACGAGGAGAACAAGATCGAGCGCCTCGGCCCCGACGCCGCCAAGCCGCACCGCGTCACCCACCGCCGCCTCACCCGCGACTAACCACCGGGGCCTGACCCGCACCTAAGCTCCGCGCGGGCAGCAAGTGAACGAGGCTAGGCAAGCGAAATGGCCGGCTCCCCACGGGGAGCCGGCCATTTTGCGTTTGTTGGTGGGGTCGGTGCCTACACGTCGGTGGGGACCCTGACCATGCCCTCCTGCGCCACCGTGGCCACGTGCCGGCCGTCTCGGCTGAAGATCTTGCCGGTGGCCAGGCCCCGGGCTCCCTGTGAACTAGGGGATTCCTGGACATAAAGGAGCCACTCGTCCACCCGGACGGGGCGGTGCCACCACATGGCATGGTCCAGGCTGGCGACGGACATCCCGGGCGTGATCCAGCTCAGCCCGTGCTGGCGGAGGACGGGTTCCAGGATTGTGTAGTCGCTGGCGTAGGCCAGTGCGGCGCGGTGCAGGCCTGCGTCATCGGGCATCGGTCCGAACGTCTTCATCCACACCGCATTCCGCGGCTCCCGCGGGCCGTCGGCAGAAACGTAGAGCGCCGGATCGACGTGGCGTACGTCGAAGGGCCTCTCGTACGACCAGTGCCGCGCCACGGGATGGTCGAACTTGCCGAGGAGGTCCGCCGTGCTGGGCAGCGACTCAGGGTCCGGTATTCCCGGCGGCATTTCGGACTGGTGCTCGATACCCTCGTCCTCGGTCTGGAACGAGGCGATCATGGACAGGATGGGCGTGCCATCCTGGTAGGCGTGGACGCGCCGTGCGGAAAAGGAACGGCCGTCCCGCAGCCGCTGGACGCCGAAGGTGATTGGCTTGTTCGCGTCACCCGGGCGGAGGAAGTACCCGTGCATGGAGTGCACGTTGCGGCCGTCGGGCACGGTGCGGCCTCCCGCGATCAGGGACTGCGCCAGCACCTGCCCGCCAAAAACCCGCTGCCGCGGCTGCTGCTGCGACGGGCCCAGGAAGATGTCCTCATCCGTCCGGGCACCTTCCAGCTCGCCGAGGTTCAGGAGTTGGAGGAGGGAGGAGGTGGGGTCCTCGGCGGGCATCGCCTGCAATCCGGCTTCGACTTCAGTCATGGACTGACTCTAGACGTCACCCCGGCACCGCTCAAAAGAGGCGCAGCCGGTAGAGTCCATAATGTGTCTGACGTCCTAACCCAGCCCCTGCAGTTCACTGATCCGCGCGACCTTGCCGACCTTCGCACCTTCGCCACCCGTGCCAGGTCCATCGACGACGGCGCCATCCGGCTCCAGGCCTCCGCCTCGGTGCTGGCCGCCTATGTGTGCGTATTACGGCCCCGCCTGCTGGGCGAGGCAACCCCGACCATCCTCGGCCTGCGGACCATGGCGCTGGCACAGCCCGCCGAGACCGACGTGACCGTCCCGCTGTCCGCGGTACTGGACCGGCTCGCCCGGGCAGGGGAGAACGACGTCGAACTGCCGCTGCCGCCCGTGAACGTCACCGAGTCGTGGGCCGGCGTCGGGGCACCCCGCGGCGGCTGGGAGATTGTCGGTCGGCTGCAGGACCGGGAGCTGCGCGACGCGGCCGAGGCCGGCATCACCGAGGTGGCCGCCATCATGCCCGACAAGCCCGGTGCGCTGATCGTCAACAACGCCCGCGCCACGGTCTGGGGCCGGGAACTCCCCGGCGCCGCCGGACTGCCGGCCGGGGCCGCCTTCGCCGCGCTCACGCTGGGATTCCTGGCGGACGGCGAACAGCAGCTGTACCGCGCCGGACGCTGGTTCCGGCTCAGCGGCCCCCGGGGGCATGTGCTGGCCCGGACCGGATCCGGACTCTGATCCTGCCGCCGTCCCCCTGACGGTACGGGTCCCGCTGACGGAACGGGCCCGCTGCCTGACCGGGACGCGCGTCCCCGGCAGCGCCCGGATCAGGCTCCGGACGGGCTGTTCACCATCGAGAGGGCAGCGCGCTCCATGTAATCCCAGAGGGTTCCCTCATACAGCGGCGGCAGCTCCAGGGAGTCCACCGCGGCGCGCATGTGGAACAACCAGCGTTCCTTGGCCTCCGGCGTCACACGGAAGGGCTGATGGCGCATCCGAAGCCGCGGGTGCCCGCGTTCCTCGCCGTACGTCGTCGGGCCGCCCCAATACTGCTCAAGGAACATCAAGAAGCGGCGCTTAGCGTGAACGAGGTCCTCTTCCGGATACATCGGCCGCAGCAGGGGATCCGTGGCGACGCCGTCGTAAAACACATCGATCAGTTTCACGAACGTGTCGTGGCCGCCCACGGCATCGTAAAAGTTGTCGGTGTATCCGGGCTGGCTGAACGGGTCGTTCTGCATCAGTTGCCTGGGCTGCCGGGGTTCACCGGCCATCGGAATCGTCATATTGCTATTCTCCGGCTTTCTGCTGGGTGAGCCGCGGCTCCGGAAGTTTCCGCTTCTGCCTCGGCGGGAGGAACGTACGTGCCCTGGGAACGGTTGCCGACGCGCAGGATCTCGCCGTTACGTAGGTACCAGATGGCGCCGTCGTCGGCCCGGACCCGGGTGATCCGCAACCCCATGGCCTCGACCTCACCCACCACCTCGGACGTTTCGATGATGTCGCCGATGCCGTACTGGTCCTCGATGGTGATGAAGATGCCGGCCAGGAAGTCCCGGATCAACTGCTGCGCACCGAAACCGATGGCCACACCGAGGATGCCGACGCTGGTCAGCAACGGGGCGATGTCCACGTTCAGGTTCTTCAAGACGTACATGATGGTGATCACGGCGACCAGGACGCTGACGACGCTGTTGAGCAGCGAGCCGATGGTGTTCGCCCGCTGGACCCGGCGCTCGTGGTCCAGGGCGCGCAGCGCCGGTGCAACCCAGCGGAAGTGCGGCTTCTTGAAGAACGTTGTTCCGGCGGCGACGCGCTTGGTGATCCCGGCGATCAGGAACGTGGCCACCAGAAACACGGAAACACCCACCCCGATGCTGATCATGACCCCGGGCAAATTGATGGCTGAGATATCCGGAGGGGTGATGGGGGTAGTCGTCGAAAAGCCGTACATCGTCTGGGGTTGCTCCTTGCTGCTGCGCTCCCGCGCTGTGCTGCCGGGCGGCGTTCGCCGGGCGCATAACACTCTGTTCTCTTTCAACATTAGCGCCGTAGCGTAGCGGCATGCGCATTCTGGTCCTTGGCGGTACAGCCTTCCTCTCCGCGGAAATCGCCCGGCAGGCGCTCGACGCCGGACACGAAGTGACGTGCCTCGCCCGCGGGACCGCCGCAGCGCCGCCGGCCGGGGCGCGGTGGCTGCAGGCCGACCGCTCAGCGGGCAAGGCCGCCTATACGGACGCGGAGAACACCGGATGGGATGCCGTCGTCGACGTCTCCCGGAACCCGGAGCACGCGCGCGAGGCCCTCGAAGTCCTGGCCGGAACTGCGCGGCACTGGACTTTCATCTCCAGTTGCTCCGTCTACGCCGACCACTCGGTCGCCGGGGCGGCGGAGGGCGCGGAGCTGCTGCCCCCGCTGGCTGCCGGCACCGGCCTGACCATGGACAACTACGGCGAGGCCAAGGCCGCGATCGAACACCGGACCCGAGAACTGGCCGGGGACAAAGCCCATATCTGCCGGCCGGGGCTCCTTGGCGGGCCCGGTGACAGCTCGGACCGGTACGGCTACTGGCCGGCCCGCTTCGCCCGGGACCAGGAGCCCGTGCTGATACCGGACATCCCTTCGGACCCCACCCAGGTCATTGACGTCCGGGACCTCGCGGCCTGGGTCCTGGCCGCAGCCGGGGCAGGCACCATCGGAACCCTGAACGCCGTGGGCGAGACCGTTCCGTTTGCTGCCTACCTCGAAGAAGCCCGCCAGCTCAGCGACCAAGAAGCGGAGGTGGTGGCCATCCCCGGCGAGTGGCTTGCCGAGCACGGCGCCAACTACTGGGCCGGACCGGATTCGCTGCCGCTCTGGTTGCCGCCCGGCCAGGACGGCTTTCTGTCCCGCAGCAACGATCCCGCCCGTGCGGCCGGGCTCCGGCTCCGCCCCTGGATGGACACCGTGCGGGACGCCCTGGCGGACGAACGCCAGCGCGGTCTCGGCCGGGAACGCAAAGCCGGGCTCAGCCCGGAGACCGAGCGCCGGCTTCTGCGCGAGTACCGGGCCGAGACCGCCTGAGCGCCGAGTCCGCCTGACCGCCCGGTCCCTGTGTACTCAGTCCCGAAGTCCTCAGTCGGAGTATTCGAACACCGTGCTGGGCTCGTGCAGCACCGGGAAGTTGACGCTCCGGGCAATGAAGCACAGCCTGTTCGCCTCGGCGTGTAGTTCCTCGAGCTCCACAGCCGCCGGAGCAGCCACCGTCACGCGGGGCTTGAGGGTCACGGACTCGAACTGGCCGCTTCCGTCCCGGTTGGTCCGCATCAGTCCCTCGGCGTGGTCTTCGTAGGCACTGACCACCACCCCGTGCTTGACGGCCACATGCAGGAAGGACAGCATGTGGCACTGCGCCAGCGCCGCCAGCAGCAGCTGCTCGGGGTTGAACCGGGTCCGGTCGCCGCGGAAGCTGGGGTCCGCGGATCCCCCGAGCACCGGAAGTCCCGGGATCTCGACGTCGTGGTCCCGGGAATAGCCCCGGTAGGAGGCCGTACCCTCGCCGAGGTTTCCGGTCCACGTGACCGTCAGCGCGTAGCGGTGCTCGTCGAGGCTCATGCGCCGACGTCCGCCTGCCGCGCCCGCAGTGCACGCACCACGCCGTCGCGGTTTTCCAGCATCATCCGGCGCAGCGCGGCGCTGTCCTCCGGCAGCGAGGCAAGGAACTCGTCGGTGCGGTCCACGGTTGCCTGGCTGGTCAGCTGTGCCGGGTAGAGCCCGACGACGATCTGCTGCGCCAGGGCGTGCGTGCGTTCCTTGACGATGCCCGGGACGGCCTCGAAGTACTTCTCGGCGTAAGGCTCCAGCAGGGCAGTTTCCAGCACCCGGGTGAAGCCGTTGACGGCGGATCCCTGCAGGGCGTTGGACAGGTCTCCCTTAACCACGATCGACTCCCAGGCGGCGGCCTTGGCCTCGGGGGTGGGGATGGCTGCCTTGGCGAGGGCCGCGGCATTCTGCCCGGTGGCGGTGTTGTCGCGCTCCAGCTCGGCGTCGATCAGCTCCTGCCCGGCCCGGTCGCCAACCACGAGGGACGTAATCAGTTCCCAGCGCAGGTCCTGGTCCACCGCGAGGCCCTCGAGGGTCACAGAGCCGTCGAGCAGCCCGGCGACGTTCTCCAGCTGTCCTGCGCTGCGGGCAAGGAGGGCATAGGACTTCACGAACTGCAGCTGCGCGTCCGAGCCGGCCGGAACGCCGGAGGCGAGCTCCCACAGCCGGTCCGCCGCGGCAACGGCCGTGGCTTCCTTGTGCTCCTCTGCCACGTAGAAGTTCAGCGTGGTGGCCAGCTGGCGGAGCTGGACCAGGATGACGGAGGAATCGGATTCCTCGGCGATGTTGGCGAGGATCAGTTGCACGTAGCCGCGGGCCGGGGTTTCACCGTCCCGGGCCGCGTCCCAGGCGGAGCCCCAGACGAGGGTACGGGGGAGGCTCTGGCTGAAGTCCTTCAAGTGCGCCGTGGCGGTCGCGAGCGACTTCGGGTCGAGGCGGACCTTGGCGTAGGCGAGGTCGTCGTCGTTGAGCAGGACCAGGTCCGGCTGCGCGAGTCCGGCGAGCGCCGGAACCTCGGTGCGTTCGCCGCCGACGTCGAGCTCCTCGCGGTGGACACGCTCGAGCTTCCCGGCAGCGGTGAGGTTGTAGAAGCCGACGGCGAGGCGGTGCGGGCGGATGGTGGGCTGGTCTTCGGTGGCGGACTGCAGGATTGCGAAGGAGGAGATCGTGCCGTCCTCATCCACGGACAGCTCTGGCTTCAGCGTGTTCACGCCGGCGGTCTCCAGCCAGAGCCGGCCCCACTGGTCGAGGTCCCGGCCGCTTGCCTTCTCGAGTTCGGCCATGAGGTCGCTCAGCTCGGTGTTCTGCCAGGCGTGCTTGCCGAAGTACTCCCGGACGCCGGCCATGAACTGATCCGGGCCCACCCAGGCGACCAGCTGGCGCAGCACGGACGCGCCCTTGGCATAGGTGATGCCGTCGAAATTCACTTCGACGTCCCGCAGGTCGTTGATCTCGGCAAAGATCGGATGCGTGGTGGGGAGCTGGTCCTGGCGGTAGGCCCAGGATTTCTCCACGGAGGCGAAGGTGGTCCAGGCGGAGTCGAACTTCGTGTTCTCGACGGCGGCAAGGTGGGACATGTACTCGGCGAAGGATTCGTTCAACCAGAGGTCGTTCCACCAGCGCATCGTCACCAGGTCGCCGAACCACATGTGCGCCAGTTCGTGCAGCACGGTGATGGCGCGGCGCTCCACCTGCGCACCGGTGACCTTGCTGCGGAAGATGTAACCCTCGAGGATGGTGACGGCCCCGGCGTTTTCCATCGCCCCGGCGTTGAACTCGGGCACGAACAGCTGGTCGTACTTCTCGAACGGGTAGGGGCAGCCGAACTGTGCCTCGAAGAACTCGAAGCCCTGGCGGGTCAGTTCGAAGATGTTGTCCGCGTCCAGGTACTGCATGAGGGATTTGCGGGCAAAGATGCCCAGCGGCGTGACCTTCCCGTCCGCCGATGTCACCTCGCTGCGGACGGACTGGTACGGTCCGGCGATCAGGGCGGTGACGTAGGAGGAGAGCCGAGGCGTGGGGGCGAACTCCCAGACGGAGCGGGCGCTGCCGTCCTCGCCGGGAATGGTCTCGACCGGCACCGGCGTGGGGGAGTTGGACACCACGGCCCAGTGCGACGGCGCGGTGACGGTGAACGTGAAGCTCGCCTTGAGGTCGGGCTGTTCGAAAACGGCGAACATCCGGCGGGAATCCGGGACCTCGAACTGGGTGTACAGGTAGACCTCGTTGTCCACCGGATCCACGAAGCGGTGCAGTCCCTCGCCGGTGTTCATGTACGGGGCCTCGGCCACCACCAGCAGATCGTTCACCGCGGCCAGGTCCGGGAGCTGGATCCGGATGCCGTCGGAAACTTCGGCCGGATCCAGCTCCCGCCCGTTGAGCATCACGCTGTGTACGGCGTGCGTCACGGCGTCGATGAACGTCGAGGCGCCCGGGGTGGCCGTGAACTTCACGGCGGTGGTGGAGCCGAAGACCTTCTCGCCGCGGGTCAGGTCCAGGCTGACCTCGTAGGACTCGACCTCGATCAGTTCAGCGCGCTCGCGTGCTTCGGCGCGTGTCAGGTTCATACCGGGCAAAGTGGGGCCTCCAGGAAAGTCTCGGCGTTGACGTGAAGTTATTCTTTCACGCTGAGGTCCCTTGGCAAGTTGCGCGGGTCACATGGATTTTGCTGGGTGCCCTTACCGGCGTGCCTGCATGGGTGCCCTTCCGGGCGTGGCCGTCCGCACCCGCCTGCCCCGGCGTCTCACCCCCGGCGGCGGCCGGGGGTAGCGTTGGAGTATGGGAAAGCTTCGGGATTCTGTGGACGCCAGGGCCCTGCGGTTTGCGTTGGGGTTCCCCGTGATGCTTGCCGTCGGCTTCGTGGTCTGTGCCCTTCTGATCCAGGCCGACCTGCCCGAGCCGCTCGCGGTCCGCTGGGCCGAGGGCGGTGCTGCCGACTTCGCACCCTTCGGTGCCGTCGTCGGAGTGGGGGCCGCCCTGATTGTGCTGATCGGCTGGGCCGCGCTGGTGCAGGCCGCCCCGCTCTCCCGTCCCGCGGTGATGCGGCGGATCATGATGGGGGCCGGCCTGACGATCAGCCTCTTCGTCACCACGGTCCTGGCCGCCGTCCTTGTCGGCCAGCTCGGCCTGGCGGACGCGAGGGAGTCCCGGGTGGACATCACCGTGCTCGCCCTGGGCAGCGGCGCTGCTGTGGGCCTCGGTTTTGTGATGGGGTTCGTCTTCAAGGCGGACGAGCGTTGGTCCACCGACGATGACCGGGCCATGGAGGCGGCCCTGCAACGCGAACTGGATCCCGATGTCGGACGGGATGCGGTGAGCCTGTGGGTGCACGCGCGCAGTTCCGTTTTCGTGATGCTGGGGATCGCCTGCGTGCTTCCGGCCGCACTGCTGACCATCGCCGTGCCGTGGCTTGCTGCGGTCCTGGTGGTCCTGGGCCTGCTCGCCGCGGCATTCCTGGTCGCCCGCGTGCGGGTTGACCGCAGCGGCCTGCGCGTCTTCGCCGCAGGCTTCCTGCGGGTCATGGACGTTCCTGCCGCAGCCATCGAGGCGGCGACGCCGAAGGACGTCAAGGCTGCCGACTACGGCGGCTGGGGATACCGCAGTACCGGCAGAGCCACGGCGCTGCTGGTCAGCAGCGGCCCTGCCGTCGTCGTCGACCGTTCCGACGGGCGCAAACTGGCCGTCAGCAGCGGCAGTGCCGCGTCCGCCGAGCACGTGGCAAGGGTCCTCTCCACCGGGTTGCCGAGCGCGCCCGCCACGGTGGGGACACGGCGGCCCTGTGACCGGCTCCTCCGAGAAGTTCCGGAGGCCCGGCGCGGCCGGCGGCCGGCGCACTAGTAGTCTTGGAACCGGCCCAGAACCGCCCCCGGCAGCTCCTGTACCCGAGCTGTCCTGCCCCCAACTGAACGGATAGCCGTGACCTCCACAGATCTCCCGACCGTGCACATCGCAACAGACCACGCCGGCATGGAACTCAGTGCACACCTCGTGAGCCACCTCCGCTCCACGGGTTACAACGTGGTGGACCACGGGCCCGCGACCTACGACGCGCAGGATGACTACCCCTCCTTCTGCATCAACGCCGCGCTCGCCGTCGTGGCCGACCAGGCGGCGGGCCGCAACGCCCTCGGCATCGTGCTGGGCGGATCCGGCAACGGCGAGCAGATTGCTGCCAACAAGGTCAAGGGTGTGCGGGCCGCGCTGGCCTGGAACCTGTCCACCGCGAAACTTGCCCGTGAGCACAACGACGCGAACGTCGTCGCTGTCGGCGGCCGCCAGCACAGTGTCGAGGAGGCCACCTCCATCATTGAGGCTTTCCTGGCCGAGCCCTTCAGCCACGATGAGCGCCACGTCCGCCGGATCGACAAGATCGCGGCCTACGAGCGTACGGGCGAGGTCATCGACTAGTGCCGGAAGGCCATTCCGTCCACCGGCTGGCCCGCCAGTTCGCTGACGTTTTCCAGGGGGAGCGGCTCGCGGTCTCGAGCCCGCAGGGGCGGTTCGCGCAGGGCGCGGCGCTGCTGGACGGCCATGTGCTGACGTCCTCCGTTGCCCACGGCAAGCACCTGTTCCTTGGGTTCGAGCACGGGTTGCTGCTCCATGTCCACCTGGGCCTGTACGGGGCCTGGAACTTCGGCGGTGATGCAACGTTCCGCGGCGCCTCGAGCATCGGCGCACCCCGCAAGGTGGGGGAGCGGGAAGACTTCGACAACGCACCGGACGCCGCCGCCCTGGCTGGCAGCTACCCGGGAGACGCCGGCGCGGACAGCTACTCGGGTCCGCCCGACCCGGTGGGTGCCGTGCGCGTCCGCCTGGCCGGTTCGCATGGCTGGGCTGACCTTCGCGGCGCCACCACCTGCGAAGTGGTCACAAGGGCGGAAAGCGAACTTGTCCTGGCCCGGCTTGGCCCTGACCCGCTCCGGAACCGCCCCGGCGACCGGGACGCCTTCGTCGCCGGCGTGCGGGCCAGGCGCACGCCCCTGGCGGCCCTGCTGATGGACCAGAAAGTGATTGCCGGCGTCGGGAACGTCTACCGCGCCGAGCTGCTCTTCCGGCAGCGGCTCGACCCCTGGCTCGCCGGGAAGGCCCTGGCTGCCGACGCCGCCACCCGGCTCTGGGACGACACCGTCGCCATGATGTCCGACGGCGTCCGCCACGGCCGGATCATCACCACGCCGCCCCATTACTGGAGCCCCGCAACAGCCGGGGTACCGGGCGGAGGCCTGCCGGCCCCGGAGGAAGCCCACTTTGTCTACCGGAGGCAGGGCCTGGAGTGCCGGAACTGCGGAACCCCGGTGGCGCTCACGGATCTTGGCGCCCGGAAACTCTACTGGTGCCCTGGATGCCAGCAGATTTGAGCATGAACCCTTGACCCGCCCCGGGGCCGCCGTCGGCCTATCGATTGCTCCGTAACCGCCCTTTTGACCCGCGAGAAGGGCAGTTGTGGAGCAATCGATGGGCCCGGGCGCAAAAAAGCCCCTCCGGGGAGGGGCTTTTGCTTCATATTTCGGAGGGGACGACGGGAATCGAACCCGCGTAATCAGTTTGGAAGACTGAGGCTTTACCATTAAGCTACGTCCCCGGGATCTTGACCGTCCTGCATTCCTGCTGCGCAGTCGGGCAAACTTCCGGGCGGCTGTTGAAGCCAGATACAACTAAACCTAATTCAGGGCCCCAGTGTCAAATGTGCAAATCCCCGCAGGATGACCGTAGACTGTTCTGTGCACTTACGGGGTGTAGCTCAGCTTGGCTAGAGCACCTGCTTTGGGAGCAGGAAGTCGCAGGTTCAAATCCTGTCACCCCGACTCTGCGGTTACGGCCCAGTTTGTGGCAAGGCAGAACCCAACCCCCTAAAACCAGGAGTACTTAGACTGTGAAGAGCGCTGTCGAGAACCTCACCCCCACGCGGGTCAAGCTCAATGTTGAGGTCCCCTTTGAGGAATTGAAGCCCAGCATCGCAGAGGCATACAAGACTGTTGCTTCGCAGATTCAGGTCCCCGGTTTCCGCAAGGGCAAAGTTCCCTCCAAGCTCATCGACCAGCGCGTCGGCCGCGGCTACGTGCTCGAGACTGCCATCAACGAGGGCCTCAACGGCTGGTACCAGGCCGCCGTGCAGGAAACCGGCATCCGCCCGCTGAGCCGCCCCGAGGTTGAAATCACCGAGGTTCCGGACCCGTCCGCCACCGACGGCGAGCTCAAGTTCCACGCCGAGGTTGATGTCCGTCCCGAGATCGAGCTGCCGGACTACGCCGGCATCAAGGTTGAGGTTGCCGCCGCTGAGTCCTCCGACGCCGACGTCGAGACCGCCCTGGACGAGCTCCGCGGCCGCTTCGGCACGCTGAAGACAGTCGACCGCCCTGCGGCCGACAAGGACTTCCTCACCATCGACATCGCAGCCTCCATCGACGGCGCCGAGGTCGACTCCGCTTCCGGACTGTCCTACCAGGTTGGTGCCGGCACCATGCTCGAAGGCCTTGACGAGGCCGTCACCGGCCTCAGCGCCGACGAGGACGCCATCTTCGACACCACCCTCGTGGGCGGCGACCACGCCGGCGAAGCCGCGCAGGTCAAGGTTGTCGTCAAGGCCGTCAAGGAGCGCGAGCTTCCCGAGGCCAACGACGAGTTCGCCCAGCTGGCCTCCGAGTTCGACACCATGGCCGAGCTCCGTGAGGACCTCGCCAAGCAGGCCTCCGAATCCAAGGTCGTCGAGCAGGGCGTAGAAGCCCGCGACAAGGTCTTGGACAAGCTCGTTGAGCTCGTCGAGGTTCCCGTTCCGGACTCGGTCGTCGAAGAGCAGCTGGAGCAGCACTTCAGCGCCGAGAACTCCCACGGTGAAGGCGAGCACGACACCGAGGAGCACCGCGCCGAGGTCCGCGCCAACACGGCCCGCTCCTTCCAGAACGAGATCATCCTTGACGCCATTGCGGAAAAGGAAGAAGTCAATGTCAGCCAGAACGAGCTGATCGACTACATCGTCACCACGGCCAGCCAGTACGGCATGGACCCGAACCAGTTCGCCCAGATCATCGATCAGAGCGGCCAGGTCCCCATGATGGTTTCCGAGGTCCGCCGCCGCAAGGCACTGGCGGTTGTCCTCGGCCAGGCCGAGGTCACCGACTCCGAGGGCAACACGGTTGACCTCAGCGACTTCGTCCGCCCCGGCGGCGAAGAGGCTCCGGTCGAAACCGAGGTTGAAGCCGGCGTCGAAGAGGAAACCTCCGAGGCAGCCCCCGCCGAGGCCAAGAATGACGACCCGGCGGCCGTGAAGTTCTAACGGCAACCCGCCAGTACCACCGGCAGCCCTCGGATCCGTGATCCGGGGGCTGCCCCTTTTAACCCCCGTGCCGGCAATCGTGCGCCGTCAGCGAACAGCCCCGCGCCTGCGAACAAAGCGGCCTGGAAAACGGTTAGTGTCGCTATAGGAAAGTTCAGTGATGTCGTCCCGTGACGTCACCGTCGCCAGCGAGAGGTAAGTACACATGTCACAGCAAGCAGGGGCACCCCGGATGGCTACCGTCGATCCGGCCGCCCAGGATAACTACATTTACAACCGCCTGCTGAAAGAGCGCATCATCTGGCTCGGCTCCGAGGTCCGCGACGACAACGCCAACGCGATCTGCTCCCAGCTCCTGCTGCTTTCGGCGGAGAACCCTGAACGGGATATCTACCTTTACATCAACTCACCCGGCGGCTCCGTCACCGCCGGCATGGCGATCTACGACACCATGCAGTTCATCCCGAACGACGTCGTGACGGTTGCAACCGGCCTTGCCGCCTCGATGGGGCAGTTCCTGCTCTCCTCGGGCACCAAGGGCAAGCGCTACGCCACCCCCAACGCCCGCATCCTGATGCACCAGCCCTCGGGCGGCATCGGCGGCACGGCCTCGGACATCAAGATCCAGGCCGAGCTGATCCTGCACATGAAGAAGGTCATGGCCGAGCTCACCGCGGACCAGACCGGCCAGACGGTTGAAACCATCCTCAAGGACAACGACCGCGACAAGTGGTTCACGGCCAAGGAAGCCCTCGACTACGGCTTCTTCGACAAGATCGCGGCGCACGCGGGATCCGTGGCCGGCGGCGGCGGAACCAATGCCAACGGCAATGACGCTGCCTCCGGCAACGGCGCTGCGGCAGCCACCGAGAACTGACCGGCACTCAGACAGCAATGAATTCAGGAGCAATGAACATGAACTACAACTTCGGTTCGACTGCCGGTAACCTGCCGAGCAGCCGCTACGTGCTGCCGCAGTTCGAAGAGCGCACCCCCTACGGCTTCAAGCGCCAGGACCCGTACACCAAGCTGTTCGAGGACCGCATCATCTTCCTCGGCGTCCAGGTTGACGACGCCTCGGCCGATGACGTGATGGCCCAGCTGCTGGTGCTCGAGTCCACCGACCCGGACCGCGACATCACGCTCTACATCAACTCCCCGGGCGGCTCCTTCACCGCCATGACCGCGATCTACGACACGATGACCTACATCCGCCCGGAGATCCAGACCGTCTGCCTCGGCCAGGCCGCCAGCGCCGCCGCCGTGCTGCTCGCAGCCGGAACGCCGGGCAAGCGCCTCGCACTGCCGAACGCCCGCGTCCTGATCCACCAGCCCTCCCTGTCCGGCGGACAGGGCGGCCAGGCCTCCGACCTGGAGATCCAGGCCGCAGAGGTCATGCGGATGCGGTCCTGGCTCGAAGAGACCCTTGCCAAGCACTCCGGCCGGACGCCGGAACAGGTCAACAACGACATCGAGCGGGACAAGATCCTCACCGCCGCCGAGGCCATGCAGTACGGCCTGATCGACCAGGTGCTGGACTCCCGCAAGATCAAGTCCCAGGCCATCAGCAGGTAGCAATTTCACCTGGCAACCGCCAGTTATCGACGCCGGTGCGGCTCACCCCAAATGGCCGCACCGGCGTCGGCTTTCCACCCAACAGGCCCAAAGTGACCTAGAGTGGAACATGTCACAGGCACCAGCAAGATATTAAAGGGGTTCACATATGGCTCGGATTGGCGAGAGCACCGATCTGCTGAAGTGTTCTTTCTGCGGGAAGAGCCAGAAGCAGGTCCGGAAGCTCATTGCCGGGCCCGGCGTCTACATCTGCGATGAGTGCATTGAACTCTGCAACGAGATCATTGAAGAAGAACTCGCAGAAGTCGCCGATCTGGGCAGTTTCGAACTGCCCAAGCCCCGCGAAATCTTTGACTTCCTGCAGGAATACGTCATCGGCCAGGAACCGGCCAAGCGGTCCCTCGCAGTGGCCGTGTACAACCACTACAAACGCATCCAGGCCGGGCACGCGCCGAAGAGCGGCAACCTCGCCGAAGGCGGCCACCACGACGACGTCGAGATCGCCAAGTCGAACATCCTCCTGATCGGACCCACCGGCTGCGGCAAGACCTACCTTGCCCAGACCCTGGCCCGCCGCCTCAACGTCCCGTTCGCGGTGGCCGATGCGACGGCCCTCACCGAGGCCGGCTATGTGGGCGAGGACGTGGAAAACATCCTCCTGAAGCTCATCCAGGCCGCTGACTATGACGTCAAGAAGGCCGAACAGGGCATCATCTACATCGACGAGATCGACAAGATCTCGCGCAAGAGCGAAAACCCCTCCATCACCCGGGATGTTTCCGGTGAGGGCGTCCAGCAGGCCCTCCTGAAGATCCTGGAAGGCACCGTCGCCTCGGTGCCGCCGCAGGGCGGACGCAAGCACCCGCACCAGGAATTCATCCAGATCGACACCACGAACGTGCTGTTCATCGTCGCCGGCGCCTTTGCCGGGCTCGAGGAAATCATCGGATCACGTTCGGGGCGCAAGGGCATCGGCTTCGGCGCCCCGCTCAACGAGGCCAAGAACAACGCCGACTCCTACGGCGAGGTCATGCCCGAGGACCTGCTGAAGTTCGGCCTCATTCCGGAATTCATCGGCAGGCTTCCGGTCATCACCACCGTCTCCAACCTGGACCGGTCGGCACTGATCCAGATCCTGTCCACTCCCAAGAACGCCCTCGTCAAGCAGTACCAGAAGATGTTCCAGCTCGACGGCGTCGAGCTGGTCTTCGATGACGAGGCCCTCAACACCATCGCCGACCAGGCCCTCGAGCGCGGCACCGGCGCCCGTGGCCTCCGGGCGATCATCGAGGAAGTCCTGCTGCCGGTGATGTTCGACCTGCCCAGCCGCGATGACATCGCCACCGTCGTCATCACCGAAGAGGTCGTGTCCCAAAAAGCGCAGCCGACGATGATCCCGCACGACGTGAAGCGCCGTAAGTCCGCCTGACCCGGAATAAAACCGCCGCACCGGGCGCTGTCTCCTATGACGCGCCCGGTGCGCTTTTTTCCCGCAGACATCCTTTCCCGCAGACATCCTTAAGGAGAACACTGTGCCTGAAACCACGAGCAACAAGGCAGACTTCTGGTTTGATCCGATGTGCCCCTTCGCCTGGGTCACGTCCCGCTGGGTCGGCGAGGTGGAGAACGTCCGGGACATCGACACCGAGTGGCACGTCATGAGCCTCGCCGTGCTGAACGAGGGCCGCGACGAGCTGCCGGAGCAGTACAAGGAGTTTCTGACCAAGGCCTGGGCTCCGGTGCGCGTTATCGTGGCGGCGGCGGAAAAGCACGGAGCCGAGTACATCAAGCCGCTTTACGACGCCATGGGCACCAAGATCCACAACGAAGGCAACAAGGACATCGACGAGGTCATCGCCAAGTCCCTCGCCGAGGCGGGCCTTCCGCCGGAACTCGCGGCGGCCGGGCAGAGCGATGAATTCGACCAGCAGCTCCGTGCCAGCCACGAGGCCGGCATCACCCTGGTGGGCCAGGACGTCGGCACGCCGGTCGTCGCCTTCAACGGCACCGCTTTCTTCGGCCCGGTCCTGACCCGTATTCCCCGCGGCGAGGACGCCGGCCGGATCTGGGACGCCACGGTGACCCTTGCGTCATTCCCGTACTTCTTCGAGATCAAGCGCAGCCGTACCGAAAGCCCCGAGTTCAACTAGGCCGGTTTCAGGCCCTTACCCGTCCCGCAAGAGCCCCGGGAGAACTACTGTCATGTAGTTCTCCCGGGGCTCTTGTGCAGGAGAAACCACGGGACGACAATTGAACTTACCCACTTCGAAAGAAGCGGGACGCAGGAACCAAAGATTCAGTGACATTCATCTGCCGCAGCCTTCGGCAAAGACAGATGAAGGCTATGAGTGACGACGTAGTAAGACCTGAAAATCCAAGGATCCCGCCAGATTGTCAAAGACGTCACGAGACAACCGAAAAGTCGAAGCCCCACCGACGGCAAAACGCTGATGGGGCTTCCCCTTTGCCCTCAAGAGTTCGACCCGCGGTGCCAGCCCACCGCGGGGCCAGCCCGGGACAGCGGGGTCAGGGTGGGATGAGCAGTGAGCATGAGCAATGAGCACTGACCGATGAGCAGCGAGCCGATCGCTGATTACGCCCTGTTGTCCGACTGCTGCTCCGCAGCCCTGGTCAGTGCCGCCGGCTCGGTGGACTGGCTCTGCTTCCCGCGGTTCGACAGCCCGTCGGTGTTCGGCCGGATCCTGGGCCGCGACGCGGGGTTCTGGTCCGTCCGCCCGGTGGGCGACCACACCTCGACGCGGCGCTACCTCGGGTCCACCCTCGTCCTGGAGACCACCCACACGGCCCCGGGCGGCGTCCTCACGGTCACCGACGCCCTGGTGCTTGGCGACGGCAAGCGGGGCCACGACCTCGGCGCGGATTCCCCGGGCACCCTGTTGCGCCAGGTCGCCTGCACGGAGGGCTCCGTCGACGTCGAGATCGTCATCAGTGCCCGCCCCGGCTACGCGCTGGCCCCGCCGCTGGTGGGCGTCACCCAGGGCGGGATCCATTTCAGGGCCGGGGAGTCCGGGTTGTCCTTCTCCACGCCGGTGTCCTTTGAACTCACCGCGGACGCCGCACGTGCGGGCCTGGACCTGCGTGCGGGAGACGTCACCGGCTTTGCGGTCTCCTTCCAGGCCGACGGATCCAGGGAGCCGGTGTTCTGGAGCCAGGCGGAGATCACACGGCGGCTGGAGGACACCGTGCAGGGCTGGACGAGCTGGGCCGAGCTGCACCAGAACTACCAGGGCCCGTGGCGGGACCTGGTGGCCTGCAGCGGACGGATCCTCCAGGCCCTGACCTATTATCCGACCGGGGCCATCGTTGCCGCACCGACGACGTCCCTCCCCGAAGTGGCGGGCGGGACGCGCAACTGGGACTACCGCTACAGCTGGATCCGGGACGCAAGCATGACGCTGCAGGCGCTCTGGGTTGCGGCTTGCCCGGACGAGGCGGGAAAGTTCTTCCAGTTCCTGGCTACGGAGGCCGCAAGCCAGCTTGCATCCGGCGAGGAACTGCAGATCATGTTCGGCGTCGGCGGCGAACGTGAGCTGCCCGAACGCGAGCTGGCGCACCTGCCGGGCTGGCGGGGAAGCTCTCCGGTCCGGGTGGGCAACGGCGCCTGGAACCAGCGCCAGCTCGATGTCTACGGTGAACTGCTCGACGCCGCCGCCACCCTGCCCGAATATCTCGCCGAACTGCCACCGGACACCCGGATGTTCCTCGCCGACGCCGCGGACGCCGCGGCCGCCCGCTGGCAGAGTACTGACAACGGCATCTGGGAAGTCCGCGGGGAACAGCGGCATTACCTGCACTCGAAGCTCCTGTGCTGGGTGGCCCTCGACCGGGCCATCAGCCTCGCAGGGCTCCTGCAGTCGGAGGACAAGGTCCCGCAGTGGACGGAATCACGGGACCGGATTGCGGCATCCATCCGGACCGAGGGGTGGAGCGAGGCTGCGAAGGCCTACACGCAGTCCTATGGCTCGGAGGATCTCGACGCCTCGGCCCTGATGCTGTCCATCGTCGGCTTCCTGCCGCCTGATGACCCGCGGATGCTCGCCACGATCGAAGCCATCGAACAGCGGCTCACCGATCCCCGCGGCCTGGTCTACCGCTACCGTTCGGACGATGGTTTTCCGGGGGAGGAGGGCACGTTCATGCTCTGCACCTTCTGGCTGGCCCACGCCCTCGCCCTTGCCGGGCGGACGGACCGGGCCCGGGCGGTGTTTGAACGGGCTGCAGCATTTGCCACGGACCTGGGCCTGCTGGCCGAGGAAGTGGCCCCGGACAGCAGCGAGCTGCTCGGAAACTTTCCCCAGGCGTTCAGCCACATCGGGCTGGTCAACGCCGCCTGGGCCATCAGCGAGGCTGAGGCGCGGGGCCGGCGCGGAACAGGAAGAGGAGACCAATGACCAGTGAGAATACCGTCCTCGGGCTTCTGGAGCGCGCGCTCGCCCAGATGCAGGCCGTCATCGCCGCGATCCGCGCCGAGGAGTCCGGGTTGCCAACACCCTGCACAGACTGGGATGTGCAGGCACTGGTACGGCACCTTGTGACGCAGGATCTGCCCCACTTCATCGAATCCGCCCGCGGCGGGACACCGGACTGGACCTCGCCGCCGGGGGACCCCGGCACCGACTGGGCGGGCGCGTTTGCCGAAGGCGCCCGGCAGCTGCTGCGTACCTGGGCCGCCCAGGACCTCGACAGGCCGGTCACCGGACCGGGTGGCGCGCAGGCGCCCCTGCTGGGGCGCGCCGACCTGCAGATCAGTGAACTGGCCATGCACTCCTGGGACCTGGCCATGGCCACTGCTGCGGAGGTTGACCTGGACCCGGAACTTGCCGAGCACGGCCTGGCCTGGTCCAGGAGCACGCTGCGGCCCGAGTACCGGGGGCCCGACAAGGCGTTTGGCCTGGAGGTTCCGGTTCCGGAGGATGCTCCGGCATATGTCCGGCTCGCCGGCTGGTTCGGCCGCGATCCGTTCTGGAGCGCCCGGCCCTGACCACGGTGGGGAACCCGGCCCCGGCAGGTCAGGGGCCAAAGCAAAGGCGCCGCCCAGGACAAGAGTCCCGGACAGCGCCTCAGCTCGAACGTTCCGTTTGCGGCTACGCCGTGGCGGGTGCCTCGGGAGCGGCCAGCACCACATCGCTCACGGTCAGCTCGCCTTCACCGGCCACAAGCTCCAGCTCACGGGCGTTGGCAGCGGCCTTCAGGTCGGCGAGACCCGCCTTGAGCTGCGTGATGAGCGACTCCGAGGCGGTGATGGTCGCGGACAGCACTTCGGTGCGTTGCTTGACCTTGGCCTCGGACTTGGCCTTGCGGATGCCGCTGAGGGCGATTCCCACCGTCGAAAGGAGGGTGGTGTCGCCGTCGACCTCGACCGGGGCCGGCCACGGCGCACGGTGCACGGACCCGGCACGCCACCAGCTCCAGACCTCCTCGGTGGCAAAGGGCAGGAAGGGGGCAAACAGGCGCAGCAGCGTGTCCAGGCTGGTCGCGAGGGCTGCCAGCACGGATGCCTGCTGGGCTTCGCCGGCGGCGCCGTACGCACGGTCCTTGATCAGTTCCACGTAATCGTCGGTGAAGTGCCAGAAGTAGCTCTCGGTGATCTGCAGGGCCCGGGCGTAGTCGTAGTTCTCGAACGCCTTGGTGGCCTGCCGGACCACGTCGGACAGCTGGGCCAGCACGGCGCGGTCCAGGGGGTTGGCCAGGACCGACAGCTCGTGGGACACCACGGAGTCCTCCGTGGCGCCGAGGTTCAGCACGAACTTGGAGGCGTTGAGCAGCTTGATCGCCAGGCGGCGGCCGATCTTCATCTGCGCGATCTCGTAGGCGGTGTCCGCCCCCAGCTTCGCGGAGGCCGCCCAGTAACGGACGGCGTCCGAGCCGAACTCCTCGAGCACGTCCGTGGGAACAATCACGTTGCCCTTGGACTTGGACATCTTCTTGCGGTCAGGGTCCAGGATCCAGCCCGAGATGGCCGCGTGCTTCCACGGCGCAACCTTCTGCAGGGCATCGGCGCGGACCACAGAGGAGAACAGCCAGGTCCGGATAATGTCATGTCCCTGCGGGCGGACATCGAAGGGGAAGACCTTGGCGAAGAGCGCCTCGTCGGTGCTCCAGCCGCCCACGATCTGCGGCGTCAGCGAGGACGTCGCCCACGTGTCGAGGACGTCGGCGTCGCCGATGAAGCCGCCGGGCACGCCGCGCTGGGCCTCCTCGTAGCCGGGCGCCGCGTCCGCGGCGGGATCCACCGGCAGCTGCGCGTCGGTCGGGACGATCGGGGCCGTGAAGTCGGGGTTGCCGTCGCTGTCCAGCGGGTACCAGACCGGCACCGGCACGCCGAAGAAGCGCTGGCGGGAGACCAGCCAGTCACCGTTGAGCCCGGAGATCCAGTTCTCGTACCGTGATCGCATGAAGGCCGGGTGGAATTCGATCTCGGAGCCACGGCCGATCAGGCGCTCCCGGCGGTCCGCATCGCGGCCGCCGTTGCGGATGTACCACTGGCGGGAGGTGACCACTTCGAGGGGCTTGTCGCCCTTTTCGAAGAAGTTGACCGGGTGCATGATCTTTTTCGGCTCGCCGTCGAGGAGGCCGCCGGCGGCGAGGCGCTCCACCACGGCTTCCTTGGCGCTGAAGACGGTCTTGCCGGCGATTGCCTCGAAGCTCGCGCGGCCCTCGTCGGTGGTGATCCACTCGGGGGTTTCGCCGATGATGCGCCCGTCGCGGCCCACAATTGCGCGGGTAGGCAGCTGCAGCTCGCGCCACCAGGTGACGTCGGTCAGGTCACCGAAGGTGCACACCATGGCGATGCCGGAGCCCTTGTCCGCTTTGGCGAGGGGGTGGGCCTTGACCTCCACCTCGACGCCGAACAGCGGGGAGGTGACCTTCCGGCCGAACAGCGGCTGGTACCGTTCGTCGTCGGGATTCGCCACCAGCGCGGCGCACGCCGCCAGCAGCTCCGGGCGCGTGGTCTCGATGAAGATCTTCTCGCCGTCTTCGGTGAAGAACGGGTAGCGGTAGTAGGCGCCCGGCACCTCGCGGTCCTCGAGTTCGGCCTGGGCCACGGCGGTGCGGAAGGTGACGTCCCACAGGGTGGGCGCCTCGGCCATGTAGGCGTCGCCGCTGGCGAGGTTCGCCAGGAACGCGCGCTGGGAGATGGCGCGGGATTTGTCGTCGATGGTGCGGTACGTCAGATTCCAGTCCACGGACAGGCCGAGGGTCTGGAAGAGGTTCTCGAAGACTTTCTCGTCCTCGACGGCGAGCTCCTCGCACAGCTCGATGAAGTTCCGGCGCGACACGACGTCGAAGTCGCGCTGGTTCTTGGCCGGCTCGGCCGGCGGCCGGTAGCCGGGGTCGTAAGCCACGGTGGGATCGCAGCGCACGCCGTAATAGTTCTGCACCCGGCGCTCGGTGGGCAGGCCGTTGTCGTCCCAGCCCATCGGGTAGAACACGTTCTTGCCGGTCATCCGCTGGTAGCGGGCCAGGACGTCGGTCTGGGTGTAGGAGAACATGTGACCGACGTGCAGGGATCCGGACGCGGTGGGCGGGGGAGTGTCGATCGAGTAGACCTGCTCCCGGGTGGTCTCCGGGTTGAACCTGTAGGTCCCTTCCTCAAGCCAGCGCTTGGTGAGGGTCTCTTCGAGCCCCTCGAGGGCAGGTTTGTCCGGAACGTTGATGGGGGCGGTGGTGGGCGTGTCTGTACCCTGAGTGTCTTCAGCCATGGGCCAATTCTTCCACTAACTTCCGCAGCCTTCCGCACCGGCGGTGATCGGGCGGGGTTGCGGTCCCGGCCGGAACGTGAAGTAGCATGCGCAGATGGAGGATATGCCAGGCGCTTTCGCCATCAAGCGCGTCTATGAGGACCCCGCGGACGACGACGGCTGCCGGGTCCTGGTGGACCGTCTCTGGCCGCGCGGCGTGACCAAGGAACGCGCGCACCTGGAGCTGTGGCTCAAGGAGGTGGCGCCGTCGCCGCCGTTGCGGCAGGAGTTCGCGCACATGCAGGAACGCTTCGCCGATTTCCGGGAGGCCTACGAGGCCGAACTGGAGGACAACCCAGCTGTGCAGACCCTGCAGGAACTCGCCGCTGCACACGGGAAAGTGACGCTGCTGTTCGGCGCCAAGGACCCGCAGACCAACCACGCCCGGGTGCTGCTGGAATTCCTGCAGCGCTGAGCATGGCGCGGGGTGTCCGGCCGCGGGCGTTAGGGCGGCGGGCGTTAGGGTGGTGCCATGACTGAGGAAATCGATAACGCGGGAACTGCAACCGCGGGAACTGCCAACGCGGGAACTGCCAACGCAGGAACTGCAAAACCAGCAACAGTAGTCAAAGCGGCACTCGTCACCGGCGCCAGCACCGGAATCGGCGAAGCCACCGTCCGTGCCCTGCGGAACGAGGGCTGGACCGTTTACGCCGTCGCCCGCCGCGCGGACCGGCTGGACGCGCTCGCCGCCGAAACCGGCGCCGTCGCTCTCCCGGCCGACGTGACCCAGGACGCCGACGTCGCGGGGATCCTGGAGGCGGTGACGCGGGCGGGCGGCATTGACACCCTGATCAACGTCGCCGGCGGCGCGCGCGGTGCCGACAAGGTGGCCGACGCCAAGGACGAGGACTGGGACTGGATGTACCAGGTGAACGTGCTCGGCACCATGAAACTGACCCGGGCCTTCCTGCCGATGCTGCGCGAGTGCGGCGAAGGCACTGTCCTGAACCTGACCTCGACGGCGGGACTTGCCGCCTACGAGGGTGGCGGTGGCTACAACGCTGCCAAGTTCGCCCAGCATGCCCTTACCGGTGCGCTGCGGCTGGAGGAAGCCGAACACAACGTCCGGGTGATCGAGGTGGCCCCCGGCCTGGTGCAGACGGAGGAGTTCGCCCTGAACCGGCTCGGCGACCAGGCCGCCGCGGCCAAGGTGTACGCCGGCGTCGAGAAGCCTTTGACTGCCGAGGACGTCGCCGACGTCGTCCGGTACGCCGTGGTGGCCCCGCACCACGTGAACCTGGACCAGATCGTGATCCGCCCGGTGGCGCAGGCCGCCAACTTCAAGCTGATCCGCAAGGGCTAGCCGCCGGCCGGGGCTAGCCGCCGGCCGGGACGGACAAGGTGGCCAGAACGGCAGCATGGTCGGTCCCGGGCACGGCCTGCACCGAATACCCGCTGCTGCGCACGTGGGGGCTGGTCACGATGTGGTCAATCACCACGCCAGGGAGCGGCTGGCCGTCCTTGGGCCAGGTTGGAACGAAGCGCGCCCGGGCCGCCACCCCCACGTCCACGAGGCCGCCTGCAGTGTCCGGCCCCGCCGGGCCGCCGTCCAGGAATTCGCGGAACTCGGAATGGTCGAAGGTGGCATTGAAATCGCCGAGCAGCAGCAGGTTGCCCTGGCGGGCGGCCAGGCCGCCCAACGCAGCAAGGTCGCTACGCCACGAGGCGGCCTGACCCTCGACGGGGGCGTGGACGTGCACGTTGGTTACTGCCACCCGCGCCGGCCTGCCGCCCGCGTCCAGGTCCAGGCTCAGGGTCGGGATGGAGAAGGCGGTGCCTTCCAGGGTGTCCAGCGGAAGCAGGGGCCGGGCCGCATACACGCCGCTGCCTTCGGCGCCGTTCAAGGGGTTGCTGGCCCGGTGCGGCAGCAGTGTCGCCAGGCCCGCCGCGTCCAGCCGCCGCTCCAGGGCCGGCGAAAGCTCCTGGAGGGCCAGCAGGCCGATCCCGTTCTCCCGGACCAGCCGGACGATGGCTTCCGCGTCGGCCTCGCCCAGCCTTGTGTTCAGGCTCATAATTTTCAGTTCCGCCGTCCCGGGGGACGGGTCTCCTTGTCCGGGGCCAGGTTCACCGCGCCGGTCCAGCAGCCGGTCCGGCGGGAACAGCCACAGGAGCTGGACTGCCAGGAGCCCGGCGGCCGGCAGGACCGCCCAGGAGCGGCGGCTCGGCAGCGCCAGCAGCAGGGACGCCGCGGCGGGGAACACGAGCCATGGCGTGAAGGCCACCAGCTGCACCACCGGCGTCGGCCACGCGGCCGGGACCGCCCGGAAGACTGACAGCACCGCCACGGGGGCGGCAACCAGGGCGGTCGACAGCTGCCAGCGGCGGCGTACACGGCTGCTCGTCACCGGGCAGTCCGAAACACTCCGGAGGTGGTCATGGCTCGAGTCTAGGCAGTTCCTGCGGCGGCGTCGCCGGTGTTGTGGTTGGCACGACAGGAAGACGCAACATTCACCATCCCGTGGTGTGCCGGCCAGCAGGCCGTGGCCGGGTGTTTGCCGCGGACCGGGACCGTGGCAGGCGCAACTGCACACCACCAGAGTGGAGACCCTTTTCCCATGCGAATCCCGACCAAGCGGGGCGCCGTCGTACTCAGCGCCGCCCTGCTCCTCGCCACGTCAGTCCAGGCCCACGCCGCGGACACGAACGCCCACGGCACGGACAATCATTTCGACCTTGAAGCCCATCGCGGCGGACTCGGCCTGACCGTTGAATCGACGCTGGCTTCCTTTGCCCGCGGCATGGAGACCGGTGTTTCCACTCTGGAGCTTGACCTCCAGATCACCAAGGACGGCCGCGAGGTCATCACACACGACCGCAAGGTCAGCGGCAAGAAGTGCCTGGACACGGCCCCGGTCACCCCCAATGACCCAGCGTTCCCCTATGTAGGCAAGTACATCAAGGACCTGACGTTTGAGCAGGTCCGCAGCCTGGACTGCGGTTCGCTGACCCAGCCGGAGTTCCCGGGCCAAGTGGCCTCTCCCGGGGCTCAGATGCCGACGCTTGCCGAAGTGTTTGCGCTCGCCGACTCACGCCGGGCCAGCCAGGTGAAGTTCAATATCGAAACGAAGGTCGAAGCCGGCGCGCCGGAGGAAACGGCCCCTCGCGAACAGTTCGTCAACGTCGCCCTCCGGGAAATCAAGGCCGCCCACATGCAGAGCCGGGTCTCCATCGAAAGCTTCGACTGGGGTTCACTGCGACTGGTCCAGCAGCAGGCACCGCAGATCCCCACGGTCGCCCTGACCAACAAAGACTTCCTCCAGGCGGGCCAGCCCGGCAGCTCGCCCTGGCTGGGCGGGATCGACGCCGACGACTTCGGCGGCGACCTGGTGGCCGCAGCGGCGTCGCTGCACTTCAGCGCTATCTCACCAGTGCATGGCTCACCCCAAAACGGCAAGGTGACCGACCCAGACTACGTCCCCTATGTCACCCCGGACATGGTGCAGCGCGCCCACGCCGCAGGCATGCGGGTCATCCCCTGGACGGTCGATGACCGGCCGACCATGCAGGCGATGATCGACGCCGGCGTCGATGGGATCATCACCGACTACCCAGACCGGCTCCGCGAGGTCATGGCTGCAGCCGGAATGAAACTTCCGCAGAACTTTGAGCTTCAGCCCGGCCGATAGGCCCGGCGTTCCTGCGTTTCGCTGCCCGGCGGTCCGCGCTTGCAGTGAAACGCAGGAACTTCTCCGGTAACATCTAGTTATCAGCTTTGACCCGGCCATCACCGGTGAGCTTCCGGAAGAACGCCCACGCCGCATCAGCGCGCGCCGGGCCGGTAGAACCGGACGGGTAAGCCCGTCACAGCAGTAATGAGCGGCCGACGCCGGAGCAGCTTCCCTTGGGGGCAGAGCCGGTGGCGGTAAGTGAGGTGGTACCGCGGTGCCGGTGCTGTTGCAAGACAGCGCACGGGCCGTCCTCGCATCCTGAATGATCCTTTGTTCACCAGCTCAACCCAGGATGTCGAGATGACTTATTACCCGAAGGCCTCCGCCGCGCACTCCGGCGCAGGCACCCACCCGGCTGCGTCCAACAACCCGGGCGTGTCCGCCTCCGTGAAGTTCCCGGAAATCGAAGAACGCATCCTCAAGTACTGGGATGAGGACGGCACCTTCCAGGCCAGCATCGACCAGCGGGACTCCGATGTTCCCGGCGGGAAGCCCGGCAGCAACGAATTCGTCTTCTACGACGGCCCTCCCTTCGCGAACGGTCTGCCGCACTACGGCCACCTCCTGACCGGCTACGCCAAGGACCTCGTGGGCCGGTACCAGACCCAGCGCGGACGCCGCGTCGAGCGCCGCTTCGGCTGGGACACCCACGGGCTGCCCGCTGAGCTTGAAGCCATGAAGCAGCTCGGCATGACGGACAAGACCCAGATCGAGGCCATGGGCATCGACAAGTTCAACGACGCCTGCCGCGCCTCCGTGATGAAGTACGCCGACGAATGGAAGAGCTACGTCACCCGCCAGGCCCGCTGGGTGGACTTCGAGAACGACTACAAGACGCTCAACGTCGAGTACATGGAGTCGGTGCTGTGGGCGTTCAAGCAGCTGCACGAGAAGGGCCTCACCTACAACGGCTACCGCGTACTGCCGTACTGCTGGAAGGACGAGACGCCGCTGTCCAACCATGAACTGCGCATGGACGACGACGTCTACAAGAACCGCCAGGACCAGACCGTCACGGTGACCTTCCCCATCACGGCGGGGGAGTCGGAGCTGTCCCGGCAGCTCGCCGGGGTGCAGGCGCTGGCCTGGACCACCACGCCGTGGACGCTGCCCACCAACGCAGCGCTCGCCGTCGGGCCTTCCATCGATTACGTGGTCCTTCCGGCGGGGCCCAACGGCGTGAAGGCCGCGTCCGCCGACGCGCCGGTCACCGGCAGCTTCCTGCTGGCCGCTGAGCTGCTGGGCGCCTACGCGAAGGACCTCGGGTATGGCGACGGCGCGGAGGGGGTCGCGGCCGCCGAAGCCGCGGTCACGTCACGGCACACCGGTGCCGAGCTTGAGGGCCTGGAGTACGAGCCGCTCTGGGACTACTTTGCCGACAACGAGAAGTACGGCAACCAGAACGCCTGGCGCATCCTCGTGGCGGACTACGTCACCACCACCGACGGTACCGGCCTCGTCCACCAGTCCCCGGCCTACGGCGAGGACGACCAGAAGGTCTGTGAAGAGGCCGGCATCCCCGTAGTCCTCTCCGTGGACGAGGGCGCGAAATTCCTGCCGCTGTTCAGCCACGGCCCGCTTGCCGGGATCGCCGGCCTGCAGGTCTTCGAGGCCAACAAGCCCATCACCCAGGTGCTCCGCGCCCAGGGCCGCCTGGTGCGGCAGGCCAGCTACGAGCACAGCTACCCGCACTGTTGGCGCTGCCGCAACCCGCTGATCTACCGCGCCGTATCCTCCTGGTATGTCGAGGTCACCAAGTTCAAGGACCGCATGTCCGAGCTGAACCAGGAGATCAACTGGATCCCGGGGAACGTCAAGGACGGCCAGTTCGGCAAGTGGCTCGCCAACGCCCGCGACTGGTCCATCAGCCGCAACCGCTACTGGGGCAGCCCCATCCCGGTCTGGCAGTCCAGCGACCCGGACTACCCGCGCACGGACGTCTACGGCTCACTCGCCGAGATCGAGGCCGACTTCGGCCGCCTGCCCCTGAACAAGGCCGGCGAAGTCGACCTGCACCGGCCCTTCATCGACGAACTGACCCGGCCGAACCCGGACGACCCCCGCACCCCGGAGGAAGGCCAGTCCGTCATGCGCCGCGTCGAGGACGTCCTGGACGTGTGGTTCGACTCCGGTTCCATGCCCTACGGCCAGGTCCACTACCCGTTCCAGAACGAGGAATGGTTCGACACCCACAACCCGGCGGACTTCATCGTCGAATACATCGGCCAGACCCGCGGCTGGTTCTACATGCTGCACATCCTCTCCACCGCGCTGTTTGACCGCCCGGCGTTCCGCAACGTCATCAGCCACGGCATCGTGCTGGGCTCGGACGGGCAGAAGATGTCCAAGAGCCTGCGCAACTACCCGGACGTCTCCGAGGTCCTGGACCGCGACGGCTCCGACGCGATGCGCTGGTTCCTGATGTCCAGCCCCATCCTGCGCGGCGGCAACCTCGTCGTCACCGAGCAGGGCATCCGCGACGGCGTGCGCCAGGTCATCCTGCCGCTGTGGAACGTGTACAGCTTCTTCACGCTGTACACGAACGCAGCCGGTGGAACCGGTGGAGAAGCGAAGGGGTATGACGCGAAGCTCCGCTACGACGGCTACGCGGACACCCTGGACCAGTACCTGATGGCCAACACCGGCGAGCTGGTCAAGAACATGACCGTGCAGCTGGACAGCTACGACATTTCCGGTGCCTGCGACGAACTCCGCAGCTACCTGGACATGCTCACCAACTGGTACGTCCGCCGCAGCCGCCAGCGCTTCTTTGACGAGAACGTGGACGCCTTCGATGCGCTCTACACGGCGCTGGAGACCGTCAGCCGTGTGGCGGCGTCGCTGCTGCCGCTGATCTCCGAGGAGATCTGGCGCGGCCTCACCGGCGGCCGTTCCGTGCACCTGGCCGACTGGCCGGACGCGTCGCTGTTCCCGGCCAATCCCGGCCTCGTCGAGGCCATGGACCGGGTCCAGCAGATCTGCTCCACCGGATCCTCGCTGCGCAAGGCCGCCAACCTCCGCGTGCGCCTTCCGCTGCAGGAACTCACCGTCGTGGCACCGGGCGCGGGCGCGCTGGAAGGCTTTGCCGCCGTCGTCGCCGATGAACTGAACCTGCGCTCGGTCCGCCTGCTCGACGCCGAAACCGCCTCCCCGGCGGAGTTCGGCATCGAACAGAAGCTCGTGGTCAATGCCCGGGCCGCCGGCCCGCGCCTGGGCAAGAACGTGCAGCAGGCCATCAAGGGGTCGAAGTCCGGAGACTGGTCGGTGGACGACGCCGGCGTGGTCACCGCCGGCGGGCTCGAACTCGAACCGCAGGAGTACACGCTGGAAACCGTCGTGGCCGAAGCCGCGGAGGGCGAAGGATCCCGCGCAGCGGCTGTCCTGCCCGGCGGCGGCTTCGTGGTCCTAAACACCGAGGTCACGCCGGAACTCGAGGCCGAAGGGCTGGCACGCGACATGGTCCGCGCCATCCAGCAGGCCCGTAAGGACGCCGGACTCAACGTCAGCGACCGGATCCGCACTGAAGTCACGGCGGCGCAGGATGTTGTCGACGCCGTGAAGGCGCACGAGAACCTCGTCGTGACCGAAACGCTCACGGTGGAACTCGGGCTGTACTCCAACGGTCACGAGACCGAGCTGCAGATCACCGTCGAAAAAGTGGAGGCCTGAGCCATGCCGAATGAAGCACCCGACGAATTCTCCGTCGAAAGCGTCTACGCCGAACTCCTGGGCCGCGCCCCGGAAAACAAGATGGAGCCGCGGCTGGCGCCGCTGTTCCGGGCCATGGACATCCTGGGGGAGCCGAACAAGGCCTTCCCGATCATTCACGTCACCGGCACCAACGGAAAGACCTCCACGGCGCGGATGATCGAGGCGGGGCTCCGTGCCCACGGCCTCAGCACCGGGCGGTACACCAGCCCGCACCTGTCCAAGGTCACCGAGCGGATCAGCATCGACGGCGCCCCGGTGCCGGACGAGACCTTCGTCCGGATCTGGGACGAGATCCGCCCGTACCTGCAAATCGTCGACGGCGAACTTGAGGCCGCGGGCGAGCCCCGCCTGACCTACTTCGAGTGCCTGACCATCCTGGGCTTCGCGGTCTTCGCCGACCAGCCTGTCAACGTGGCGGTCATCGAGGTGGGCCTGGGCGGCATCACGGATGCCACGAACGTCGGCGACGGCCAGGTCTCCGTGGTCACTCCGATCTCCCTGGACCACACCGATCTGCTGGGTGACACCACTGAGGACATCGCCTACGAAAAGGCCGGGATCATCAAGCCGGGCGGCTTCCTCGTCAGCGCGGCGCAGCCCGTGGACGCGGCGCAGGTCCTGCTTGAGAAGGCCAAGGAAGTAGACGTCCCGTTCCGCTTTGAGGGCGTCGAGTTCGGCGTCGAGTCCCGGACCGTCGCCGTCGGTGGCCAGATGGTGACCATCCAGGGCATCGCCGGCCGCTATGAGGAACTGCTGGTGCCCCTGCACGGGGCGCACCAGGCCGAGAACGCCGCCGTCGCCATCGCCGCGCTGGAGGCGTTCTTCGGCGCGGAGAAGCCGCTCGATGCCGAGGTCCTGCAGGAGGCCTTCGCGACGGTCACCTCCCCGGGCCGGCTCGAGGTGGTGCGCACGGCCCCGACCATCATCGTGGACGCGGCGCACAACCCCGAAGGGATCCGGGTCTCGGCAGAGGCCATCCACGAGGCCTTCAGCTTCACCAAGCTGGCGGTAGTGGTCGGTGTCCTCAAGGACAAGGATGCCGAGGAGATCCTCCGGCAGCTCAAGGAGTCCCTGGGCGACCTTGCCGCCGACTACTGCTTCACCCAGTCCAACTCGCCCCGGGCCGTTCCGGCCGAGGACCTCGCCGAGATCGCCGTGGACCTGGGCTTCGGCGAGGACAACATCCACGTCGCCGACAAGCTCGACGACGCGCTGGAATGGGCCGTGGAACGCGCCGAGACCAATGAAGACCTGGCCGGCGGCGTACTCGTCACGGGCTCCATCACGCTCGTGGCGGAAGCCAGGATCCTGCTCGGAAAGGCGGAGGCCTAAACCATGGCGCGACTCACCAAAGCCCAGCGCGAATGGCGCCCGGGCATGCCCAAGAAACGCCGGTCCACCAAGGTCATGTTCGCCTCCACAGTGCTGCTGCTGGAAGCCTTCGTGGTGCTCTTCGGGACCCTCGCGGTCTTCGGCCTGCGCCGGAACGACTTTCCGCCGGCCCTGATCCTGTCCGTCGGGATCGGGCTGTGCCTGGTATTCATCCTCACGTGTGCGGTGCTCTCCAAACCGTGGGGCGTGGGCCTGGGCTGGATCCTGCAGCTCGTGCTGATCCTGGCCGGAATCGTGGAGCCCACCATGTACGTTGTGGGTCTGCTCTTCGCGCTTTCCTGGTGGTATGGCATCCGGACAGGCATCCGGATTGACCGCGAAGCCGCCCAGCGGCAGCGCGACCAGGCCGCCTGGGACGCGGCTCACCCTGCCGGCAGCCAGCCCGAGGCCGGCGCCCAGAACCCGTAGCCCCGGACCCGTAGACTAGACCCGAACCCCACACCACAACACATTGGAGCAGTCGTGAGCATTGAGCGCACCCTCGTCCTGATCAAGCCCGACGGCGTCGCCCGCCAGCTGAGCGGCGAGATCATTGCCCGGATCGAAGCCAAGGGCTACACCCTGGCCGAACTCAAGAAGGTCGACGCGAGCCGCGAGCTGCTGGAACAGCACTACGAGGAGCACGTCGGCAAGCCCTTCTACGAGCCGCTCGTCGAGTTCATGCTCAGCGGCCCCGTTGTTGCCGCAATTTTCGAGGGCCACCGCGTCATTGAGGGCTTCCGCTCGCTCGCTGGCACCACGGACCCGACGACGGCAGCCCCCGGCACCATCCGCGGCGACTTCGGCCGCGACTGGGGCCTGAAGGTACAGCAGAACCTGGTCCACGGCTCCGACTCGGTGGAATCCGCCGAGCGCGAGATCAAGATCTGGTTCCGGGACTGACCGTTTCCCCTCACGTGATTTCCCCGTCATCGAGATGACAGTTAAGGCCAATGTTCGTCATGAACATTGGCCTTATCTGCAAACTCGGTGAGGTAAGCCGCGGTCTTTTAGTAGCCGGAGGTCCCGACGAAGACCTGGATGAAGGCGAAGAAGATCGTCGCGATCACGGCGACATACAGCAGCGCCGTGGCAACCCAGCCCGCGTCGCCGATGATCCGCGCGGCGCCGGCCGGCAGCGGGATAACGCCGTGGGCAACGTTGCGGACCGTGACCCAGACGAACAGCGGGATCATCATGGCCCAGACCACCATGCAGAACGGGCACAGGATGTGGATGGCGTACAGGGCCTGCGACCACAGCCACACCACGAACGCAAAGCCCAACGTCACTCCGGCCTGCAGCCCCAGCCAGTACCAGCGGGCAAACCTTGCCCCGGCCAGGAGGCCCATGGCGGTGGTGATGATGACGGCGAAGGCCACGATGCCGATGAACATGTTGGGAAAGCCGAAAACCGAGCTCTGCCAGGTCTGCATGACCTGGCCACAGGAGATCCAGGGGTTCACGTCGCAGACAGTGACGTGGCTGGGGTCCTTGAGGACCTCGAGTTTCTCCAGCACCAGGGTCCCCGAGGCCAGCCAGCCGACGACGCCGGTAATCAGCAGGAGCCAGGCGAACGGGCGGTCACGGGTCATGGGAGGCAGCGTTCGTTCCGTCGGGGACGGAACGCCCTGCCGCTGCGGGGTTTCCTCGCCGGTGGCGCTGGAGATGCTGGGCATGGAATGAAAGTCCTTCGGGTCGGTGCAACTGGTCAGATTCTATCGCCGGGAGCTGGACGAAGCCCGGGAAGGGGGGCCGTCCCGGAAGGTATTCGCTGCCCCGGGCATGCCGGATGCCCCGCCTAAGCCTGCTTCCATGGCTCTTGTGAGACAATGATCGTGGCTGGAACCCGATCCACATCCGGGTCCCGGTCCGGCGATTTTGTTCCCAAGACCGCCAATGATGAGCAGGGAGCTCCGGATCCTCTGATCCAGGCTGTCCCGCAATGCCATTGGACGGCACCTGGTTGTGACGAGTTGGTCAACGGGTTTCAGAGCAATGTTGCCGGCCCTCCAGGGCTGCCGCACCCCACTGCCGGTGCGAACCTGAGGGTATCCAATTGACTTCTGTCAATGCCTGCGGGTGTTGACAAATAAGTGCCCCGACGGGCCCTGGATGTGGGGGCGCCCAAGGGCAGGAGTGTCAGCACATATGGATAACGACCAGGTTGTAGCCGGTAACGAAGAATTGGTTGCTGCGGAAGAAGCAGTAACAACGGACGAAGCAGCAGACGAGGCGGCCGCGGCGGCAGCTCCGCCGAAGCGCCCCCTGCGCACCCGCCGCAAGGCGCTCCCGAAAGCCGTCGCCCCGGAGCCGGTGGACGCTGACGTCCTGGCCGAGGCAAGCGAACCGGCAAGCGAAGACGCGGGCCAGCCGGTGGAAGCGCGGGCCGCCGAATCCGCGGCCATTGAAACCGCAGCCGCTGAACCGGCGGCCAAGGCACCCGCCCGCCGGACCCGCGCCCGCAAAGCCGCCGGGGCCCCCGAGCCCCTGCCGGCTTTCGACGGCGAGGAGGAAGCAACCGCTGCCGGCGAGGTTTCCGACGTCGTGGTTCCTGCGGTGGAAACGCCCGCCGAGAAGCCCGTCCGCCGACGCGCCAGCCGGGCCAAAGCTGCCGCTGCGGTGACAGAAGCCGAGCCGGCTCCGGAGGGCGAGGCCGCTGAAGCCCCTGCCACGGAAGCGCCCGCCGCTGAAGAGCCTGCCACGGCACCGGCCCCTTTGCAGACTCAAGCCCCGGCCGCCGAAGCGCCCGCCGGCGAAGCAACTCCTGCGGCGGAAGCACCGGAGGAGCCTGCCGCGCCCTCCGCCGCTTCCTCCCTTTTCCTTGAGCCGGGAGCAGTCACGTCGATGCTCTTCCAGGCGCCCGACCTGAACGCCGTCGTCCGCCCGGTCCGCGCCGCACCTGCTGCCGCGCCGGAAGAGGCTGAGGATGAAGACGGCGAAGAGGGCGACGACGCGGGCAGCCGTCGCCGCCGCCGCAGCCGTGGCCGTCGTGGACGGAGCCGTACCGGCGAAGCCGAGACCGGAGCCGAAGACTCCGCCGAAGGCGCCGAAGCAGATGCCGAAGAAGGCACCGAGGGGACGCTTGAGGACGGTGTGACGTCGCGCCGCCGTCGCCGCCGCCGCCGGGGTGACCAGGACCTGGAACTCACCGGCGGGGAAGATGACGACCCGCCCAACACCGTGACCCGGGTCCGTGCGCCGCGTGCCATCAGCGAGGCGCCCGTCAACAACCGCGTCACGTCCGTCAAGGGCTCCACCCGGCTCGAGGCCAAGAAGCAGCGCCGGCGCGAGTCGCGCGACACCGGCCGCCGCCGCACCGTGATCACCGAGGCCGAGTTCCTGGCGCGCCGCGAGTCCGTGGACCGCCAGATGATCGTCCGCCAGCGCGACGACAGAATCCAGATCGGCGTCCTCGAAGACGGTGTCCTGGCCGAGCACTTCGTGTCCAAGACCCAGCAGGATTCCCTGATCGGCAACGTTTACCTGGGCAAGGTCCAGAACGTGCTGCCCTCCATGGAAGCGGCCTTCGTCGACATCGGGCGCGGCCGCAACGCCGTGCTGTACGCCGGTGAAGTCAATTGGGAAGCCGTCAACCTCGAGGGCAAGCAGCGCCGCATCGAGAACGCGCTGAAGTCCGGGGATTCCGTGCTGGTCCAGGTCACCAAGGACCCGGTCGGCCACAAGGGCGCACGCCTGACCAGCCAGATCTCACTGCCCGGCCGCTACCTGGTGTACGTGCCCGGCGGTTCCATGACCGGAATCTCCCGCAAGCTGCCCGACGTCGAACGGAACCGGCTCAAGCGCATCCTCAAGGACCGCCTGCCGGAGGACGCCGGCGTGATCGTCCGCACCGCGGCCGAGGGGGCGTCCGAAGAAGAGCTGACCCACGACATCAACCGGCTCCGTGCGCAGTGGGAAGGCATCGAGAGCCAGTCGACGTCGACCAAGATCCTCGCTCCCGAGCTGCTTTACGGCGAACCTGACCTGACCATCAAGGTGGTCCGCGATGTCTTCAACGAGGACTTTTCCAAGCTGATCGTCTCCGGCGAGGAAGCCTGGGACACCATCGAGGCCTACGTCACCTACGTGGCCCCGGACCTGGTGGGCCGGCTGGAAAAGTGGACAAAGGACACGGACATCTTCGCCGCCTGGCGCATCGACGAGCAGATCCACAAGGCGCTGGACCGCAAGGTCTTCCTGCCCTCCGGCGGCTCCCTGGTGATCGACCGCACCGAGGCCATGACCGTGGTGGACGTCAACACCGGCAAATTCACTGGCAGCGGCGGCAACCTCGAGGAAACCGTCACCAAGAACAACCTGGAAGCGGCCGAGGAAGTCGTCCGGCAGCTCCGGCTCCGCGACATCGGCGGCATCATCGTCATCGACTTCATCGACATGGTGCTGGAATCCAACCGCGACCTCGTGCTGCGCCGCATGGTGGAATGCCTCGGCCGCGACCGGACCAAGCACCAGGTGGCCGAAGTGACCTCGCTGGGGCTCGTGCAGATGACGCGCAAGCGGATGGGTACCGGGCTTCTCGAAGTCTTCGGCGAGCAGTGCGAAGTCTGTGCCGGCCGCGGCATTGTCACGCACGACGAGCCGGTGGAACACCGCCGCGCCAACGTGGTCGCTGCCGAGCACTACGTGCCCCGCACCGAGACCCAGCCGCCTGTCCGGACCGAGCGCAAGGGCCGCCGCCGCGGCAAGGGCGGCCAGGGCGGACCGGAGATAGCGCCGTCCGCACCGGCGGCTTTCCACCCGGAGCCCACGGAGGCCGAGCGTCACGCGAAGGCGGAAGCGACCCGTGCAGCCCTCGCCAACATTGCGGCGGCAGCCCACGCGGCCCACCTGCACGAGGGGGAAGCTGCTTCGCACGAGGCTGAGGCCAGGAAGGCAGAGACCCGCCAGTCCGCCGCCGAGTCCGCCCGGCAGCTGGCCGCAGCGGAAGAAGCAGCCGGACGTCCCGCTGCAGTGCTCACCTTTGGCGGCGAGCAGGTGGTGTTGCCGTACGTGGAGCATGCCGATGAGTCGGCGGCACCTGCGCTCACCCTTGACCTGCTGACCGAGGCTTTCGCCCACCTGGGCGACAGCGAGGAAAGCAAGCCTGCAGCCGAGCAGGTGCCGGCAACGGAGGCACCGGCCCAGGCGCCGGCGCGCGAGCAGGCACCGGCCCCGGCTCAGGCCCAGGCACCGGCACGGGCAGACGCCGAGTCCGGAACCTCACGCGGGCGGCGTGTCCGCCGGAACCGGAGCGCCAGCCGCGCCCAGGGTGCCGCCAACGAGACATCCGTTGAACAGCGCCAGGCTGCCCCGTCCGGGGCAGCAGCCGGGTCCCTGCACGAGGCCAAGGTTCCCGCAACGTCCCCGGACACGGCGGCGGTCAAGCCGGCCCCGGCGAACGAGCCGATCATTCTCGGCGTCGGCGTGCCGGCGTCGGAGCTGTAGCCCGCAGCTATAAGGGGAAGTTATCGCCCGGGAGACCGGTGGAACAACTGAGCGTGGCCGCGGGTGCGGTCCGGACACGGCGTCGTAATCGGCCGAAGTCCGGGCCGCACCCGCTGTTTGTTAAGTGGGGCGGTTAGGCTGGAGGACTGACACGGGGTGCCGCGCATCGAGCCGGCTGAGATCCAGACCCGTTGAACCTGTCCGGTTAGCACCGGCGAAGGGATGTCTATCGTGGCAACAGCTGTCTTTCCATCCGCATTTCTGCCGTCCCGGAATGCCGCCGTCCCGAATCCTGCCGTCCCGAACCCGGCCGGGCCCGCGATCCCGCGGGTACTGGCTATCGCCGGTTCGGATCCCTCCGGCGGCGCGGGGATCCAGGCCGACCTGAAAAGCATCGCGGCGCACGGCGGCTACGGCATGGCGGCGATCACCGCCCTCACCGCGCAGAACACGCGGGGTGTCACGGCGGTCCATATTCCGCCTGCCGACTTCCTGGCCGCCCAGCTGGACGCCGTGAGCGCGGACATCAGCATCGACGCCGTCAAGATCGGCATGCTGGGTGACGCGGCCGTGATCGACGCCGTCCGCCGGTGGCTGGAACAGGCCCGCCCCGGCGTCGTCGTCCTGGACCCGGTGATGGTGGCCACCAGCGGTGACCGGCTGCTGGCCGAAGCTGCAGAGACCGCCCTGCATACCCTGCTGCCCCTCGCGGACCTCATCACGCCCAACCTTGCCGAGCTGGCCCTGCTGCTCCGGGAACCCGTCGCGGCCGACTGGTCCGAGGCCCTGGACCAGGGCAAACGCCTCGCCGCCCTGAGCGGGACCACCGTTCTGGTGAAGGGCGGGCACCTCGACAGCGCTGGCGGGAACAACCCTGACGACGGCGAACCCGGACACGACGACGGCGGCTGCCCGGATGCCCTTGTCAACACCGGGGGACTGCTGGGCCGGGAAACCGTCGTGGTGCCGGGCAGGCGGGTGCCCACCAGCAACAGCCACGGGACCGGATGCTCGCTCTCCTCCGCGCTGGCGACGGTGCAGGCACGGGTGGGGGACTGGGAAGCGGCGCTGCGTGAGGTGAAGCCCTGGCTTGAAGGGGCGCTGCGCAGCTCGAACCGCCTGGACGTCGGCACCGGCAACGGTCCCGTCCACCACTTCCACCACGTCCAGCACCTGACCGCAAGCCACGGCCAGGACGGTACCCAGATGGCCGAGGGGGAGTTTGTCAGCGCCCTCTGGGCCGGCGCGGCGGAGTACCTCGAGGAGATCTATGGCCTGGGCTTCATCCAGGGCCTCGCCGACGGCACTTTGCCGGAGAAGGATTTCGCCTACTATCTGGCCCAGGACGCCCTCTACCTCAACGGCTACTCGCGGGTGCTGGCCCGCGCGGCAGCCCTCGCACCGTCCGAGGCTGAACAGCTTCTTCTGGGCACGCTCCGCACAGCAGTGCCTGGAGGTTGAATCCGAGCTGCACCGGAGCTGGCTCAGCACCCGGCCCGGCGATATGGCCCTGGGACCGGTGACAAAGTCCTACGTCGACCACCTGCTGGCCGCCTCGGTGTCCGGCAGCTACGGGGTGCTGGTCGCCGCCGCCCTGCCGTGCTTCTGGCTCTACGCCGAGGTCGGAGCGGCCCTTTACGCGCAGTTCCTGGCCGCCGGAGCCGCGGAAGATCACCCCTACGCGGACTGGCTGCGGACCTACGCTGACGAGGGCTTCGCCGCCGCCACCCGGCAGGCTATCGAGATCGCGGATCTGGCAGCACGCCGCGCCTCGGCCGGCGAACGTGGCGCCATGGCTTTGTCCTTCCGGCAGTCCGCACGCTACGAAGTCGATTTCTTCGACGCGCCGAGGCTCCACGCCTGAGCCGCGAGGCGCCGGCCAGCCTGTACGATAGTGGGGCACGGTTCCGGAAGTCGTTGCAGAAGGAATGCGCTGTCCTGGCTAAGAGAAGTCATGGCGGAGTGAAGTCCATCACGCATGGCCGTCCGGAGCCAGCCTCGTTTGCGGCCGAAGGCAAAATTAGCGTAGTCTAGATCTTCGGTGCTTACGCCAACACTTGGGTTATGACCTTGAGGACGTTCCATCCGATATTCGGATGCGGATGACCACGGGATAGCTCATGGGTTCCCCCGGGGGACCCGCCGGCGTTGAGGCACAGCGTGAGCCAGCCAAGAATCTTGGACGAGGTTCCGCACGCAAATCTAGTAATAAACGTCGAGAGAAGTGAGTTCCCCAGTGGTGTACGCGATTGTCCGCGCAGGCGGCCGCCAAGAGAAGGTTTCCGTTGGAGACTTCGTTACCCTGAACCGCGTCCCCGGTGGAGCCGGCAGCACCTTCGAGCTGCCCGCACTGCTCCTGGTAGACGGTGACAAAGTCATGTCTGCTGCTGCGGACCTGGCCAAGGTAACGGTTACGGCTGAGATCCTCGAAGACCTCCGTGGTCCGAAGATCGTCATCCAGAAGTTCAAGAACAAGACCGGTTACAAGAAGCGCCAGGGTCACCGTCAGGAATTGACCAAGGTCAAGATCACGGGTATCCAGTAACTCTTCGTTACTGTTCAGGTTTCCAGCAGATCCCCCAGAATTTTTGAAGGCAGGCATTTCAAATGGCACATAAAAAAGGTGCGAGCTCCACTCGCAACGGTCGTGACTCCAACGCCCAGTACCTCGGCGTGAAGCGCTTCGGCGGCCAGGTCGTTTCCGCAGGCGAGATCATCGTCCGCCAGCGCGGCACCCACTTCCACCCGGGCGCCGGCGTCGGCCGCGGCGGGGACGACACCCTGTTCGCCCTGACCCCCGGTGCGGTCGAGTTCGGCACCCGCCGTGGTCGTCGCGTTGTGAACATCGTGGCTGCTGCAGCTGCAGAGTAACAACTAGTTCTAGTCGGTGGAGCGGGCCATGTGGTCCGCTCCACCGGTGTTTTAACCGCATTACAATCATCTTGGGCCCCTAGGCGGACCCGGGGAACAGCACTGAGGAGATCCACGTGGCGAGCTTTGTAGACCGGGTAGTACTGCATGTATCCGGCGGTACCGGCGGCCACGGCTGTGTCTCCGTCCACCGGGAGAAGTTCAAGCCCCTCGGCGGTCCCGACGGCGGCAACGGCGGCAACGGCGGCGACGTCATCCTCCGCGTCGACCCGCAGACCACCACCCTGCTCGACTACCACCACGCCCCCCACCGGCACGCCACCAACGGCGGACCCGGCATGGGCGACTGGCGCGGCGGCAAGAACGGCGAAACCCTCATCCTTCCGGTGCCCGAGGGCACCGTGGTCAAGACCAAGGACGGCGAGGTCCTTGCCGACCTCGTCGGCGAAGGCGCCGAATTCGTCGCGGCCGCCGGCGGCCTCGGCGGGCTCGGCAATGCCGCCCTTTCCTCCCAGAAGCGCCGCGCCCCCGGCTTCGCGCTGCTGGGCATCGAGGGCGAATCCAGCGATATCGTCCTGGAGCTGAAGTCCATCGCGGACATCGCCCTGGTCGGCTTCCCGTCGGCCGGCAAGTCCAGCCTGATTGCCGCGATGTCAGCGGCCCGGCCCAAGATCGCCGATTACCCGTTCACCACCCTGGTCCCGAACCTCGGCGTCGTCCAGGCCGGTGACGTCCGCTTCACCATCGCGGACGTTCCGGGCCTGATCGAAGGCGCCAGCGAAGGCAAGGGCCTGGGCCACTACTTCCTGCGCCACGTGGAGCGCTGCGCCGCCCTCGTGCACGTGCTGGACTGCGGAACGCTCGAATCGGACCGCGACCCGCTCTCCGACCTCGCAGTCATCGAAGCGGAACTCGAGAAGTACGCGGTGGACATGAGCTACGCCGGATCCGACGGCGAAGTGGTGCCCCTGAACCACCGCCCGCGCCTGGTCGCCCTGAACAAGGTGGACCTGCCGGACGGCAAGGACATGGCCGAATTCGTCCGCCCGGAACTCGAATCGCGCGGCTACAAGGTGTTCGAGATCTCCGCCACGAGCCACGAGGGCCTCCGCCAGCTCGGCTTCGCCATGGCGGAAATCGTCCAGGCAGCCCGCAAGGAGCTCGCCGCGACCCCGCCCAAGGTGCACGCCCCGGTCATCAAGCCCCGCGCCGTCAACGAATCCGGCTTCACAATCCGCCGTGAGGAGAAGGGCCTGGAACCGCTGTTCCGCGTCCTGGGCGAGAAGCCCGTGCGCTGGGTCAAGCAGACCGACTTCACCAATGAGGAGGCCATCGGTTACCTCGCGGACCGCCTCGCCAAGCTCGGCGTCGAAAACGAACTCTTCAAGCTGGGCGCCAAGCCCGGCGACATGGTGGTCATCGGCGAGGACGACGGCGTCGTCTTCGACTGGGAGCCGACCATGATGGCCGGCGCCGAACTGCTGGCCTCGCCGCGCGGCACCGACGTGCGTTTTGCGGACATCGGCGACCGTCCCACCCGCGGGCAGAAGCGCGAGGAGCAGATCGAACGCCGCGAGGCCAAGGCTGCCGCCCGCGCCGAGCTCGAAGCCGAGCGCAAGGCCGGCATCTGGACCGAATCCGTCAGCGGACGCCGGGCTGTCACGCCGGTCAAGGAGAGTGGACTGGGCGCAGCAGATGACGAGTAAAACCGCCATCGTGCGGGACCCGGTCGACCGCGCCGTCCCCGACCGGTCCGCGCTTTCCGGTGCCCGCCGGATCGTGGTCAAGGTCGGTTCCTCCTCCCTGACCAGCATCAAGGGCGGCATCTCCGAGGAGGCCGTGACCGGTCTGGCCGATGCCCTGGCGCACAAGCGCAACGAAGGCGCCGAAATCATCCTGGTCTCCTCGGGCGCCATCGCCGCCGGGCTGGCCCCGCTCGGGCTGGCGAAACGCCCCCGCGACCTCGCCACCCAGCAGGCCGCAGCCAGCGTGGGCCAAGGCCTGCTGATGGCCCGCTACACCCACGCCTTCGGTGCCCACGGCGTCACCGTCAGCCAGGTGCTGCTGACCGCCGATGACTTCATGCGCCGCAGCCAGCACGCCAACGCCTTCCGGGCCCTGGACCGGCTGCTGAACCTCGGCGTCGTGCCCGTGGTCAACGAAAACGACACCGTCGCCACCCACGAGATCCGCTTCGGCGACAACGACCGGCTGGCGGCCCTCGTGGCACACCTCGTCCGCGCCGACGCGCTGGTGCTGCTCTCCGACGTCGACTCCCTCTACGACGGGCCGCCCTCCCACGGTGCCCGCCGGATCCCGCATGTCACGGGCCCGCACGACCTTGACGGCATTTCCATCGGCAGCACCGGCAAGGCCGGAGTGGGCACCGGGGGAATGGTCACCAAAGTGGAGGCGGCCATGATCGCCGCGGGCTCCGGCATCCACGCCCTCGTGACCTCGACAGGTAACGCCGCCGCGGCGCTGGCCGGGGAGGACGTGGGGACCTGGTTCTCGGTCAACGGCTCGCGCAAGCCGATCCGGCTGCTGTGGCTCGCGCACCTGGCGTCCGTGGAAGGAACCCTCGTGCTCGACGACGGCGCCGTCCGGGCCGTGCGGGACCGGCGCACCTCGCTCCTGCCGGCCGGCATCACCGCTGTCCGCGGCTCCTTCGAAGCCGGTGACCCGGTGGAGATGGTTTCGCCGGACGGCACGGTGATCGCCCGCGGGCTGGTCAACTACGGGTCCGAGGAGCTGCCGCAGATGCTGGGCCGGTCCACCAGGGAGCTCGGCGAGGCCCTCGGACGCGGATATGACCGCGTGGTTGTTCATGTTGACGACCTCGTGCTGGTCTAAGCCACCCGCTCACCTAAACTGGAAGCATGACTGAGGCCCTGACCCCCCGCTCTGCCGTGCTCGCCGACAAGCTGATCGCCGACGGCCTGATTCCTGCCGACGGCCTGGTTCCTGCCGACGGACCGTCGGAGGGCGCCCGCGAGGTCCCCGCAGGTCAGGATGCGGCAGAAAACGCCGCAGAAACCGGCGAAACTGTCGACGTGGAGGCCGCCGTCAACGCCATCGCGGACCGGTCCCGCCACGCCGCGCGCCGCATGGCCCGGGCAAACCGTGCCTGGAAGGACCGGGGCCTGCGGGCGATTTCGGCCGCGCTGCTCGAGGGCAGCCGCCAGATCCTCGCCGCCAACGCCAAGGACGTCGCTGCGGGACGGGCCAATGGCACGTCCGCGGCCATGCTGGACCGGCTCACCCTCACCGACGCCCGGATCAAGTCCCTCGCCGGCGCCTTGGAAAACCTCGCCACTCTTCCCGACCCCGTGGGGAACGTGGTGCGTGGCCAGACGCTCCCCAACGGGCTACGGTTGCGCCAGATCAACGTGCCGATGGGCGTCGTCGGCGCCATCTACGAGGCGCGCCCCAACGTCACGGTGGACATCGCCGGGCTAGGCCTCAAGAGCGGCAACGCCGTCATCCTGCGCGGCGGCACCGCCGCTGCCGCCACCAACGCGGCCCTGGTGACCATCCTCCGGGACGCACTGGAATCGGTGGGCCTGCCGGCAGACGCCGTGCAGACCGTGGACCAGTACGGCCGCGAAGGCGCCAACGCCCTGATGCGGGCCCGCGGCCGGGTCGATGTCCTGATACCCCGCGGCGGCCGCGAACTGATCCAGTCCGTCGTGACCAACGCCGCGGTCCCCGTCATCGAGACGGGGGAGGGCAACGTGCACATCTTCCTCGACGCCTCCGCCGACGAGGACATGGCCGTGGAAGTCCTGCTGAACGCCAAGACCCAGCGCCCCAGCGTCTGCAACACCGTCGAAACCCTGCTGGTCCACTCGGGCTCCACCGTGCTGCCCGCCGTCGCCGCCGCCCTCCGAGCCGCCGGCGTCACCCTCCACGCCGACGAACGGATCCGGGCCGCACTGCCGGCGTCCATCGAGTCAGTCCCCGCCACGGACCACGACTGGGCCACCGAGTACATGGACCTGGACCTCGCCGTGGCTATGGTGGACAGCCTGGATGACGCCGTCCGGCACATCCGCACGTGGTCCACCGGGCACACCGAGGCGATCCTGACCAACGACCTCGCCAACGCGGAGCGCTTCATCGCCGAAGTTGATTCGGCCGCCGTGATCGTGAACGCGTCCACGCGGTTCACCGACGGCGGCGAGTTGGGGCTCGGCGCCGAAGTCGGCATTTCCACCCAGAAGCTGCACGCCCGCGGCCCGATGGGACTCACCGAGCTGACCACCACCAAGTGGATCGTCCAGGGTGAGGGCCAGATCAGGGCCTAGCAACGCTGTAACATGGAACAGAAGTCCGGAACGGCGGGAAGAACCGCCGTCGTCAATTCTTGAAGTCATTAGGGGAGAACATGCTGTCGCAGCAGATCGCCACAATCGTCGCCGCCGCCGGCGAGTCCGGCCACGAGGAACTCGCGCCGCTCGTTGCACCGCCATTCGTCATCGGCGCTGCAATGTTCGCAGTCCTGCTGTTGCTGATGTTCATCACGCTGTCCTACTCCAACCTCGGCCGGCGCCACACCGCCGTCGAGGAGCACTCGGACCCGCACCGCCAGCACCCCAACAAGCACGACCACGGCCAGGGCCACTGATATTTCCGTGACCGGAAAGCAGGACGGCGCCAAGCGCCGCGTGCGTCTCGGAGTGATGGGCGGAACGTTCGACCCGATCCACCACGGGCACCTTGTCGCCGCCAGTGAGGTTGCTGCGGAGTTCGAGCTGGACGAAGTCGTGTTCGTGCCCACCGGCCAGCCGTGGCAGAAGATGAGCAAGAAGGTCAGCGAGGCCGAGCACCGGTACCTCATGACCGTCATCGCCACGGCATCGAATCCCCGGTTCACGGTGAGCCGGGTGGACGTGGACCGGCCGGGCCCGACCTACACGATCGACACGCTGCGGGACCTGCACACGCTGCGGCCCGACGCGGATCTGTTCTTTATTACCGGCGCGGACGCCCTGGCCCAGATACTTTCCTGGAAAGACATCGACGAGCTGTGGTCCCTGGCGCACTTCGTCGGAGTCACCCGGCCCGGCCATGTGCTTGACGGCATGGGCCGCAAGGATGTCAGCCTGCTCGAAGTCCCGGCCATGGCCATCTCGTCCACGGACTGCCGTGCCCGCGTCGCGGCCGGCGATCCCGTCTGGTACCTCGTGCCCGACGGCGTGGTCCAGTACATCGCCAAATACGGCCTGTACGACGACGACCCGGACCCCGTGGCGGATCCGGCGGGAACAGCCGACGGAATTGAAGCAGAGAATGAAGCGGCCCGGTACAGCCGGGCAGCCCCAGTAAACGAACACGCCAGCACTGAATGAGTCGGGAATGAGTCAGGAACAACCACCCATCCGCAGCCGCCGCGAACTCCGCCAGGCTCGGGATGAACGCCTGGAAGCGGGCCGGGAGCCCGGCACCGCGGCTCCCGGCGCGGTTGGACCTGCCTCAAAACCACCGGCCCCGCAGGCCGGAGCCGGCACACCGGCTGGTCCCGGTGAGCCTACCGCCGCTGAAATCACCGCACGGAGCCGCCGCGTGGCCGACGGCCCGGTGGACTACGTGCGGACCCCGGTGGGGGCCGAAAGGTCCTCGCAGATCCGCGCGCGGGACCGTGCTGCGCTGCGCACCATCAAGGAACTCGCCGAAAAAGAAGGCAATCTGGCAGCCGGTGGGCCCCCTACGCGCCGCCAGTTGAGGCTGATGCAGCTGGCGGCGGAAACCGCCCCGGCCACCGGGGCCAGCCTGACCGTTCCCGCCGCTGACCTCGGCGCCCCGGGCCCCGAAGGACAGCCCGACGGGATGACGGCCGAGCAGGCCCTCGCGGCCCGTGAGCTTCTGGCCCAGCAGGCACACAACCAGCTGGCCAAGATGAAGCACATCGTGGCTACTGACCCGGACGCCGTCGATCCCGAGGTGCTGGCCGAGCAGATTGCCCTGGCCGAACGGATCGCCGTGCTGAACCGGCGCGCCGCAGCGAAGCAAAAGCTGGCCGAACAGGCCAGCCAGCCGGCCCCGCCGCGGAATGACCCGTCCGCCGCCAGCAACCTGGCCATGGTCACCCCTATGGAATTTGAGCACATCCCCGGCGTGGAGGTGCCTGTCATGAAGCGCCCTGCCACGTCGCACGTACCGGTCGTCACCCATCCCGGCCCCCGGGTGGAAGGCCCCCGGAAGTCCGGCGGGCGCCATCCCGGCGCCTCCCGGCAGCGGACCGTCCCGGCAACAGGCCGTGCCGGTATGCCGGCCAGCGGCGAGGCTGTCGCCGAAGACGCGCCCCCGGCCGCTACACGCGCGGACCCGGCGGTGCCGCCCGCCGCGGTGGCCAACGCGGCGGAGGAGGAGTTTGCGGGGAGAAATCCGGTGGCAGCGAACTCCGCTTATGGTCTCGATCCGCTCGACGCAGCCACCGCAGGCCTCAGCCGGGCCCGACGGCTCCGCATAGTGCAGGTCGGTGTGACGGCGCTGGGGATCCTCGCCCTGATTGCCGGCATCACCCTGATCATTACCGGCCTCGCGGGATAGTTGGCCCGGCCTTCTTCCGGCGCCGCGCCGCCCCGTTTCCCTTCAAGCATCTGCCCCAAAGGTTTTACCCCAACAAGGAGTCCCGTGACTGCAACAGAATCATCCATCGCCACAGCCCGCAACGCAGCCCGCGCTGCTTCCGAGAAGCTCGCCAATGACATCGTGGCCCTGGACGTCAGCGAGCGGTTGGCCCTGGCCGACGTCTTCCTGATCGCTTCAGCCCCTTCCGAGCGGCAGGTCAACGCGATCGTGGACGGCATCGAAGAAGAACTCACCAAGTTCGGCCTCAAGCCGACCCGCCGCGAAGGACGCTCCGGCGGACGCTGGGTCCTGCTCGACTACTCCGACGTCGTCATCCACGTCCAGCACGAGGAGGACCGCGTTTTCTACGCACTCGAACGCCTGTGGAAAGACTGCCCCGTCGTGGACCTGCAGCTCGCCGAGCACGCATCGACGAAGGCCGCAGCCGCCTCCGAATCGGAGTAGGCTCTCCGTAGCGCCCGGCGGAAAGCGCGAATATGCCCGATTTGGAATTTTCCGAAAGGCTGTTCTAAGATATTTGAGTTGCTTCGGAGAAATCCGGACAAACAACCGGACCCGGAAGCGTAAGCCGACGGGGCGGAGCAACGAAAATATGGGGCTGTGGCGCAGCTGGTAGCGCACCTGCATGGCATGCAGGGGGTCAGGGGTTCGAGTCCCCTCAGCTCCACCCGCGAATCCGCCGGAATCGAAAGATTCCGGCGGATTTTTTTGTGCCCCAGTCGTCTAGCGTGCGGGTTGTCCGCCCTATGGCCGAGGCGCCGCGTGCCGATTCGCGTCTGCCGCGAATGTGGTTTAAGATAAACAGGTTGCTTCCGGGAAGTTGGTTCTTCCCAGCAATGTTCGGGGCTGTGGCGCAGCTGGTAGCGCACCTGCATGGCATGCAGGGGGTCAGGGGTTCGAGTCCCCTCAGCTCCACCGAAGAGGTCCTGCTCACCGAGCGGGACCTCGTTTGTTTAACGGCCGGGACGTCGCCAGGTGACAGGGTGACCGGCTGCTTCACCGGCTGCCATGTCGTGCTGTCCTGGCCCCGGCCGGGCTAGCATTGCAAGGTGAGCGAGGCACCTCTGGCAGCCGACGTCGTCGTGATCGGCGCCGGGCAGGCCGGACTCTCGGCCGCCTACCACCTGCGGCGCCGCGGCTTCGTCCCTGCCGGAACCGGCACCGCTGCGGAGCCGGAAGCGCCGGCCCCGACGTACGTGGTGCTCGACGCCGAAGACGGACCCGGCGGGGCCTGGCGCCACCGCTGGCGGAGCCTGCGCATGGCGACGGTAAACGGCATCAGCGACCTTCCGGGCATCCCGCAGCCCGGAGTGGACCCGGACGAGCCGAGCTCAAGCTTCCTGACCCGCTACTTCGCAGGCTACGAGGAGCACCTCGGGCTCGCCATCCTGCGCCCGGTCAAGGTGCGCGCGGTCCGCAGCGAGGACGACAGCTGCGACGGCCGGCTCAGGATCTCCACCTCCCGGGGCAGCTGGTCCGCGCGCGCCCTGATCAACGCCACCGGCACCTGGAGCCGGCCGTTCTGGCCCATCTACCCGGGCCGCGCGAGCTTCCGCGGGCGCCAGCTGCATGTCGCGGACTACGTCTCGGCAGAAGAGTTCCGCGGCCGCCACGTGATCGTGGTGGGCGGCGGCATCTCCGCCGTGGGCCTGCTGGACGAGATCTCGCAGGTGACAACGACCACATGGTTTACCCGCCGCGAACCTGTGTGGAGGGACGCCGAGTTTGACCGGCAGGCGGGACATGATGCCGTCGCCCTCGTCGAGGAGCGCGTCCGGCAGGGGCTGCCGCCCCAGAGCGTGGTGTCCGTGACAGGGCTGATCAGGACTCCGGCCCTTCGTGCCGCGGCCGCTCGCGGCGTGCTCGAGCGCCACCCCATGTTCACAGCGATCGAACCCGGGGGAGTCCGGCTGGCCGACGGCGGGTTCCTCGCCGCCGACGTCATCCTCTGGGCCACCGGCTTCCGGGCCGAACTCGAGCACCTCGCGCCGCTGCACCTGCGGGGTCCCGGCGGCGGCATCGCGATGGACGGCACCCAGGTGGCTGCCGAGCCGCGCGTCCACCTGGTGGGTTACGGTCCGTCATCGTCCACTATCGGGGCCAACCGGGCGGGCAGAGCCGCGGTGACGGGAATCCTCAGGATGTTCGCGGAGCAGGATAAGTTGGGTACAGGCCCTGGACGAGAGGGCTCCTCAACGCCCGGGCCTGACCAGAAGATGCGGGCCTGAACAGACAAGGCGGCAGCTCGCGCGTGGCGGACACCAATCTCGAATCGTTCTTTTCCCGGTTGCGGAGGTTTCCGGACGTCGAGGCCGCCAACCTCCAGGCCTGGGACGCCACGGACAGGCTGCTGCTGGAAACCGCGGCCGGACTGCTGACGCCCGGCACCCGGCTGGCCGTGGTGGGGGACCGCTACGGCGCCCTGACCCTCGGCGCACTGTCCCTCGGCGCTGCCGGACCAGTGCGCGTCCACCAGGACCTCGTCACCGGCGAACGCGCGCTGCGCAACAATGCCGACTCCCTCGGCCTGCGGGGCGGAGGCGTGCCGGGCGGCTTCGAACAGCACCCGCTCGGACCGGCACTCCTGGAGGGGGCCGCCGTCGTGCTTCTGCAGCTGCCCAAGTCGCTGGCCGAGCTGGAGGAAATCGCCGACGCTGTGGCCCGCTACGCCGCGCCCGAGGTGGTGCTGCTGGCAGGCGGGCGGGTCAAGCACATGAGCCTGGGCATGAACGCGGTCTTGGAACGTTACTTCGGGGATGTCCAGCCCCAGCTCGCCAGGCAGAAGTCACGGATCCTGCGAGCGAGCAGCCCGAAAGCGGTTCCGGCCGCGCCGCCCTTCCCGGTCGGCCAGGAGAACGCGGACCTGGGGCTCACGGTGTGCGCGTACGGCGCTGTCTTTGCCGGCACGGGGCTGGACATCGGCACCCGGTTCCTTCTCGAGTTCCTGCCGCAGCTGCCGGCGGCAGGCCATGCCGTCGATCTCGGCTGCGGCACCGGTATCCTCGCCGCGATGTACGCCAAGGCAAATCCCGGCGCCCGGATCACCGCCACCGACCAGTCCGCCGCCGCCGTCGCTTCGGCCCGGGCCACCGCTGAGGCCAACGGTCTCGGGCAGCAGATCGAAACACTCCAGGACGACGCCATGGCCTCGCTGCCGGCCGGAAGCGCGGACCTGATCCTGTTGAATCCGCCTTTCCACGTCGGCGCGGCCGTCCACGCCGGTGCCGGTATCAAACTGATCGAGGCCGCCGGGCGGGTGCTGGCCCCGGGCGGGGAACTCTGGACGGTCTACAACAGCCACCTGCACTACCGGCCGGCGCTTGAGCGGCTAGTCGGACCCACCCGCGAGGTGGGGCGGAACCCGAAATTCACGGTCACGGCAAGCACCCGCAAAACCTCCGAAGAATAAGGCCGCCGGTCAGTGGGCGGGCAACAGTGCGTAACGTACGATTCTGGGATAAGCAGTCCGCAGCCGACGACGATGAGGGGAATCAGTGCCTGAGATCCGCCAGCCATCGCCAAGGCGCGGTACCAACCTGCCCCGGATGGGTGACTTCAACCTGACCGTCATCCTCGACGCCATCCGCCGCACCCCCGGAGGACTGAGCCGCGTGGAGCTGGCGCAGATCGTCGGGCTGTCCCCGCAGACCATCTCCAACATCTCCCGCCGCCTGCTGGACCAGAGCCTCATCGTCGAAGCAGGTAAGGAGGGCGGCGGCCCGGGCAAGCCCCGGACCATGCTCCGGCTCAATCCCTCCGGCATGTACGCCGTGGGTGTCCACCTGGATCCCGCCGTGCTGACCTTCGTGCTGCTGGACCTCGTGGGGGCGGTGGTCAAGCACTCGCGGATCACCACGCCCTCCGGCTCCGATCCCGGTGCCGTCATTGACACCATCGCCAGCGAGATCCAGCGGCTGATCAAAGACTCGGGCGTGGACCGTGCCAGGATCGCGGGCATGGGCGTGGCATCGCCCGGGCCTATCGACCTGGAGGAAGGTACCGTGGTCGACCCGCCGCTGTTGCTCGGCTGGCACCGGGTTCCGTTGCGGGACGCCCTCGCGGCGGCTACCGGTCTCTCCACCCTGGTGGACAAGGACGTCACCAGCGCCGCCGTCGCCGAAACGTGGGCGGGAGGCCCGAGCGGTACCGGCAGCTTCGTGTTCGTGTACATGGGGACGGGGATCGGCTGCGGCATTGTCCTCAATGACGAAGTGGTGCGGGGCACCTCGGGAAACGCGGGCGAGATCGGTCACATCATCGTGGACCCGGACGGTCCGCCCTGCGATTGCGGCAAGCGCGGCTGTGTGAAGTCCTCCTGCATCCCGCAGGTGCTGGTGGCCCGGGGTGTTGCGGCCGGTGTCCTTGACGGCTCGCGGCAGAACAGCAGCGCCCCCGCCGTCCAGGAGAGCTTCGCCGAACTCTGCACCGCCGCGTATGCCGGGGACGCGAAAGCCATGGAGATCATCGAACATTCCGCCGTGCTGGTCGCACGCGCCGTTTCGGCGGTCACCAACACCCTGGATGTGGACCGCGTGGTCTTCGGCGGTCCGTTCTGGAGCGGCCTCTCCCGGTCCTACCTGGCCCGGATTCCCGGAATGATCGAGGAGAACAGCGACACCCGCAAGATCCACGCCGTCGAGGTGGTCGGAACCGGCGTCGGCGAGGACGTCGGGGCAGTGGGCGCCGCCTGCCTCGTCCTGGAACACACGCTTGCCCCGCGGTCCCAGCGCCTCCTGCTCGAGGGCTAGGCGCCTGACCGAGGGATAGGGGCCTGCTCGAGGGCTAGGCGCGCCTTCAGTCGATGTCTTCCAGGATGGTGCCGAAGGGGATGGTCTCATCGACGTGGGCCTGGTGGTCGTGGGGATGGAACACCACGCGGACGCCATGCGACTTGTCGGCCGCGGACTGCATCAGCACGGGCCGGACCGCGTTGATGAAACTCTCGCTCTTGCCGAAGAGATACTCCTGGTAACTTGCTGGAAGCTGGATCATGGCAAAAGGATAGACCCGCACTGCATGGGTTGGGGAGTGCTCCGCCCCGCTATTGTGGGCCAGCGGCCGCCCCGGGCCGTACTCGGTAATTGCGAACAAAATTCTGCCGGGGACCGCTAACTGCCGTAAAGCCGCGTCTTAATTCGACGAGGGGCTTGAATGGGCCTTCCGCCGCCCCTAGAGTTCTATACAAGTTACCGAGGTAACGTGTCAGCGATCCTCCGCAGAGGGCCAGCCCATTGGAAATCACGGGCTGCCCAGGAGGGTGTGGGTGCCCCCATGTGGGCCTGACATTTGCTCACGGACAACTTCGTTCCAGGCGTACCAGTCGCGGCTGCGTCCTGCCGAAGTTCCCTCCGTGTTCCCCAAACTCAATTCACTCCCGCCGGAGCCCACGTTTCGGGCCATCCGGCGGCAGTGTTCACAGCCAAGGACGCAAATGTCACCACCAAGCCATATCGAGACCCATCCCAATCTTGCCGGAGCTGCCCCCGTGGCGCTCTCCTACGAGCTGTTCCCGCCGCGGTCTCCCGCCGCCGCCGAATCGCTATGGACCACCATCGCGGAACTGGAAGCCACCAGCCCGGACTATGTCTCCGTGACCTACGGCGCCAGCGGTTCCAACCGGGACACCGCCGTCGAGCTCATCAACCGCCTCGTGCAGGAAACCACCCTGCGGCCGCTGGCGCACCTGACCTGCGTGGGCAATTCCCCGCAGGAGCTCGCCGAAATCATCGGTGAACTGCTGGACGTCGGCGTGCGCGGCATCCTGGCCCTGCGGGGTGACCAGCCCAAGGACGGCGGCGTTCCTCCCGAGGGATCGCTGCGCTACGCCCAGGACCTTATCGAACTCATCCGCCGCGTGGAGCAGCGCCGCTCGGCCCTGCTGTGTGCCGGCAAGGTGGCCGTCGGCGTCGCCGCGTACCCCACCCGGCACCCGGAATCCCCGAGTGAGGCGCATGACATCGAGGTGCTGCTCGCCAAGCAGCGTTCCGGTGCCGACTTCGCCATCACCCAGGTCTTCTTCCACACCGAGCAGTACGCGGACCTCCTGACCCGTGCGCGCCGGGCCGGCGTCACGATCCCCATCATTCCGGGCGTCATGCCGCTGACCAGCATCCGGCGGCTCACCCGCCTCAGCGAGCTGACCGGCGTGGAACCGGCCCCGGAACTGATAGAGCGGCTCGCCGCCGCCGGATCCGACGCCGAACGGGCGCGGATCGGGGTCGGCGCCACCGTTGACCTCGCCAACGCGGCGCTGGACGCCGGGGCCCCCGGCATCCACCTCTATACCTTCAATGAACACACGGCAGCGCTTGATGTGCTGGACAGGCTCGCCCTGCCCCGCCCGCGCCGTACGGCGCACGGTGCCGTCCGGCACAGCCCGGAGCCGCGCATTGCCGCCCGCCAGCTCGCCAGCTAGCCACCCCCTTCCTTTTCCTCGAACTCCCAACACCAAGGACCTCCCATGACTGAAAACAACACTGCCAACCCCACTCCGTTCCCGGGTGCCTCCATCCTGGGCTACCCGCGTATCGGACGCCGCCGGGAACTGAAGAAGGCCGTCGAGGCCTACTGGGCCGGCAAGATCGACGCCGCCGCCCTGGACGCCGCCGCCAAGGAGATCCAGCTCGGCACCGCCAAGCGCCTCCAGGAACTGGGCCTCACCGAAGCCGCCGCCGTTCCCGGCACCTTCTCCTACTACGACCAGGTGCTCGACGCCGCCGCCCACCTGGGTGCCGTGCCCGCCCGCTTCGGCCAGCTCCTCAACGCCGAGGGCCAGCTCGACATCGACGGCTACTTCACCCTGGCCCGCGGCACCAAGGACCAGCAGCCGCTGGAAATGACCAAGTGGTTCGACACCAACTACCACTACCTCGTCCCCGAGATCGGCCCGGAGACCAGCTTCACGCTGACGTCCAACCGGATCGTCGAGGAGTTTGAATATGCCCTCGCCAACGGCGTTGAGAGACCCGCCCGTACCTTGTCGGCCCGGTCACCTTCCTGCTGCTGAGCAAGGCCTCCGACGACGCCCCGGCCGGCTTCAGCCCGCTGTCCCGCCTCGAGGACGTCCTCCCGGTGTACACCGCTTTGCTCGGGAAGCTCGCCGCCGCCGGCGCCAGCTGGGTCCAGCTGGACGAACCCGCCCTCGTGGTGGACCAGGACACCCCGGCGTCGGAGATCCAGGCCGCCGTCGCCCGCTCTTACGAGGCCCTCGCCGCCGTCGCGGACCGTCCGCAGCTGTTCGTCTCCACTCCTTACGGCGCCCTCGACGGCCAGCTCGGAACCCTTGCCGCCGCCGGGATCGACGCCCTGCACCTGGACGTCTTCAAGGGCGGGGTCCCTTCGGCCGCCGCACTGGCCGCGCTGGGCGACAAGACCCTGGTTGCCGGCGTCGTGGACGGCCACAACATCTGGCGCAACGACCTCGCCGCCTCCGCAGAGAAGATCGCCGAACTGCAAAAGTCCGTCGGTAAAATCGCCGTCAGCACCTCCACCTCCACCCAGCACGTACCGCACGACGTCGAGGAGGAGACCCAGCTCTCCGAGCAGCTGCGCAGCTGGCTCGCGTTCGCGGACCAGAAGGCCGTCGAAGTGGTCACTCTGGCCGGCCTGCTCACCGACCCCGCCACCGGTGTCCAGACAAGGGATGTGCAGCCGGCCATCGACGAGGCAACCCGCATCATCGCCGGCCGCGCCGGCGCCGAGGGCGTCCGCCGTGCAGAGGTCCGGGCCCGCACCGCCGCCCTGACCGACGCCGACTTCAGCCGCTCCGACTACGGCGTCCGCGAGGCCGCGCAGACCGAGGCGCTGCACCTGCCGCCGCTTCCCACCACCACCATCGGCTCGTTCCCGCAGACCGGCGAGATCCGCACCGCCCGGGCCCGCGCCAACAAAGGTGAGCTCAGCGGCGAACAGTACAAGCAGCTCATGAAGGACGAGATCAAGCGCGTCGTCGAACTCCAGGAAGGGCTTGGCTTCGACGTCCTGGTCCACGGGGAGCCCGAGCGCAACGACATGGTCCAGTACTTCGCGGAGAACCTCGAGGGCTTCGACGTCACGGTCCACGGCTGGGTCCAGTCCTACGGATCGCGCTGCACCCGCCCGTCGATCCTGTGGGGCGATGTCACCCGCAGCGCCCCGATCACCGTGGAATGGGCCCAGTACGCGCAGTCCCTGACCAACAAGCCGATGAAGGGCATGCTCACCGGTCCGGTCACCATCCTCGCGTGGTCCTTCGTCCGCGACGACCAGCCCCTCGGTGAGACCGCCAACCAGGTGGCCCTTGCCCTCCGTGACGAGATCGCCGACCTCGAAGCCGCCGGCATCAAGGTGATCCAGGTGGACGAGCCTGCCCTGCGCGAGCTGCTGCCGCTGCGCAAGGCCGACCAGGCCGCGTACCTGGACTGGTCCGTGAAGTCCTTCCGGCTGGCTACCTCAGGCGCCGGGGACAGCACCCAGGTCCACACGCACCTGTGCTACTCCGAGTTCGGCGCCATCATCGACGCGATCGACGGCCTCGACGCCGACGTCACCTCGATCGAGGCGGCCCGTTCCCGCATGGAGGTTGTGAACGACCTCGAGTCCCACGGCTTCGGCCGCGGCGTGGGCCCGGGCGTCTACGACATCCACTCGCCGCGCGTTCCGGGCGAGCAGGAAGTCACCGAACTGCTCAGCACCGCCGTCAAGCACGTTCCGTCCCGCCAGCTCTGGGTGAACCCGGACTGCGGCCTGAAGACCCGCGGCTACGCCGAGACCGAGGAGTCCCTGCGCAACCTGGTCTCCGCCACGAGGACGGTCCGCGCGGGCCTGCTCGAAGCGGCCCAGTAGCAGCCAGTAGCAGCCCGAATAACGACGCCGGCCGGTCACCTTCGCAAAGGTGACCGGCCGGCGTCGTACGTTCTAACCATCGATTGCTCCCCACCGGCTCCCTCGCCTCGCAAGCTCGGCCAGGGAACCCTGCCGGCGTTGGGCCCACTGCCCTTTTGAGGGCTCAAAAGGGCAGTTGCGGAGCAATCGATTCAGGGCTCCCAGACGATCTCGTCGTCGACCACACCGTCCTCGTCCGCGGAGGCAACCAGGACCTCGTCGGTGAAGTGCGCGCCCAGGGTGAAGTCCAGCACGAAGTAGCGTTCCGGCTGGCCCGGGTAGATGCCCACATGGCCCAGCTTCAGCGCCTTGAGGAAGACCTCGTCGGTCAACTGGCTTGGGTTCTGGACGCCGAACACCTTCTGCAGGTGTTCACTCTTGATGGCGTTGCAGTGGAAGTGCCGGTACTCCTGCGGGCTGGTGCCGTCCTGTTCCAGCTCCTCGGCGATCATGTCGCGGACCTGGTCCACGAGTTCGGGCAGGAAGCGCAGCCGGTAGTCGACCTTGCGCAGGGCCGCTTCGTCGAAGTGGTCATGCGCATTGACGTTGAGATCTAGCTCCACGGTCTGGCCCGCAACTTCATGCTGGGCCTTGAAGCTGTGTTCCCTGCCGTGGTTGAGCTCGACCTCACCGAAGTGCTTGCTCGCTACCTTGTTCATATCTTCAACATAGACCTGAAACCCGGCCCGTTCCAGCATTGGCAGGCTTTTGTCCGGGACCGCAGCGGCCGCCAGGGCGGCGCGGGGACGCTAGTTCTCGCCGAGCCAGTGCAGGGTGTCGCCCAGCAGCTCCATGAACAGCTGCACCTGTGCCGACTGCTTGTCGTTGATCAGCAGGGCGAAGACATTGCGGGCCAGCCGGATCTCCGGGACGTCCAGGACCACGACGCCGGCCGGGCGGTGAAGCAGGGCAAGCTCCGGAACCAGGGCGGCGCCGAGCCCGGCGGCCGCCATCTCCAGGCTGGCGTGGAAGTCGTCGCTGTACGCCACCACGCGGGGGTGCAGGTTGCAGCTGGCGAAGAGCCGCTCGATCACGGTGGCATCGCTCGTGCCCGGGTGGTGCATGATCCAGGGCATGTCCGAGAGGTGGTCCGCGGCGACCTTCGACTCCGTGCCGATTCCCCAGGCGGCCGGAAGCACCACCCGGAAGTTGTCGTCCCCGATCCACTGCCGGTTAATGGTGTGCGGCCAGGCGAGGCCGGACTGTCCCACCTGGTAGACGAGGGCCACATCCAATTCGCCCCCGGTACGCAGGCCCTGGATGGTCTGGGCGGGCTCGGCCACGGAGACGCGCAGGTCGATTCCCAGCTTCTTCCACGCGGGATTCTGCAGGATCCGGGGCAGCACGTAGGTGGCGAGGCTCGGGAAGATGCCGAGCCTCAGTTCCTGGCTTGAGGCCGTCTCCGTCCGGGAGGCTGCTGCCAGCAGCGTTTCGATGTCCGTGAGCACCTTCGCGGCGTGCCGGGTCATGACGACGGCGGCTTCCGTGGGCTGGATGCTGCGGGCCGAACGCTGGAAGAGGACCACGCCCGTGTCGCGTTCGAGGGCGGACATCTGCTGCGAGATGGCCGACGCCGTGTAGCCGAGCCTGCCTGCTGCCGCCGCAAAGGAACCCAGCCGGATCACCTCAACGAGGGTCCGCAGATGGACGGGGTTGATCACGGACTGCCCTTCGCCTGGTAGCTGAAATCCCGCTTCATTCTGGCACACCCGGGTGGCGGGAGGTCGGGGGAGCGCTTACCGGCGAAGGACCCGGGAGGCACCCCGCGGAAAATTCATACTCATCCGGCTGCCCGGCTGTCCCGAATTGTCCATACAACGATTCACCAGGACGAGTCCGGTAAGCCGACAGGAGCAGATCAGTGCCGCAACAACCAGGAATTCCGGAGGGCCGGCGCATAGCCGTCATCGGCAGCGGGGTGGCGGGACTCACCGCCGCCTATGTCCTGAACCGGAAGGACAACGTCACCCTCTTCGAGGCCGACTCCCGGCTGGGCGGCCATGCCCACACCCACGACGTGCCGCAGGCGGACGGCTCCGTCCTGGGCGTCGACACGGGCTTCATCGTTCACAACGAGCGCACTTACCCCACGCTGCTGCGGCTCTTCGCCGAACTCGGCGTCGAGACCCAGGAGTCGGAAATGAGCATGTCCGTCCGCTGCGACGGCTGCGGGCTGGAATACGCCGGCGCCCGGGCCAACGGGCGCGGCATATTGCCGCGGCCGTCCACGCTGCTGCGCGGCCGGTACTTGCTGATGCTGTTGGAGGTCTTGCGTTTCTACCGGCGGGCCCGCGCCCTGCTTGCCGCCACGGAGCCCGCCGCGGGCGCTCCCGGCACCCCCGCCGCCGCGGCGAAACTGACTCTGGGGGAGTTCCTCGCCCGGGAGAAGTTCAGCGCCTACTTCATCTCGCACTTCATGACCCCGATCGTCAGCGCCGTCTGGTCCTGCGACCCCGCTACCGCGCTGGCCTACCCGGCCCGGTACCTCTTCACCTTCCTGGGGCATCACGGCCTGCTCGGCGTTGCGGGCTCACCCCAGTGGCGCACCGTCACCGGGGGTTCCCGCAGCTACGTCGACAAGCTCGCCGCCACCCTGCCGGACATCCGCCTCTCGAGCCCCGTCACAGGTGTCCGCCGCCACCCCGGCGGCGTGGAGCTGACCACGAAGCACGGCCCGGACACCAACAAGACCGAGAACTTCGACGCCGTCGTGATCGCCACCCATCCGGAGCAGGCGCTGCGGATGCTCAGCGATGCCTCGCCCGCTGAGAAGGAAGCACTGGGCGGGATGCCGTACTCGGTCAACCACACCGTCTTCCACCGCGACGACGCCGTGCTGCCCTCCAGCGGCAACGCCAAAGCCTCCTGGAACTACCGCCTGCCGTCCTGCGACGCGCGGCCCGACAAGGTGCTGGTCAGCTATGACATGACCCGCCTGCAGCGGCTTGAACCGGCGGACGGCCGGCCCTACATCGTGAGCCTGGGGGAGTCCGAGCTCATTGCAGACGCCACCGTGCTGGACCGGATGGTCTACGAGCATCCGCAGTACACCCCGGATTCGGTCCGGGCCCAGCAGCTGATCCTGGAGCTCGGCGACAACCACCTGGCCTTTGCCGGCGCGTACCAGGGCTGGGGCTTCCACGAGGACGGCGCGCTCGCCGGCGTCCGGGCCGCGGCGCGGCTGGGACGCGACTGGGACGGGCCCGCCGTCGTGCTCAATGAGCAGGACCGGGCCGTTCCCGCTGATCCGGACCTCATGGCCGTATCCGGGGAGGGCGCATGAGCGCAACTGCAGCGATCTACCGCACGTCCATCGCCCACGTGCGGCGCACCCCGCTCCGCAGTGCCTTCACCTACCGCAGCTACAGCTGGTATGTCGACGTCGACAACCTCCCGGCGCTGCCGCTCCTGCTTCGGCCGCTGGCCGGCTTCCGGATCAGCGACCACCTTGGTGATCCCGAGGGCACGTTGCGCGGCAACGTGGAACGCTTTCTGGCCACCCGTGGGATCGCGCTCGACGGCGGACGGATCAGCATGCTGGCCAGTGCCCGCGTCCTGGGGCACGTGTTCAACCCGTTGAGCCTGTTCTGGTGCCACGACTCGGCAGGGGAGCTGCGCTGCGTCGTCGCCGAGGTCCACAACACCTATGGTGAACGGCACTGCTACGTCCTCGAACCGGACAGCGCCGGCCGGGCCCGCGTGCCCAAGGCCTTCTACGTCTCCCCGTTCAACGAGGTCGACGGCGAGTACCGGATGAAACTGCCGGTACCCGGGGAACGGCTTGCCGTCGCGATCGTCCTGGAGCGGGAGGGGCACCAGCCCTTTGTCGCCACCATGGACGGCGAACGGCGCGAGGCCACCGTCATGGCCATTCTCGCCACGGCGCTCGCGGTCCCGCTGGCGCCACTGCGGGTGAGCGCCCAGATCCGCTGGCAGGGCATCAAGCTCTGGGCACGCCGGCTGCCCGTCATCAAAAGACCACACCATCCCGCACAGGAGGCAGTTCAGTGACAATCACCGAAGCGACCGGATCCGCCGCAGGGCGCGGCCAAGCGGCAACACCCGCTGCACGGCCCGCCACTGTCCGGGGCCGGGTGCCATACGCAGCGCCCGGGGCCCCCCGCACCGTGGACGCCGCACTCTGGCCCGCCATCGCCACGGTTCCCTCGGGCCTCCTGGCCCGGGTTGCGGGCCGGGCCGCGGACGCCATCTTCAAAGCTGCCGTCCGCCGGCTTCCGCTCGAAGTCCGCTATCCCGACGGCAGCGTCCTGGGGCAGCCCTCCTCGCCGGACGGCGCGCCCGGGCAGACACCGGGAGATGCGTACCCGGTGATGACCATCCACCGGCCCGCGGCCTTCGCCGCCCGGCTTGGTGAGGGCGGCCTGATCGGCCTGGGCGAGTCCTACATGGCGGGCGACTGGGATGCCGACGACCTCACCGCGGTCATGGAGGTCTTTGCCGCGCGGGTCGGGACCCTCGTGCCGGAGCCGCTGCAGAGACTGCGGGGCCTGTATGTTCCACGCCAGCCGCGGAAGGAACGCAACACCGAGCAGAACACCCGCTCGAACATCTCGCGGCACTACGACCTCTCCAACGAGCTCTTCGCCACCTTTCTGGACGAGACCATGACCTACTCCAGCGCGCTGTTCCCGGAATCCGGGCAGGCCCTGAAGGGCGTCGGCTGGGACGGGCTGGCGTCCGCGCAGCGGGCGAAGATCGACCGCCTGCTGGACAAGGCCGGCGTCGGGCAGGGGAGCCGGGTGCTGGAGATCGGTACCGGCTGGGGCGAACTGGCCCTCCGGGCCGCCGCCCGCGGCGCCACCGTGTACTCCGTCACGCTCTCCAGCGAGCAGCAGGAGCTCGCCCGCCGGCGGATTTCCGACGCCGGCTACGCCGACGCTGTCACCATCGAGCTCAAGGATTACCGGGCGGTGGAGGGCGAGTATGACGCCGTCGTCTCGGTGGAGATGATCGAGGCCGTGGGCTACGAGTACTGGGCCACGTACTTCCAGACGATCGAGCGGGTCCTCGCTCCGGGAGGGAAGGTGGCCATCCAGGCCATCACGATCAGCCACGACAGGCTGCTCGCCACCCGGTCCGGCTACACATGGGTGCACAAGTACATCTTCCCGGGCGGCGTGATCCCCTCGGTGCGGGCCATCGAGGACATCACCGAGAAGCAGACCGGCCTCCGTGTCCGGGAAAGGCTGGCCATGGGCGAGCACTACGCGCAGACGCTGCGGCTCTGGGAGGAGCGCTTCGGGGCCCGCGCAGAGGAGGTCCGCGGCCTCGGCTTCGATCAGATCTTCCAGAGGATGTGGCTGTTCTACCTGTGCTATTGCCGCGCCGGCTTCGAGACCGGATATCTGGACGTCCAGCAGATCGTGCTGGACAAGCCTGCCGCCGGCTAGGGCCGGGCAGGGGAGTTGCAACGCGAAAGGCGGGCACCGCACAGTGTCCGCCTTCTTCGTGTTTCCGGACACTACATGTGGTGTCCGCCGCCACCGGAGGGGACCTGCCGCCGGGCGGCCGACACGCCGTCTCTGCGGCGACACGCGGGCCTATTAATTGTGCGTAAGTGCTCCACAGGGTGTGGGTATCGTCCTCGAAAACAGCAGAAACCCGGACATTTTGAACCCCTCTGCCTGTGGATTAAAGGTGGGTTAAATGACATACTTGTAATACATCATCTTGGGGTCCACATCGGGCTCGCGCACTACATGTAGTATCGACATACAGTTCGAGCGGAGCAGCAGCCAGCTATGGAACGGACCAGGACCACGGTCCCGGATCGGCCAGCCACTCCCGGCGAACCACAGACTTAGCAAGAACCGCAGACTTAGCAAAAACCAGAGAATTAGCAAGACAAAGGGGACAGGGACCATGACTGTAACGGTTTACACGAAGCCGGCCTGTGTTCAGTGCAACGCAACGTACCGCGCGCTGGACAAGAAGGGCATCACCTACCAGAGTGTCGACATCTCCCAGGATGCCGACGCCCTCGAGCGACTGAAGGCCCTGGGCTACATGCAGGCCCCGGTTGTCGTGACGGACCAGGACCACTGGTCCGGTTTCCGCCCGGACAAGATCGAAGAACTGGCCCAGGCTGCCGCTGTCGCCGTAGCCTGAAACGCAGCCCGAGATGAGGTGACTTCCATGGCACCAGCCGCACCGGCGGTGGCCGACGCGCCGGTGGCAGCCCAAACTGCCGCCGCGGCGGAAGTCCGGACCGCCAGCCACCTCATCTTCTTCTCCTCAACGTCGGAGAACACCGCACGCTTCGTCCGGAAGCTCGGCCTCGATGCGGCCCGGATCCCCCTCCTCGCGAGGGAACCCGCGCTCGTGGCATCCGAACCCTATGTGCTGGTGGTTCCCACGTACGGCGGTACCGGGGGAGAGGGATCAGTTCCGAAGCAGGTCATCCGCTTTCTGAACGATCCCCGCAACCGGCAACAGCTCCGCGGCGTGATTGGCGCGGGGAACACGAATTTCGGGGACAACTACTGCATGGCCGGCGACATCGTCGCGGCGAAGTGCAATGTCCCCCACCTATATCGATTTGAGCTCATGGGCACCCCCGAGGACGTCCAGCGGGTTCAACAAGGATTGGAAGAGTTTTGGACACGACTGTCGCAGGCACAGCAGTAACTGAGGGCTCCGGCGCCTCCGCGCTCACCGCCGTCGAGAAGACCGGGAAGCACGAGATGCCGGCCGCCTACAAGGGCCTGGGCTACCACGAGCTCAACGCCATGCTGAACCTCTACGGCCCGAACGGTGAGATCCAGTTCGAGGCGGACCGCGAGGCGGCGCACCAGTACTTCCTGCAGCACGTGAACAACAACACCGTGTTCTTCCACGACCTTGAGGAAAAGCTCGAGTACCTCGTCAAGAACGAGTACTACGAGCGCGAAACCCTCGACCAGTACACGATGAACTTCATCCGCGAGCTCTACAGCCGCGCCTACAAGAAGAAGTTCCGCTTCGAGACCTTCCTCGGCGCGTTCAAGTTCTACACCTCCTACACGCTGAAGACGTTCGACGGGAAGCGCTTCCTGGAGCGCTACGAGGACCGCGTGTGCATGGTGGCCCTGCACCTGGCCCGCGGCGACGAGAAGCTCGCGCTGCAGATGGTGGACGAGATCATCGAGGGCCGCTTCCAGCCGGCCACCCCCACCTTCCTGAACGCCGGCAAGCGCCAGCGCGGCGAGCTGGTCTCCTGCTTCCTGCTCCGCATCGAAGACAACATGGAGTCGATCGGCCGTTCCATCAACTCCGCCCTGCAGCTGTCCAAGCGCGGCGGCGGCGTGGCCTTCGCCCTGACCAACATCCGCGAGGTCGGCGCGCCCATCAAGCAGATCGAGAACCAGTCCTCCGGCGTCATCCCCGTGATGAAGCTCCTCGAGGACAGCTTCTCCTACGCCAACCAGCTCGGTGCCCGCCAGGGTGCCGGTGCCGTGTACCTGCACGCCCACCACCCGGACATCTACCGGTTCCTGGACACCAAGCGCGAGAACGCGGACGAGAAGATCCGCATCAAGACCCTCTCGCTCGGCGTCGTGATCCCGGACATCACCTTCGAGCTGGCCAAGAAGGACGAGGACATGTACCTGTTCTCGCCGTACGACGTCGAAAAGGTCTACGGCATGCCGTTCTCCGACGTCTCGGTCACCGAGAAGTACTACGAGATGGTGGACGACTCCCGGATCAAGAAGACCAAGATCAAGGCGCGCGAGTTCTTCCAGACCCTCGCCGAGATCCAGTTCGAATCCGGCTACCCATACATCATGTTCGAGGACACCGTGAACCGGGAAAACCCGATCGACGGCAAGATCATCATGTCCAACCTGTGCTCCGAGATCCTCCAGGTCTCCCAGCCCACGACGTACCACGATGACCTGTCCTACGACCAGACCGGCAAGGACATCTCCTGCAACCTGGGCTCGCTGAACATCGCGAAGACCATGGACTCGCCGGACTTCGGCCTGACCATCGAGACGGCCATCCGCTCCCTCTCGGCGGTCTCGGACATGTCCAACATCACGTCGGTGCCCTCGATCGCCCGCGGCAACGACCAGAGCCACGCCATCGGCCTCGGCCAGATGAACCTGCACGGCTACCTGGCCCGCGAGCGGGTCCACTATGGTTCCGAAGAGGGCCTGGACTTCACCAACATCTACTTCTACTCGGTGGTTTACCACGCGGTTCGCGCCTCCAACCTGCTGGCCATCGAAACCGGCCGGACCTTCGGCGGCTTCGAGAAGTCCAAGTACGCCTCCGGCGAGTTCTTCAACAAGTACACGGAGCAGGAATGGGTGCCGCAGACCGAGAAGGTTGCGGAGCTGTTCAAGAACGTCCACATCCCCACCCAGGCAGACTGGCTGGCGCTGAAGGCCTCCGTCATGGAGCACGGCATCTACAACCAGAACCTTCAGGCCGTGCCGCCGACAGGCTCGATCTCCTACATCAACAACTCCACCTCCTCGATCCACCCGGTGGCGTCCAAGATCGAGATCCGCAAGGAAGGCAAGCTGGGCCGCGTGTACTACCCGGCGCCGTACCTGACGAACGACAACCTGGAGTACTACCAGGACGCGTACGAGATCGGCTACGAGAAGGTCATCGACACCTACGCCGCCGCCACGCAGCACGTGGACCAGGGCCTGTCCCTGACGCTGTTCTTCAAGGACACCGCCACCACGCGCGACATCAACAAGGCCCAGATCTACGCCTGGAAGAAGGGCATCAAGACCATCTACTACATCCGTCTCCGCCAGCTCGCGCTGGAAGGGACTGAGGTTGAGGGCTGCGTCAGCTGCATGCTTTAATCTTCAACTAAATCGTGACAGTACGACGGCGGGCGGCCGCCCGCCCTCGTACGCTTTAACTCGAGAACCAACCCAACATTTAGGGGATGACATGACCGAGAAGGTCAAGCTGCTTAGCCACGTCGAGGCCATCAACTGGAACCGCATCCAGGATGAAAAGGACGTCGACGTCTGGAACCGCCTGGTCAACAACTTCTGGCTGCCGGAGAAGGTGCCGCTGTCCAACGACGTGCAGTCGTGGAACACGCTGACGCCGGTTGAGCAGCAGCTCACCATGCGTGTGTTCACCGGGCTGACCCTGCTGGACACCATCCAGGGCACCGTCGGCGCCGTCTCGCTGATCCCGGACGCGCTGACGCCCCACGAAGAGGCTGTCTACACGAACATCGCGTTCATGGAGTCGGTGCACGCCAAGAGCTACTCCTCCATCTTCTCCACGCTGGCCTCCACGAAGGAGATCGACGAGGCGTTCCGCTGGTCCACCGAGAACGAGAACCTTCAGAAGAAGGCCCAGATCGTCATGGACTACTACCAGGGAGATGACCCCCTGAAGCGCAAGGTGGCCTCCACGCTGCTGGAGAGCTTCCTGTTCTACTCGGGCTTCTACCTCCCGATGTACTGGTCCTCACGGGCCAAGCTGACAAACACGGCCGACCTGATCCGCCTGATCATCCGCGACGAGGCCGTCCACGGCTACTACATCGGCTACAAGTTCCAGCGCGCCCTCGAGACGGTTTCCGCAGAGCGCCGGCAGGAAATCAAGGACTACACGTTCGAGCTGCTCTTCGAGCTGTACGAGAACGAGGTCCAGTACACCCACGACCTGTACGACGGCGTCGGCCTGGCCGAGGACGTCAAGAAGTTCCTGCACTACAACGCAAACAAGGCCCTCATGAACCTGGGCTACGAGGCCATGTTCCCGGCTTCCGTCACCGACGTGAATCCGGCCATCCTTTCGGCCCTGTCACCCAATGCGGACGAGAACCACGACTTCTTCTCGGGGTCGGGTTCGTCTTACGTGATTGGTAAGGCTGTTAATACTGAGGATGAGGACTGGGACTTCTAGTCCCGCTCGTTTCGCATGGAGCAGATGTACATCTGGTGCTAGCGGATGTACATTTGTTTCATGTCGACCATCAATATCACTGACGCGCGATCACACTTACCGGAGCTCATCGAAAAGGCCGAGTCGGAGCCGGTCTTCATCGAGCGCCGCGGACATCGGGCAGCAGTCCTAGTATCGCCAGAGCGGTATGAGCAGATGCTTGATGCTTTGGAAGAAGTCGAGGACATTGCGGCATTCGATGCAGCGATGGCGGAAGAAGGCGAGAACATTCCCTGGGTACAAGTGAAGGCGGATCTGGGCTGGGCATGAGTCCCTTCCGGATTGAGCTAAGACCTGCGGCCATCCGCGCACTCAAGAAAATTCATCCCGAGGACAAAGAACGCATTCAAGGTGCTATCGCGCTCCTCGGCCAAGACCCACGGCCGCCCAAAGCCATTGCATTGAGCGGCCGTCCAGGTTATCGGGTCCGTGTGGGTGACTATCGGATCATCTACACCATCCAGGACGACGTGCTACTGGTAGTGGTCGTCAACCTAGGGCATCGTCGGGATATTTACCAGAAGTGAGGTCCGCCGACCTGCAGGAAAGCGCTACGCGGTAGCTCGGCGGTTGATGCGTGCGCGCTCAGCCCCACGGATAATCAGCTCGCCGGCCATTCCGAGGCCCAGAAGCATCAAAAGATTCCCGTTCCGGGCAGAACTTGCGGCAATGTAGGTGTTCTGCGCAGCAGTGACAGCGGCAATGTCGTTGGCATACCAGCCGTTGATAACTGTCTGCTGCGGGGCGCCCTTGGTCTCGCCGTTGTTCATGGTGTTCTTTAAATCGGCCGCGCTGAGTTCCGACTTCCAATCGGACGGGCTGTTGCCACTCTGCAAGCCGGGGTTATTGGCCAACCAGGTGACGATCAGCAGCAAAGCCAGCAGCGAGCCCAATATGATCCGGGCGCCGTTGACCGACCGGAGCTTCGCTAACTTCAGCCGCTTAGGCTTCGGTGCTGGTGCTGGTGCTGGTGCTGGTGCTGGTGCTGGTGCGTGGTTTGGCGCCGGCGGTACTTCCGGCATGATGCCAGCATCAAGTGCTTCGTGAGTAGTCATTTCCCCATTTTTCATATTGTTGTTGCAACCGCCTGTTGGCGGAATTCTTGGGCTATGCTCGCGACCAGTGGAAAATGCCCCACTTCCCAAATGGGTTGGTCGAACGCATTCTGCACGACTATCGACCAGTCTCTTATTGGGGGGGGCGCACTCTTTTGTACATCAAACGGCGGGCGGTTTGCACTTTCCCGGCATTATCCGCCCGTCGAGCACGTGCGTAGAGAAGCTCTAATTGCGCATGTGTGGTTCGACCCTCGGGGCCGGCCGCTGCCGGATCCAGAGTCCGTAATTCCTCACCGATGTCCAAGACTGCCTTCCAGTTCCCGGACTCCGCATGCAATAGCAGTTCGTCCTGCAACTCAAGAGCTTTCTGCCTGACTTGGCAGACGGTGCGCCGGTCAGCTGCTTCCGGGTATGCTGGGTCGTCGTTGACCAGCATATAACCGCGCACAGCGGTCACCCACTCGCCGTTTTCCTCCGCATCCCGGTCGTCCCGGTAGGCGCTAGTCATCAAGGTCCAGTTCCATGTCACCGAGCCCTTCCTAGTCGACAGCCCGGACGGCACAAAGTTACGGCGGCATGTACTCAAAATATTCCTGCGGTGCGGTGCAGGGGGCCACGGCAAGTGAGACCCGGGCCGATGCACGAGGCCCTCAAAAGGGCGCGTTCAACCTTATGTGTCTCCCTCCTCGCCGTTGAACACTTTCAGGTCGGTCCACAGGGTGGCATCCATTCCCATGTGCTTGCCGACCGCTTCGAGCGTGTCTCTAATGGCGGCGTTGACCGTGATGCCGAACTCGTACAGCTGGGTACACAGGGTGTCCAACGCCAGGCCCGGCTCACCCGCATCGAGGAAGTCACGCACGTTAGAGACGTCCTCGGGCCGCAGATCGTCCTGAACTGCGGCGAGGGACCACCGGAGCGCGTGCTCCACGTCTCGCAGGTTGCTAATCTTCACATCGATCTCCTTCTCAAATGGGGAACCCGGTGACTATGCCCACGCCGCGAGGCTCCAGAATCACCCGGATGCGTTTGCCATCCCGTTCGCCCTCGACTTTGAAACGGGCAGGCTCCCCCTTTTTTGTGAAAGCCGCGCCCGGGGCGCCTTTGATTTGAATGTGCGGCAGACTCATGTCCGTGGCGATGTCGGAGATCTCATGCATAATCTTCTCATCCGACCAGCTACGCGGAAACGCGGACTTTCCCGGACCACCAGGCCACCGGTGGCCGCCTCCGGTCACGTCTCCCTCCAGGATATGCCTGGTCCTGTCGGGGTTTGCGAGGTTGACCGGGTTCTCTACCTTCTTCGTCCTTCCAAAGCGCTGGTTCAGTTCTCCGATCTTGCGGCGCGCTGCCTTCTCAATACGTAGCCGCATGTCAGCCGCTTTTTTTCTGGCCGCGGCAACGGCTCGGTTCTTCAGCCCTTTGGCCCTAGCGGCAAGCTCCGTCACCTTCGCCACACCCTGAGCGAGCAGCCGTTGACCCGCGGCTCGGGCGGTGCGCAGTGCTCGGGCAGCACTTTCTCGCGCCCGTTGCGCCAAGGCCTGCACCGATTGCCGCACCCCTTGCAGCAGCTGGGCTGCGCTACGGCGGGCTTCCGCCAGCTGGCGCGCGGCTCGCGCGGCCAGGTCCGAGGCGACAAATTTCGCCCGATTCAATGCCTGAGCGACTCGCTCGCTCACGCGACCAACGGCATTTTCGACCCCGCCGAAGGCGCCGCGGGCGAGTGACTGCATAAGGCGGCCGGCTCGCCCGAGGAGTTCGCGCCCGCGGGTCAGTAGGCTGAGGGCCCCTGACCGGGCACGCCCGGTCAACTCGGACACCGTGGCCCGCGCGCGCGCGACCAGCCTTGCCGTGCCCGTCACCAAGGACCGGCCCGCCGAGACGATCCGGCCTCCAGCGGCGCGCGCGCCGGAGATGACCCGTCCAGTGAGCCGCCTTGCACCTGCGGAAAGGCGGCGTCCCACAGCGGCGGCCTTGCCGAGCAGTTTCGGTACCGCACGGCGTACACCATTAAAGAGCACACGCCCACGCCTGAGCAGTGCTTCTCCGCCCCGACGCAAGAAGCGGCTTGCACCCCTGCCCACGCCCTTGATGATGTCTCCAATCCCCGGGACCCAGCCGATAAGGGTAAGTCCCAGGTTGACCCACTCCCCAGGGTTCTTCCAACCGCCCTGGCTCATCTTCCGCAGTGAAGCGATGGTGTCTCGGGCGTCTGCCACCTGCCCGGCGTAGGGTATGAACCCAGTGGCGATCTGACCGATGGTGTTCCAGCCGCTGGGGTTCTCCTTGAAGTCACCGAGAACGGCGCCCTCGATGATCTCGTCATGGACGCCCATGGCTCCCTCAGCGAGCGAGTCAGCACGTTGCGCCTGCTGCTCGAGTTGCTCGAGCGGGCCCGGTGGCACAGAGCCGACAGGCTCGCCGTCAGCCTGCGCCGCCGCTCGCCGTTCTTGTCGCTCCTGAGCGATGAGGTCGGCGGCCATGGTCCGTCGGACTGCGATGGCGCCCTTGAGCAGCAGCTTATGAGGTGCGGCCAGATCACCCCAACTTGTTTTGACGGTCGACAGGGCGGTTGAAACTTGGCCGCCCAACGCGCTCACCTTGTCGGCGACACCGGCGACGAGGTTGCGTATCGGGTTGACAATGTGTTGCCTACCCCAGTTCAACGCCGCGGACGCTGTGCCGACGATGGAGCCCAGGACGCCGCGCTGTATTGCGTGAGCTCCCGCTTCGAGCGGCCATTCGGCGGCTGTAGTGCCCGCTGTCACAGTGTCTTTCGGCGCAGGCGACGCCACCTCGCTCGCAAACACGGGAACCTGCATGGGGGCTTCGAGGCTGAGAGGTTCGGAAGCAGTGACACCTTGGACGGCCCGACTCACCGCGCGATTGCCCGCACGCCGCTGGAGCAGGAGCAGCTGTGCCGGAGAGTTCGGCGGCCCAATGAGTGCCCGCCCCGACGTTTCGGGAGGCGCCGTCTTCGCCGCGACGGAGGGGCTGTCCGTTGAGATGCGCTCCGAACCGCGCACCCGAAGTGGCCGATCCTCGCGAGCGGTCATGACAAGTGTTCCAATGGACTCATCGTTCTCTGTCTGGTCTATCTGCGCCGCTCCATTCTTCGCCCCTCGGTATGCAGGCATCAGCAAAATCCGTGCACATGGATGGGCGTCCAAAAGTGCCCCATTAGGCAGTCCGGATAGGAACGGCCCAGCGAGCCTGACCTGGATCTAAGACCTCTTACCGCCAGGTCCTGACAGTGGACGCAAGTAGGCTCGGTCTCGGAGCTCAACCGTTCTGCTTCCTCGACGATTGTCCGTCCCGTCGGCGTTTTACACGGGACCTGCTCTCGGGCACCATCCCCGGAGCCCACTGTGAGGTGACGGTGGATTCAAGCTCGGACGCCCGCTCGAACGGCACGGTCTCCGCCCCGGATCCCAGGCAACTTGCCCGAACGCACTACGGCATAGCCTGGGCATACGAAATATTCTGGATTTCGGAAAAATTCAGCCAGCGCCCGGAACGGCTGCTCATCCACGCGGTACATAACGTCCCAAACACCACCCAAGGGGCCCCACGTTCCGCACGAACCCGCCGTAGAAGCCATTCACGGCCCTCAGGCCGCTACCGAGACCCCTACCTGCCCGCGATCTGGCGCCAGCTTGGTGACACACCAGAAGTCGAAAATATGGTTTATCGGCTAGGAGTCGAACCCACGGTTTCTGACCCTCGCTGCAAGCGGCACTGGAATTCAATGCTTCGCCGATGGATACCGGCTTTCGGCGCCGACGGGAGCAGAATTCGCGAGCGTTTTTGAAGACGCACTCGTTGAACTCGGCATCGGCGACGATGGCATGTCGGCGACGATCAGGTCGACACGGAAGATCGTATCGAGGTGGGCGCCGCCCTTGTGCGTGCTCCTATCGGTAAGGGCTTTGAACTGCTACAGCTACTTCGACTTCAGCGGCGCGCAACCTGGGCTAGCGCCCTCTCCAGTGAGAGCAGCACTTCGCTTTCGGGCGTCGCTCTCCAGTCCGAGGCGGCCCGCCAGTCGTGTATTGGAGTCGGCCGCGCATGAGCACCCATGTGGCGCGTTGAGCAGCGGACGTTGAAAAAAGGCTGACTAAATTGGAACAGCTTCTTTGGTGGGCACCTAAAAATTTGGAAAACAGCGCCCATTGAGTGTTAATTTCCGTCGGAAAAGCCTCTAGACACAGGGGATGATTGTTAATCTTCGGCCGTACTGGACATCGCCGTCCACTTCCGGTTTCGCCAATTAGTGTCCAAAACGCCAACTCTAGTTGTGAGATTCCAGGGTACTTGGCCATTTGCCAACTTAGGTGGCCACGTTTCACGGTAGTTGGCGAACTGTCCCAAGCAGTTGGCCAGCTACCTGATTTTGCGATCGGAAGCTGCTGGCGGTTGGATCACTAGTCGGCGAAACGGTTTGGCGAAGGCTGAGCCGGTTGGCGATTGTTGTCGACATCGACATCGAACACGAGAACGAGGCCCGGTCGTCCCGACCGTGGATGTTGCCAAGTACCCCATCGCGGACGCCATCAAGATCCACTGGCAGAACGCCTGGGCCCCGGGGCGGGCCTCGGCCGTCCGCACACATTAGCTTGGTCAGTATCAAACCCGGATTCCGTACCCGCGTCGTTCCGGAGCGGAATTCTTCCTCGCCCGGAGTGGTTCCAGCAGTATGGCCCTTCCCCTTCCCCGGATTTCCATTCTCGACCGTGCCAACGCCCGGGACGGGTTTCCTGCTGCGGACGCCCTGAACCGGGTGCTGGAACGGGCCCAGCGGGCCGAGGAATGGGGTTACCACCGCTTCTGGGTTGCAGAGCACCACGCGGTGCCAGGCATTGCCGGTTCCGTTCCGGCCGTGCTGATGGCCGCCGTTGCTGCCCGGACGCACTCCATCCGCGTCGGTTCAGGAGGCATCATGCTTCCCAACCACCAACCACTCGTGGTGGCCGAACAGGCGGCCACGCTGGAGGCTCTGCATCCCGCGCGGATCGACTTGGGCGTCGGGCGGTCTGTCGGTTTCACCCCGGCGGTCCGGAATGCGCTGCGCGCCGGGAAACAGGATGCGGAGCGGTTTGAAGACCAGTTGGCCCAACTGCTTGCCTACCTGTCCGGAGCCGCGTCCATCACTGCCCGGCCGCGGAACGATTCGGCTACACCGGTATTCGTGCTGGCCACCGGTTCGGGAATCGATATTGCAGCCCGTGCCGGCCTGGCTGTGGTGTTGGGCGGGCCAGCCGTGTTCCGGACAGATCAGAACGGCACGCTCCCGGCGCTGGAAAGGTATCGCTCACAGTTCCGTCCATCACGCTGGTTCGAGCGGCCCTTTATCCTGGTTTCCGCCAACGTAGCAGTGGCCGCCACCCGTCAGGCGGCAAGGGAACTGCTTCTGCCCGAAGCCGTCGCGCTGGCCCGCTCCAGGACCACCGGCGAATTCGCTGCCTTGGCGCCCATGGGTCCGACCGAGTGGGCCGGGCTGACCCTCCGGGAAAAAGAAGCGGTCGAAAGGAGCCTGTCCACATCGCTGTACGGCACGGCCTCCGAGGTGCGGACCCAAGTCCAGCACCTGCTCGCGACCTCCGGAGCTGACGAGTTGCTGATCACAGGAGGAGCCTTCGACGTCGCGGCACAGGCGGAATCCGATCGGATCCTGGCCGGGCTCTTCCCCCAAGACGAGCGCCGCAGCATGGAGGACCGCCGTGGATTCGCGGCTTCCCATTGACGCCCACCTGACTTGACTCCGCCTAGCGCCCTCCCAGCGCGAGCAGCCATTCCGGCCTGGCCCGGTCCTATAAATGGGCTGCGGTGGAGGAGCTACTGCTATGCGCCCCACGTTCCAGATGGACACCGACGGCTCTCACCTCGTGCCGTGCATGAGGGCCGGCGGCTCCATCTTTGCGTCACTACTTCAAGATCGCGGACCAGTGCCCGTCAGCGGTGACCTGGTACAAGCCCGGGACCAGACCACTGTCTCCGTGTAGCGACCTATCTCATTCACGAGCAGGTCCGGGCGGCTGCCGAAGGTATGCACCGCAATGTTGGACGAGCCGTCGTGGGTGAATGTCACTGCCTTGGCGGGCCCCCTGTAGTAGAAGACGTCATCTCCGGCGCCGGTCATCGGCGCCGAGTCGTCGAAGGACCTCACGCTCGCCAGGTGGACAAGCTTGACTGTCCAGGACCCGCCGGCGGTGATCTTCAAAGCTGTGGTCAGTTTCCAGTTACGGGCATCAGAAAGGACAATTCCGCCGTAATTGCCGATCGTCACCTGATTGGGGGGTGAGCCTTGCCGCCGACCCCGTGCCCTGGTGCAGCCAGCATGGAACGAGGCGCGGAAAAAAAGGTATGAAGTCAGACCATTGACTTAATCCTGTTAGCCAGATCACACTGTGGTATCCGATAACTTTTTCTCCTGAAGAAAGCGAATACCTATGAGTGATCGTGAATCAGAAGTGATCTCGGCACTGCCCGTGCAGGACATGGACGCGGACGCGGCCGCACTCGCTGAGCTTGGATACAAGCAGGAACTCAAGCGCGGGATGTCCGGTTTTTCGAATTTCGCCGTCTCGTTTTCCATCATTTCCATCCTTGCCGGCTGCATCACGTCATATTCGATTGCATTGCGTTCCGGGGGGCCTGCGGCCATCAACCTGGGGTGGCCAATCGCTGGTGTCCTCGTGTTTTGTGTGGCCCTGTCGATGGCCGAGATCTGTTCCCGCTATCCCACGGCAGGTGGACTGTACTTCTGGGCCGGGCGGCTTGCCAGGCGCAACAAACGCGAGTGGGCGTGGTACGTCGGCTGGTTCAATTTCTTGGGCGAAATCGCCGTGACGGCGGCCATAGATTTCGGTTGTGCCACCACCATGATGGCCTTCGCCGCCTTGACCTTCGGCATTGAGCCGAACCCTTACTCCACATTCGGCCTGTTCGTCGTCCTCCTTCTGATACACGCACTCCTCAACACGATCGGGGTACGCCTGGTCAGCCTGCTGTCCAACGTCTCCGCCTGGTGGCACATCGCAGGTGCGGCCATTATCATCGGCGCGCTGTGGATCCTTCCGACCAACCACCAGAGCTTCGCGTGGACCATGACAACCTGGCACAACGAAACCGGATGGGACTTCGGCCCGTACGTCTTCTTGATGGGACTACTTATGGCGCAGTACACCTACACCGGGTATGACGCTTCTGCCCACGTGGCAGAGGAAACCAAGAACGCCGCTGTGGCGGCTCCCAAGGGCATTGTGATGAGCGTGGCCGTCTCCGTGATCGGCGGCTGGATTCTCCTGTACTCAATCACCGCAGCTATCCAGGACGGCTCGGACAGCGGACTGGCTGCGACACTGGCCACGGACACGGGCCTGCCTCCGGCCCAGATCTTCCTGGATGCTTTGAACAACCCGGATCTGGCCAAGTTCCTGCTCTTCATCGTATGCGGAGCGCAGTTCTTCTGCGGTATGGCCTCCGTGACGGCCAACTCGCGGATGACGTATGCCTTTTCCCGTGACAACGCCCTTCCCGGGTCGCGCATCTGGGCAAGAGTCAACGCACGCACAGGCACTCCCACGAACTCCATCTGGCTTTGCGTGGGAGGGGCTATGCTGCTGGCCCTGCCGGCGCTTGTCAACACGACGGCTTATCTTGCCGTGACGTCCATCGCGGTCATCGGCCTGTATATCGCCTACGTCGTTCCGGTGTTCCTGCGGCTGTTGAACAAGGACTTCACCCAAGGACCGTGGAACCTCGGCCGGTGGAGCCGCCCCATCGGCTGGATCGCCGTCATCTGGGTCGCAATCATCTGCGTATTGTTTGTCCTGCCTCCGGTAGCTCCCGTCACCGTAGACACCTTCAATTACGCGCCACTGGCGGTCGTAGCGGTTCTGGCGCTGGCGACGGGTTCCTGGTTTACGAAGGGCAAGAAACACTTCATGACCAACGAGGAGGCTGAGCACCTGACCCTGGACGCCGGGGAGCTCCTCGAAGAGGACCCCGGACTGCGACACTAGGCAAAGCGGGCGGCACTGAACCTACCGTCCGCTTTACCCACCAAAGACCCAGGAGACCCGATGTCAGCAGAACCCGCAGGCACTGAATTCGCCACGCTCGTTGCGGCAGTACTGGCACCGGTCCGTACACACATGGCTTTCGAATCATGTGTCGAACAACTGGGATCGGCCATCCAGCTCGGAGTCTTCCGCTCCGGCGAAAGGTTGCCGCCGGAGCGGGACCTAGCGGACACGATGCAGGTCTCACGTGCGACCCTACGCGAAGCAATTGCGGCCTTGCGGGCCGCCGGGTTCGTCCACACCACCCGTGGCCGCGGCGGCGGCACCTTTGTCGCACCGCGGGAGCAGAACTCCAAAACCCCGGACCTCACAGCAACATCTCGGACGAAGGCCGAAATGATGTCTCTGCTGGTTTTCCGCCAGGTCGTGGAACCCGGCTCCTGCTACATGGCCGCATCCCGGCAGACAACGGGCCAGGAGCAGGCACTGCTGCTGGCCTGTCTGGAGGAAGTCGAGAAGTCCACCGACCCCGAGGACTACCGCCAAGCCGACTCCAGGCTCCACCTGGCGTTTGCCACAGCAGCCGGATCCACCGAATTGAGCCAGGCCAGCGCATACCTTCAACTAACCATCCGTGAAGCCCTCGCAGAAATCCCGTTCCTCAGCAAAAACATCGAACACTCAAATGCGCAACACCGAGAGATCGTCCAGGCCATCCTCGACGGCGAGCCGAAGAGGGCCCGCGACGTCATGGAATCACACTGCGACGCGACCGCAGCGCTTCTGAAAGGACTACTGAAATGAGCCATGCCTCCATGACACAACCAACCACCCACCCCCGCAACGACCGCATGCTCACTGTAGAGCAGCTCAAGCAGCGGATCGAAAACGGCGAAACCGACACAGTTGTCCTCGCCTTCACCGACATGCAAGGGCGCCTGCAGGGAAAACTCATCCACGCACAGTTCTTCCTCGAATCCGTCCTCGAGCACGGCACCGAAGGCTGCAACTATCTCCTTGCGGTGGACACGGAAATGAACACCGTGGACGGCTACGACGTCACGTCCTGGGACACCGGATACGGCGATATGGTCTTTGACCTGGACCTGGATACGATCCGTGACCTTCCCTACCGTGACGGCTCCGTGATGATCCAGTGCGACCTCAGCACCACCGACGGTACGGAAGTTCCCATGTCCCCCCGGGCCATGCTGCGGCGCCAGGCACAGCGAGCAGCCGAGCGGGGATGGAAGGCGCTGGCCGGGACCGAACTTGAGTTCATGGTCTACAACAACACTTACGAACAGGCCTGGGACCTGGGATACAAGGGACTGGAGCCGGCCAACAAATACAACGTGGACTACTCAATTTTGGGATCCGGACGGGTCGAACCCCTGCTCCGGACCATCCGGAACACCATGTACCAGGCCGGCATGCTGGTTGAGTCCGCTAAGGGCGAATGCAACTTGGGCCAACATGAAATCGCGTTCAAGTATGACGAGGTCATCGTGACCGCTGACAACCACGCTGTCTACAAGACTGCCGCAAAGGAGATCGCCCACCAGATGGGCCAGGCGATCACGTTCATGGCCAAGCCGAACGAACGCGAGGGGAGCTCCTGCCATATCCACATGTCCCTCCGCGGCCTCGACGGCACGCTTGTCTTTTGGGACGATGAGAAGCAGGAACGCACCAAGATCTACGACCATTTCATCGCCGGCGTCCTGGCGACGATGCGGGAATTCACCCTTTTCTACGCCCCCAACGTGAACTCCTACAAACGCTTCGCCAAAGGCTCATTCGCGCCCACCTCCGTCGCGTGGGGCCTCGACAACAGAACATGTTCGGTCAGGCTGGTAGGCCACGGCCCGAGCGCCAGGATGGAAAACAGACTGCCCGGCGGTGACGTCAACCCCTACCTCGCACTGGCCGCCATGCTCGCCGGAGGCCTGTACGGAATCGACAATGAACTTGAACTCGAGCCCATCACCTCCGGCAACGCCTACACCTCCGGGGCGCCCACTGTTCCGGCCACGCTCCAGGACGCACGTGAGGCCCTCGCATCATCTTCCATCGCCAAGGAAGTATTCGGCGAAGAAGTCGTGCACCATTACTTGAACTACGCGGACGTCGAACTGGCAGCCTTCAACGGCGCAGTTACTGACTGGGAACTCCGGCGCGGCTTCGAAAGGCTCTAAAACTATGACCCGTTCATTCGGAACGCCGCCCCTCATTGGACTGACCACGTACTACCAGCCAGCCAGCTGGGGTGTCTGGCACACTGATGCTGCCATCGTTCCCGGGACTTACATTCAGTCGGTGTCAAAGGCCGGCGGCACTCCGGTCCTGCTACCTCCGGTCGGCACCGACGAGGCAGTCCTCGACATTCTCGACGGGCTGATCATCATCGGCGGTTCCGACGTCGCACCGTCCCGCTACGGAGCCGTTCCACACCCGGCCACGGCCAGCCAGGACCACCGAGACAGCCACGACCTTGCCCTCACGGCTGCCGCCCTGGAACGGGGCCTGCCGCTGTTCGCCATCTGCCGCGGCGCTCAGATCCTCAACGTGGCACGCGGCGGCACTCTCCTGCAGCACCTTCCTGACGAACTCGGGCATTCCGAATACCAGCCCGCGCCCGGGGTCTACGGGGATGTGTCATTTGAAACTGAGCCAGGGTCGCTTTGCCACCGGATCCTGGGCGCGGGAGCCACTGCGCCCGTCTACCACCACCAGGGTCTCGATGAGCTGGGCGCCGGACTCCGGGTTACCGCCCGGGCGACCGACGGGACCATTGAAGCCGTTGAGACCGACGACGACGGGTGGGCGGTCGGCGTCCAGTTCCACCCTGAACAAAACCAGTCCGACCTGCGGTTGTTCAAAGCCTTCGTCGATGCCGCCCGAAGCTACCGCCTGGAGCGTGCACGCACAGAGCAGACAGGAGCCACACTATGACATCCCTTACGACCGAGACCTACGGCGTCATCAATCCATCGACCGAAGAAGTTGTCCGGGAGGTCGAACTCTACGGAACGCCGGAAACGGACGAGGCTATCCAACGGGCAGCAGTGGCGTTCGAGACGTGGCGCCGGCTCAACCCGGCAGACCGCGCCGCCCTCCTTCGACGGTTCGCCGCCGCCGTCGACGCCGACCTTGAAAACCTCGCTAGGCTCGAAGTAGCAAATTCCGGGCACACCATTAGCAATGCCCGATGGGAAGCCGGCAACGTCAGGGACGTCCTGAACTACTACGCCGCCGCACCGGAGCGACACTTCGGCCGGCAGATACCCGTCGCCGGCGGCGTTAACATCACCTTCCACGAACCGCTCGGCGTCGTCGGCATCATCGTTCCCTGGAATTTCCCGATGCCGATTGCAGCCTGGGGATTCGCCCCTGCCCTGGCCGCCGGAAACACCGTGGTGCTCAAGCCTGCCGAACTTACCCCTCTGACCGCGCTCAGGCTCGGCGAGTTGGCTCTCGAAGCTGGAATCCCGCCCGGAGTGCTGCAGATCCTGCCAGGGAGCGGAAGCATCGTCGGCGAACGCTTTGTCACCCACCCGGCCGTCCGGAAGGTCGTCTTTACCGGATCGACCCGCGTAGGCCAGCACATCATGGCCGGCTGCGCCGAACAGGTCAAGCGGCTCACGCTGGAACTGGGCGGCAAGAGCGCCAACATCATTTTTGCCGACTCAGACCTCGAGCGGGCTGCGGCGGCCGCGCCCGGGGGAGTGTTCGACAACGCCGGGCAGGACTGCTGCGCACGCTCGAGAATCCTCGTCCAGCGAAATGTCTATGACGATTTCATGGCCCTGCTCGAGCCAGCAGTCAAAGCCGTCACCGTGGGGGATCCAGGCCTGGAGACGACCACCATGGGGCCTTTGATCTCAGCCAAGCAACGGCAAGCCGTGGCTGGTTACGTCCCCGCAGGCGCACCGATCGCCTTCCAGGGCACAGCCCCGGAAGGTCCCGGTTTCTGGTTCCCGCCGACCGTGCTCGCCGTGGACGACGCCAGGGACCGGGCTTTCCGGGAAGAAATCTTCGGACCCGTGGTCACCGTGACACCGTTCGACGACGAAGCCGATGCCATCCGCCTCGCCAACGACAGCGACTACGGGCTGTCCGGCTCCATCTGGACAGCGGATGTCGGGCGGGCCCTGCGTATGGCCCGGGCCGTGGACTCCGGCAACCTGTCCGTCAACTCGCATTCCTCAGTACGCTACTCGACTCCGTTCGGAGGCTTCAAGAAATCCGGTCTCGGTCGCGAACTGGGCCCCGACGCCCTGGACGCCTTCAGCGAAGTCAAAAACGTCTTCATCGCCACCTAGAACATCCGCACACCCCTCTACGCCACTAAGCGCGAACCAAGCGCCAACGAAAGGAACACCCCATGGCTGAACTCGAAGTTGTCTCAAACCGGCTCAAAAACCGCACCGCCGTGATCACCGGAGCCGCAAGCGGTATCGGCTTGGCCACTGCGAGGCGCCTTGCCGCCGAAGGAGCCCGCGTCATCGTCGCAGACATCGACCCCGCTTCCGGCAAAGACGCAGCCGAGCAGGTCGGCGGCACCTTTGTCCCCGTTAACGTCACCGACGAAGACGAGGTCAAGAATCTTTTCGCCCAGGCCAAAGAGATCTACGGCAGCGTCGACATCGCCTTCAACAATGCAGGAATCTCGCCGCCGGAGGACGCATCCATCCTCGACACCGGCATTGAGGCCTGGCGCAAAGTGCAGGAGGTCAACCTCACAAGCGTTTACTACTGCTGCAAATATGCCCTCCCCTACATGCTTGAACAGGGCAAGGGATCCATCATCAACACCGCTTCCTTCGTAGCCGTGATGGGGGCGGCAACATCGCAGATCTCCTACAGCGCCTCCAAGGGCGGGGTGCTGGCGATGAGTCGGGAACTGGGCGTGGAGTTTGCGCGCAGAGGCGTACGCGTCAACGCGCTATGCCCAGGCCCTGTGAACACGCCCCTGCTGAAAGAACTCTTCGCCAGCGACCCGGAACGCGCCGCCCGGCGTCTGGTCCACGTACCCCTAGGACGCTTTGCCGAACCCGAGGAAATGGCCGCCGCCGTCGCCTTCCTCGCGAGCGATGACTCCTCCTTCATGACCGCCTCTACTTTCCTCGTCGACGGCGGGATCTCCGGCGCCTACGTAACACCGCAATAGTCTCAATGCCCGTATGGTGGGGGTCGCTACCTGTAAAACGTCGGCCCCCACCGATGCCCTAGCACCACTTCTGCATCGATCGGGCGCTCTAGTCCTTCAGCGCAGGGCAAAAAGAGTCAAGTACTTTGGAATGGTCTCCTTCCTCGGGTGGGCGAGGAACCCGCGGAAACAAAAGAGGGCAACTACACGGGGTCGTCCAGATGGATCGGAATCGGCCGTTCCGGCACATTGACATCGACTCTGGATCGCCCTGCATCGAACGCTTCGGAGTCGACGGATAGGTTGCGCAACCATCTCGTGCAGGGACGCTACTAGCGAACTGTCGGCGGCGTGTGAAGGGCGGTAGGGGGCAGAAACCTAGCCACCGTCCTCTGGCAGCCGTGCAGACCACGGCCCTACCATGGAGCCATGCTGGACACCCGTACGGTGAGGGCCTTCGCCGACGGCTTCGGCGGCGAGGTGATCAGGCCCGGCGAGCCGAAGTACGACGCGGCGCGTGCGGTCTGGAACGGTCTAGTCGACCGCAGGCCGGGGCTCGTCGTACTGCCGGATGGTACGGCCGACGTCGTCGCTGCCCTGCGGTTCGCCCGCGAGCGTGACCTCCTGGTCGCCGTGCGCGGCGGCGGCCATAGCATCCCCGGATTCTCTACGTGCGACGACGGAATGGTCATCGACCTCTCGCGTATGCGCGGCGCGACGGTCGACCCCGAGCGGCGGACAGCTGTGTGCGCCGGCGGCGCGCTGCTGTCAGAGCTGGACGAGGCGGCACAATCAGTTGGTCTGGTATGCCCTGTCGGCGTGGTCTCCCACCTCGTGACGGCCGACGGCGGGATCGTCCGCGTTTCGGCGGATGAGAACCCCGACCTCTTCTGGGGTGTCCGTGGAGCCGGCGCGAACTTTGGCATCGCCGTGTCGTTCGAGTACGCCCTCCACGCGCTCGGCCATCCCGTCACACACGGAACAGTCGTCCACCCGATCGAGCGAGCCGGCGAGCTGGCGCAGCTCTTCGTTCAGATGGCCGAGACGGGCCCGGACGAGCTGTGGCTCGGCTTCTACGTCCGATTGGCGCTCCCGGTGGAGAACTTCCCGTCCGGGATCGGGGGCCGGCCGATAGCCGCCGTCTCGGTCCTACACTGTGGGCAGCCCCGCGAAGCCGAGCGGGATCTTGCACGGTTGAGTGCGTTCGGCCCGCCGGTTGCCGGATCGATTGAACCGAAACCGCACTTGACGGCACAGCGCCTCGGGGACGTGGCCGCGGCGTGGGGCCACCGCTTCTACATGAAAAGCGCATTCCTCCACAGCCTGCCGGAGGAGTTAGTCGACCAGGCAGTCCGGCACGCCCACGGGATTCCTCAGGGAGCCGAAGGCGAGTTTGGATTCTGGTCCGGGGGCCGTGCGATCGCCCAGGTACCGGAGGACGCGACACGACGGGCCCTGCCGTGAGTGGGCCCGCGCCGGAATGGCCGACGTCGGGCGGTTTGCCACCCAGGGCCGCTACGTCAATGACGTCGCGGAATTGCAAAGGGACGCACGCTCGATTTACGGAGACGGGAAGTACGAGCGGCTGGTCGGACTCAAACGCGCGTGGGACCCAGACAATGTCTTCAGGTTGAATCAGAACATCCGCCCGTAGCCGCGTTGTCGTCTGCTTCGAACCCAACCACCTTCATTGCTTTAGCCGAGCCCGGGACCATCGCCGAAAAGAGCATAGACACGCCATCCATCGGGGCCTCGAGGTCATCCGGCTCCGCACGGACATGGTCGACATCGAAATAGCTGGCAAGCCTTGGGCCTTACGAAAGATCCTCGACGCGAACCGCCAGGAAGAGGATATAAGCCGAGTCCGATTGCCAGCCGGGACGCAATGGTTAGGATGGGCCATGAGCACTCGGCAAGACAGCGAATCCCGCTTGCGTTCCCTGTTCTGGCGGCTGTGGGGATTGCCGTTTCCCTTGTACGGGCGTTGATGCCGGCCTCACGCACTGAACCATGGGAGTGGTCTTCTTCTTAGCCCTGTATGCGATTGTGTTGGTGGGCGCGTTGACGTACTTCGTGAAGTTCGTGCGGAAGCAGCGTGACGACTACCGGCGCGAACGCGGCAAAAGACCCGAAGCATCCGGAGGCCTGATTCATGTCGACTTCTGAGGGGCGCAAGGGAGTGGCCGCGAATGGCTCGTGGCTAGTGGAAGTTTACGGTCTGGTTCGCCGCAGCGCAGACCGTGGTCGGTGCACTGCTCGCTTTCGACAAGCTCTTGTCGGATGACCCCTTCCACGCCGGACCGTCGGGCGACGACTATAACCTCGGGACACTTCGGCGTCTATCGACAGCGGCCCATTGCGAACCAACACCACGGAGTCGGGGGCTACTTCACGGAAGCCCTACTTGGTCCGAACCACGTCCAGGAGAGCCGGCAGCCTCGTGACGCCGTCGTCCGCCATGAAGTGTCCTGCACCCGACTGGACCTGCAAACGTGGGCCCAGGCGCCTGGCGAGGTCATCGGATGCTTCGGGCGGCACGAACGGATCCGTGTCGGAGCGGAGCACTGTTCGTTCCCCAATGCTGGTTGCCACCCGTTCAACGTCAACGTCAGTTGCGAGAAAGCCATTGAGTTCCGGCAGTGCTTCCAGTGGGTCGGTGAAGCCGGCGACCAGCACGAGACCGCCCAGCTCCCAGGGCTCCGGCAGCGCCGCGAGGACCCGTAAGGCAGTGACCGCACCGAGAGAATGAGCCACAACTACCGTTGTCGCATCAGGTACTCCCAGTGCCGCGCCGACCGCGTCCTCCCATGCTGCCTTGTCAGGATCGTCCGGGTCGGGGAGAGGAACGACGGTGACTGCTATGCCGTCAGCTTCGAGGACGCTTTGAAGCCAAGGGAACCAGTTCGCGTCCGGAGACGATTCGTACCCGTGGACGACGACGACGCGCTGGACGGATTGAACCGGGACGTCGGTGGGTGTGGCGGTCATGGGCACAGACTCTATACGGTTTGCAGGTTCGTCAGTCATGAGAGCGACGACTGCCGACGTGCGACGGCGCACGGTCAGGCCGGTTCTGGTCAGGGAAAGCCAGTTCGACTCCTTACCTTGGCAGGTGGCCAAGGTGGCCTTTCTTTTTGTGGGGACGGCAGTCTTCGGCATCTGGGCTACTCGCTTTTCGTTGTGGCAGCGCGATGAATACTGGCGGGAACGCGGCAGAGACCCAAGCATCCCGAACGACTGTCGGGCACCCCCGCTGATTGAACCGGAACATCGGCCGATGCCCTCCGCTTCAGCTGTGCGTGCGGCGGCCAGGGGCAACAGAGCGTGAATTCGCCACCGACAACAAGTCCGTCGACTTCGTCCGGGCCCAGTCCGCCTTCGTCAAGAACGGCGCGAGCAACCTCTCCGTGACGCTCGACGGCCGATCACCGCAACCGAACACGATCCGCTTCGAGCAATCCTCCGTCTTCAGCTTGAACCTGCCTGCCGACAACCTCTTTGCTGCGCCGGCAGGATTCCTGAACCCCTGCGCGGACTCCGGATACTTTGCGCTCGTCAAGAACCTGCTCCCCGGCTCCCACGTTCTGAAATTCAGTGGCACCCTGACGCAGCCCGGCCAAGCGCCGTCAACCATCACGGCAACGTACTACCTCACGGTCACCAAGTAGCTACCTGCGCCCGACGGGTGGTCGCAATGCACTTCCGCTCGTACAACAGCAGCCAGCCCAAAGCCAGAGGAGTTCAAGCCTTTTCTGATGATTCAGGGAGGGCAGACGTCTCTGCCGAAAGCCGGCACCTTCCCCGCTTCCTTCCGGTGCGCCAGCCCGGCACAGCTTCCTGAACAGCGGTCTTCCTGGCTTCCACGCGGCGGTGCCTGCCTCTACCGCAGGGGCTCAGGTAGTGTCAGTCAGCCAGGGGGATACCCGGTGCCGACACCGGAACTGTCGAGATCTCCGACCCGGCTAGTGTGCCGTTCCCGGACGCAGAAAACCCCGCCCGCGGCAGCGGGTGCCGAGGGCGGGGCTTTGGTCGGTCCTAGCCTTTGCGGCCGGGCAAAACGAGGAGTGCGTCCCCCACCGGGCGTTCAGCGGTCGCGTCGGACGGTGAATTCACGACCTGGCCGCCCTGGACCATGGTCGTTGATCCTCCGCCGTCGAGGTTGATCGCGTTGACCATACCCAGTGAGCGGGCCACGTCCGCAGCTTCTTTGATGCTCAGTCCGAGCGACGTCGTCTGGCGCCCGTCGGCTGTGACCAGGAGGGTGCGGCCCTGGGCGTCAACGCCTGCAAAGGTGCGGGGGTTGCGCTTGTGCACCCACCCGTAGAAGAAGGAGTTGCTGTCGCCGGCGCGGACCATGCCGTCGCGCTTGGCCGTCACGTTGAGTTCCCCGTTTTGGACGAGGGTCGGTCCGCCGTTGACGACGTCCGTGGTGGCGCTGGTCTTGAGGGGTTTTCCGCCCTCGTTGAGGAGGTCTGTGTCGATCTTCAGCTTGGAGCCGGGTTTCGCCAGGGCCGCGAGCTTGTCGACGTCGGTTCCGATTGCCTGCAGGGTGTGGCCGCCGGCCGGGACGGCGGTGCCCCGGGTGCTGTTGACGGCGGTGACCGTGCCGTGGGCGTCGAGGACGGCTTCGAGTCCGGGACCTGACGGTGTCGAGGCGCCGAACTCGGGGGTGAAGGTGACGATCTCGTTCGCGTCGGTGCAGGTGAAGTCGTGCAGCGGCAGGTTCGTCGGGGTGTCGTCGGTGCCGCCGCAGTTGCGGATGAGGCCGGGCACGCGGTTCAAGCCGTCCAGAGGGAGCGCTGCTGTGTTGCCGGGGGCGGTGACCGTGCCGTGCCAGTGCAGGCGCTGGATGGAGGTCTCGTTCTTGGCTCCGATGACGAGGGAGGGCCGGTCCCCAACGGGCTCGCTGAGGACCTTGCCGTCGTGCACTGCCGCGCCGGCGGGATCGCCCTCGGCCCCGGCGCCGGGGTCCATAACGAAGTAGCCGCCGTTGGTGGCAGCGAGGGCGCCCGAGCCCGCCGCAAGCTGGCTGGTCTTTTCCCGGTCCTCAAGGTTGGGGCCGAAGGAGGAGGTTAGGTCACCGCGGAATTCTTTGGGGTCGATCGTGAGGACTTCCAGCTTCCACGGGCCGTGATCGTTCTCGCTGGAGCCTTCGTCACCGTCCCATCCCGTGTAGATCACCGAGGATTTGTAACCGGCCGCCTGGATTTGGGCGACGGTCGTTCCCCCATCGGCTTTGGCCGTGAAGTGTCCGGCACGCACGCGGTAGCCGAGATCCCCTCCGGCGTCGGCCAGCTGCGGCGACTGGACATGTTCGACGCGGGCAACAACGCCTGCGGCGTTGAGCTTGTCGGCGACCTTCTGTGCCTGTGCCTGGGGGGACAGGGCTGACGCCGGCGCGTCCGGATCGGGCGATGTGGACGGAACGGCAACCTCAGCGGTCCAGAAGAAGTCCTGGTTGGGGGTTCCCCGGGTGATGGATGTCCGGGTCAGGCCGGGGGCCAACGTGGTGACGGTGCGGGACTCCGGGAGGTCGGGAGAGCCCAGGTCGAGTTTGGCTGACGGGTCCGGGGTGACGGCAGCAGCCTGGAGTGCAGTGTCCGGTGCCGCCGAGGCGCCGGCGGGGGCAAGGAAGGCAACAGGCAGGGCAACGGCCAGGGCGGTGATGGAAGCCCTGGGGAAACGATGATTGGGTGTGATCATGACCGCGACGCTACGGCGCCCGGGGAAGCGGGTCCCAACCCACACGCCGCAGTTCACAGTGTCTTCGCTATATGTTCACCGCAGGTCCACGCTTGCTCCTGTGTCGTTCGTGCACCCGCACCATCGGTGCCTCACAGACTCTAGCTTGATAAGGAACTTCCCCGAGGGCCTGTTTTGCAAAGGCCGCGTCCTCGAGGAACTCTCACCGTAGCAATACAAGACAGACCACAAGAAGGGCAGTTGCACGGACAGATTCAAAGTCGGTGCAACTGCCCTATGTAGGTTGGTGACACGCTGGGACCGGCACCCATCGCCTGTCTGGCCACACCGCGCTCATGTGGTTCGACCACGCCCATAGAATCACGGCGATCTCTGCCCAGTCATCTCCCGCCGATCTTGAACAGTGCGTAGTCCACGACATGACGAGAACTGGACGGGCACCAAGCCGCATTGATCAGGGTCGCCGTATCCAGGTATTCCGCATAGGCGCTCGAAGGCCAGCGTCCGGACACGGGTGGCCAGCCCAGTGCTTTGGCCACCCCGGCGTCAAGAATAAGCGGAGGGCACCGGTCGTACTGTTCCGGGTCGTCGTAGGCGGCGAAGTAGAGCCACTTGGTGAAAAAGGCGGGCCCGAGGCCCTTCATGCACCCACGATGCGCGGCTCACGTTGCAGGTTCAGTCCTGCACGATTTCCGTCGGGCGGTCCACAGGTCCGACGGCGGCATGCGGCCATCATTATCTGTTATCAGGCACCCGCAAGGTGCCTGAAGGAAGAAGGCCTGTAAGCGAGCGTTGTTGGGCTGGCGGCGCCAGTTATGAGCGGGTCTGGAGGTAGTGCAGAATCTCCCGGGCGGTTTCCTCCGGGGCGCTGACGTGGGGGCAGTGTCCGGTGGCCCGAAGCTGCACCAGGGTGCTGTGTTCCAGATTCTTGTGCAGGTAGGCGCCCACTACCGGCGGGGCAAGCCGATCGTCGGAACACTGCAGAATCAGGCAGCTGGTGCGCACCTTTTTCAGTTCAGGGCGGGTGTCGGAAAAGAAAGTTACCCCGGCGAAGTGCCGCGCGATGGACGGATTTGTCCGGCAGAAGCTGAGGCGCAGGTCCTCCGCCAATTCCGGCTCCTGCGGGTTGCCCATAACCACGGGCGCCAAGGCCGCGGCCCAGGCGAAATAGTTGCTGTCCAGAGATACCAGCAGGGCCTCGATGTCTTCCCGCGAAAACCCGCCCACATAGCCGTCGTACGGGTCATCCGTATGACGGGGTGTAGGAGCAAGCAGGACCAGGTGGGAGAAACGGTCGGGGTCCCGCACTGCCGCGATCACGGCGATCATCGTGCTGACACTGTGGCCCACCAGGATGACGTCCTCAAGTTCAAGGGCGGCACAAATCTCCAGCAGGTCGGACGCATACCCATCCAGGGACCCGTACTTGTCCCAATCGTAGGCGCTGATATCGGAGAGTCCTGCACCAACATGATCAAAAAGCACCAGCCGGTAGTCATCAACGAAATAGGGCAGCAGCTTCCGCCACATGGCCTGGTCGCAGCCAAAACCGTGGGCAAACATCACCACCTGTCCATCATCCCGGCCAGAGATGGTGACATTGTTCCGACGGATAACCGCCGCAACTGCCTCACTTGATGCTTTGACCATACCCTCACTGTTCCCCTTGACGTAGGGTCGCGTCCCGTCCCAGATACTATTATCGCAAAATAGAGAATCCCAGACCGTCGGTGATCCTCAGAAACCTCCCCGCAGCCGCTTCAGCCGCACACTCCGTCGAGGCGAAGAACTTCAGGACGGCTTTGGCATCGCGTCGCAGTTCCAGCGGTACGCCCAACGTGCTCCGGCAGCCTGCGGCGGCAAGGCTGCCGCTGTACTGTGGCGCCGCAGGGGGTGCGTGACCGACTACGCGACCCGCCGCAGCGCGACGACCGTGATGTCATCGTCCTGTTCACCCGTCTGCGCCAGGGCCCGGAAGGCGCTCGTCAGTGCCGAGGGTGCGGGATGTCGGCTGACCAGTTCCGCTACCTCATCGAGTGCTTTCAAGGTGCCGTCGTAGAGGTCGAGGACCCCGTCGGTGAAGGAAACCAGCACGTCTCCCTGGTTGAGGGTGGTCGCGCCTGTCTGCCAGCTGCCCGGTCCGCCCAGACCGAGGGGCAGGCCTTTTGCCCGCAACTGGCGGTAGCTGCCGTCGGGTGCCACCACCAAGGTCAGGCCGTGTCCAGCGTCGGCGTAGAGCAACTCTCCGGTTTGTAGGTCCAGTTGCGCCTGGAAGGCCGTGGCGAAGATTCCCGTGACATTCAAGTCGTGCTCCAGGTCCCGGGCCACCTGATCGAAGGCTGCAGCCGGCTCCCTGCTGCCCGCGGAATGAACCGCTGCCCGGACAGTGGCGGCCATCAGTGCCGCTGCTGTCCCTTTGCCCATGACGTCGGCCAGGGTCAAGTCAAGGGTCCCGCTGCTTTCTTTCCAGGTGTAGAAGTCGCCGCCCACCCTCCGGGCCGGAAGGCAGAGACCTGCGACTTCATACGAGGGAGCTCCGGGGCTGGATGCCGGCAGGAGGGCCTGCTGGACGTCATGGGCGCGGTCCAGATCCATGGAATCGCGAAGCTCCCCCTCCGCCCAGGCCCCGAGCTCATCAAGCATCCGCCGGTCGTCGAGGCTAAGCTCGCGTGTCTTCGTGTCGAAGAGACAAAGAGTCCCCACGAGGTGCCCGCCACTGATACTCAAGGGGCGCCCGGCGTAGAAGCGCACGCCTTTGCCGCCGCTGACATCCGGTTTGGACGCGAAGCGGGGGTCAGCGGCGGCGTCCTCGACGACGAGCAGGTCCGGGCTGGATATTGCGACGTCGCAGAACGTGTCGGACCGCTTCATGGTCCTCGAGCCGGGGCCGGTACGCGACTTGATGAACAGCTCTTCCTCGTCAAGAAGGTTAACTGCAGCGACCGGGACGTCGAACAGTTCGCGCGCGATCCGGGTAATCCTGTCGAACCGCTCTTCCGGAGCGGTACCCATCAGCTCCAGGGAGTGCAGTGCACGAACTCGAGCCCGCTCCCCGTCGGCTTCTGCTGTCGATACGTCCTTCATGTTCCTGGTCCTCGTCTAATAGACCCTGCTGCTGCGATGCCCCGTACCGGGGTCACCGTGTTCAACGGGCACACGGGTCTGTTGCCCCACCAATAGGAAGTTGCCTGATCATCGTATGTGCGCGAGACCGCAACCGCTGAAGACGCAGTCGAAGTGAGGAGCTGGGGAAGAATAGCAGGGGGCGTCAGGTACGGTGTTCGGGCTGGTTGTGGCGGCGGTCTTCTCGTCTGTGGCGTGGGCGAGGGGGCCCTGTTTCGTGGGGATGGTGGCCGGCTGTCGCAAGTGCTCTCCAAAATGAAGCGTTGCCGGGGCCCTATCTACGACACTCTTCCCGGCCGAAGGGGAGCCGGTTATCAGGTCCGCCCGCTGGTGGTAGTCAGTTGCCGGGTGCGCAGGCCTGGGATGGCCCGTAGTGCAGCCAGTTTGGCATGGCACTTTTGAAGGCCTCACGGACGGCTGGCGTGTTGGTGACCGTCCAGTCCACCCTTCCCTTAACCTCCGCTTCGTTTTTGTCCCACTCGAACCAGTTGATCATCTTGAGTTGTGGAAACCGTGTGGCCGTTGCGGGGTCGAAGAGTTGGCTCCACCAGACCTGCTTCATCGCCAGTTCACTTTCACCACCGGCGTCGGGGGCGAAAAGAGCGGCGGTTTCCGGGATTGCAACGGGTTTGTTGTGTGTCTCACCGTAGATTTGATAGAAGTCCGGGAGCAGGCTGTCGTTCCCATTGGCGCCGACGTAGTTGCCCGTGAGTTGATTGGCGAACTTGCCCTGCTCGGGCAGTTCGTTGTCGCCCCAGGGGTATTTTGAGCCCCAGTGGTAGAGGGACATTCCTACCCAGTCCACCGCGTCATCTCTTGGGTAGTAAGGAGCGTAAGGGTCATCGTTCATGGTCAGGGCGCCGTCCGCGTCCGTGTCTAAAAGGGTGAACTCGGGGGAGCCGGGTTTAGCTTCGTACTGGCCGCCCGCAAATGGGTATCCGCCCCCGTAGTTTGGCGCCCACATCGTTGCCGAGCCGGGCGCTCGGGTGTGTATTGCATCGGCTATGGTCCGGAAGGAACTGATGTAAAGCTCTGGTTGCTGCGACCAGGGGTACCAGGAGCCGTTCATTTCGTGTGCGAACCGGACTATTACGGGGACGCCGTCGGCGTTGAACTTTGAAAGATCTGTTGCAAGGTCGGCGGCGGATTGGGCAGTAACGGATGTCAGGCCGTTGGTCGGCTCCAAGGTCAGCAGCATGATCAGTCCGCTGGTCCGGATCTGCTCTACGGCCCTTTGGAGGTCGGTTTTTTCTTGGTCCGTGTAGGGGAAACTGGTGAAAGAAACGGTGACCGCGGGTTTGTGTCCCAGATCCGCAGCGTAGGCAGCAAGGGGTTTATTGTGCCAGTCAAGGTTCACCCCGAACAAGGCACCGCTTGCTGGCACGAGTTCACTCCTGTCGGGCAGGTGGCAGGCAGGAGCAGGCGATGCGGTTTGGGCTGCTGCGCTCTTTTGATCTCGCGCGCGCTTCGAGAGGTCCGAGTAAATTCCGCCGCCGCCAATCCCGGCCGCAACTAAAGCGGCAACTGCCGCAAGAACGATAGCGTTACGGGCCTCCGGATCAATTTTCCGCTGAATGTTGCTGCTCCCCATACGTTTTTCCCCTGACATACGCCCACTGACTTATTTGATCTATTGCTGCAGCAATCCTAATTCTCAAATCGGTGCCGCATTTCATCCTCTGACGGCGCCTCCCTCCTGAAGGGGTTGGTCTATGGGCAGCAATCATCAACGACGGACATCGGCAGACCGCCGTTGTGTATCGAAGGTGTGATGCTGTCCAGCTGCCAGCCCTGCGCGGCTGCCTTGAAGGTCGCGGTCTGCGGCAACGAGTAGCTCTCCGGGACGTCGCTGGGTCCATGCGCGGCCGATGCTTGGTATAGCGCCGTCATCTCCTTGAAGTGGACCGACGCTGCCGGGCCGTCCACGTGGACAGACTCCACGGTCACGGTCGTCGAAAAGGATGTGTACCAGAAACCGTGTGACTTGAATCCGGCCTTCGACCGTGCGACCACCGGTAGGTCCCGCACGTGCTTGGCCCGGTAGGCCGGCGTCGTCTGCCCATCGGGCAAGCGCGGGGCCGGTGGAGTATCGAGGACAGTTCCGTTGCGGTCCTCGACTGCCGCCTGGATGACGGCACCGAACTCAGATGAGGACGGAGTGCCCGCCGCTGCGCTGGCCGCCGGCGCCGGCGATTCGGTGGGAAGCTGCCCCGGGTTCGGCTGGCATCCTGAAAGGGCGATCCCGAGAAGCGACACAAGAACGATGACCGACATACGCAGGCGTTTCATTGACCCCCATTAGGTGTTGCCTCAAAAGCCTGCGGTGCGGGACCGAGATCGTCAATAAGTACGTTCGGCCCAGGTGAGCGGACCTGCAGGGCCATCTGTTCTCAGCCAGCCGGCACCGGCACGGGTTTGAACCGGAACGGTCCGCCGCATCCGGGCCCGTCCGGGTGCTCCCCGGTTGGCTCCGTCTCGATGGGCAAGACGCGTGCCATGCGGGCACCGGAAGCGCCAACCGCCTCCACGTAGATTGACGTGACACTTACGGGCGGCACCAGGTACGGCGCGGACTGCGGCACCAGCCATCGACCGTCTGGGCTCTTGGTCACGGCGGCCGGCGTGCAGCCCTCTCCGAAGCAGGCAGCAACCAACTGGGGCTCGTGGGCAAACACCAGTTCCACATCGCCCGTGTAGCCGTACCCGACCGCAGGGCAGACAGTGCTGCTGGATCCGCAGCTCGCCAGGGCGACGCTGACCACGACGATCAGCATCCCAAGCATGGACAGAAACAGGCCCTTGCGCTGCATGCTGCGATCCTAGCCCAGCAGCACTGCTTCAGACAGGAACGCCTGACGCCAACCTGACACTCCAGTTGTCAGCCGCGTCCCGGGGTGACACTGCCAGGGCCCGCGGCATCGGCTGGCCGGTCAGTGCGAAGCCTGGTTGGCCCAGCCTGCCGGCTCGAGCGCGGCTGCGGCAGCCCGTTCCGGCGCCAGGGAACTGTCCCAGCGCGCAGCATCCAGGCGGGTGCCGGTGATGTCCGCGGAGGCCTCCGAGGCCAGCCAGAGCAGCGGCTCGACCATCACTTCCGGCCGCAGCAATTGGCGGCGCACCGCCTCGGATACGCCGTCGGGGATCATGCCGGTATCGGTGGCGCCGCCGGGCAGCAGGCCGTTGACGGTGACGCCGGATCCGGCCAGGTCCTGGGCCCAGATCACGGTTTCGGACTCGAGCGCGGCCTTGGATGGGCCGTATGGCGAAAAGCCGGCGCGGCGCATGGTGTCATGGTTCATCGTGATATTGATGATGCGGCCCCAGCGCTGGCGCAACATGGGCGGCACGGCCGCCCTGGCCATCAGGAACGGACCGTTGACGTTGGTATCGACGATCGTCCGCCAGGTGTCGGTGTCGACCTCCCAGAACCGCGTCGGTTCGGTCAGGAAGGCCGGGCTCACATATTTCATGCCGCGACCGGCGTTGTTAACCAGGATGTGAAGCCCGCCGAAGGCAGCGATTGCTTCATCGACCAGGCGCCGGCAATCGGCTTCCTGGGTTACGTCCGCCTGCAGCGCCAGCACGCGGCGCTCGCCGAGCATCGCGTTGATGTCATCAGCAACCTTGCCGATCTCGTCCGCCTGGCGCGCGGCCGAGATGACGACGCTGGCGCCGGCGCGGGTCAGGCCGAGTGTCATCGCATGCCCGAGTCCGCGTCCGCCGCCGGTGACGATGGCGACCTTGCCCTTCAACGATGCCGTTTTCATTCCTGCCTCCTTGGATTCACTGTCGCGCCTGGCCAGCGGGGCTTATCGTACATCCCGGACGGACCGCCTTCCACGGATCTAGGGGCCCGTGCAGCTGCCTGAAGCAGTACGATCGGGCCACACGCGGGTTACCCGTGCTACCCCCTGTTGCCTCATTACTAAGCTTGTTTAGAATGTAGGTGCTTGGCATCCCTGGTTGTAATAGCGATCCGCCGGGGTGCTCCCGATGTCGACGCTCACGTATGCCGCCGGCAGCAAACACCGGCCCATGTAGGCGTACGCGCGCATGCCGCGGGCCGGCATCATCGCCGGAATCCCGTGGCTGGTGGCCACCCGTCTTCGGGTAGACAATTCCGCGGCGCGGCAGGCCCACCTTGGGGACGCCTCGGAGCCGCTTTGATGGCCCGGGCAGAGGAGCTGTTCACTCAGCCGCCCGACGTCGAACCCGTGGATGTGATCGCCCACCAACTCCCCTAAGGGGGATCCCTTGAACGCTTACGTGAACAGAGACTGCAAGAAGACGACCGGAAGAGGTAAGTCATGACTGATCAGATGCAGGAGCTCCCCGCTGAGCAGCCTCTGGGCCAGCTGGAGGAGGTTGCTCACTTCCATGGGGCGATGCCAACCGGCGTCACGGTATCGCACGAGGGCCGAATCTTTGTGAACTATCCCAAATGGGGCGACGACGTGGAGTACAGCGTTGCCGAGGTTGTCGACGGCGAGACGGTTGCCTACCCGAACCTGGAGATCAACCGGAGCGATCCGGATAATCTGGCGGGCACCTTGGTCTCCGTGCAAAGCGTGGTGGTGGATCCGGCAAACCGGCTATGGATCCTGGACACCGGCAGGCCGTTGTTCCAACCGGCGGAGCATGGCGGTCCCAAGTTGGTCTGCGTCGACCTGGCAACGGACACAGTGGTGAAGACCATTGTGTTTCCCGAGGACGTGGCCTCGTCGACCAGCTACCTCAACGATGTCCGCTTCGATCTCAGGCGCGGACAGGAGGGTATCGCGTACATGACCGATTCCTCGGACCAGGGGCCGAACGGAATCGTGGTCGCCGATCTGGCCACTGGCGAAAGTTGGCGGAGGCTGCACGACCATCCCTCGACGAAACCGGAAGAATTGCCTGGTTTCGTGCCCGTGGTTGAGGGGCGGCCCGTGCTGAATCGTCAACCGGACGGCTCTGTCGCGCCCGCGATAGCGATGGGCTCCGATGGCATCGCCATCAGCAGCGACGGCGGACGGCTGTACTACTGTCCACTCGCCAGCCGTCGGCTTTACAGTGTGGCAACTGATGCACTCGTGGACCGTTTACTCGACGATGATGCCGTCGCGGCCACCGTCACAGAGGAGGGGGACAAAGGCGGCGCGGGTGATGGGCTCGAATCGGATGCGGCAGGCTACGTTTACGCGACGAACTACGAGCACAACGCCGTCCTCCGCTGGGCGTCCAGTTCCGACGGAGCCTGGGAGACGGTGGCACACGATCCCCGCTTGTTGTGGCCGGACACCCTCTCGCTGGCCCGCAACGGCTATCTCTATGTGACCGCGAACCAACTGCATCGGCAGTCGGATTATCAGAATGGCGAAGACCTGCGGGTTAAGCCCTACACGCTGTTCCGGATTCGGGTTGATGGCGAGCCGGTGCTGCTGCGCTGACCGGAAGTACGGGAACCGGCATTTCTGACGGGAGTTACGATGCGCGAGATACTTCTTCCGTCCGGTGAGGCTGTCCCGGTGCTCGGGATCGGAACGTGGGGGATGGGTGAGTACCCCGGCAACGCCGCGCGCGAGACGGCGGCGATCCAGATGGCCTTGGACCTAGGGATGTCCGTGGTCGATACCGCCGAAATGTATGGCAACGGCGCCGCCGAGGAACTGGTCGGCAGGGCGCTGGCAGCACGCCGCAACGAAGCGTTCCTGGTCACCAAGGTCCTGCCGCATCACGCCACGCTGCGCGGAACCGTCGCAGCTTGCGAGGACAGCCTGCGTCGCCTCGGCACGGACAGCATCGACCTATATCTGCTGCATTGGCGCGGCGTCGCTCCCTTGGCGGAAACGCTCGAAGCCTTCGAAGACCTGCAGCGCGCCGGAAAGATCCGGCACTGGGGCGTCAGCAACCTCGACGTGGCGGACATGGAAGACCTCATATGCCTGCCCGGCGGACAGAAGGTGGCGACCGACCAGGTGCTGTACAACCTGACCCGCCGGGGCATCGAGTTCGATCTGCTGCCCCGCTGCGTCGGGAGGGGCATCCCGGTGATGGCGTACTCGCCCCTGGAGCAGGGCCGGATGCTGGACGATCCCGTGCTGCTCCGCATCGCAACGGAACACGGTGCCAGCCCCGCGCAGATCGGCCTCGCCTGGGTGCTCAGGCAGCCGCTCGTCATGGCGATTCCGAAAGCCTCAAGCCCGCACCATGTCCGGGAATGCCACCGTGCCCTCGACGTTCAACTCACGCCCCGCGACCTGGCTGACCTGGATCGCGCGCACCCCCCGCCCACCCGCAAACACATGCTCGAGGTGCTCTAGGCGAGCCCTTCGGAACTCAATTCCGGACCCGCGCCGCTTTAACCTTCGTTGGCCGCAGCGGCGTAATTTCAGGACGCATTTGTTGTCTGAGAGACAACAGTCACTTAGGGTGCTAAGCACGCTTAGTTTCGGTTGCGGAGCCATAGGAGCGCCGCCGCCGGGGCAAAGTTTGGCCTAACCCGGAGGAGTCGTCCCATGCCAGCAGAGCCAACCATCCACATTCCCGGCGCGCCGTCGGTGGAACCGCCCACATTGGAAGAACCCACCACGCCGCGGGAGCCGCTTCCGCCCAAGCCCGACCAGCAGGGTCCTGTTGCCGTGTCGCCGACCGGCAGTCCCACCGGTGCGCCGGCGAACTCCCGAGCGCAGTCCGGCGCCTACCTCACCACTGCCCAGGGGCTTCGGCTCCCGGACACGGACCATTCGCTGAAGGCCGGTCGGCGCGGCCCCGTGCTGCTCCAGGACCACCACCTGCGCGAGAAAATCACCCACTTCGACCACGAACGTATTCCGGAGCGCGTCGTCCACGCCCGCGGCGCCGGCGCGCACGGCGTGTTCCGTTCATACGGGACGGCCGCCAACATCACGCGGGCGGGTTTCCTGGCCAAGGACGTCGAGACCCCCGTCTTCGTCCGCTTCTCCACGGTGCTGGGCTCCCGGGGTTCGGCCGACACGGTCAGGGACACGCGCGGGTTTGCCACAAAGTTCTACACCGACGAAGGAACCTTCGACCTCGTCGGCAACAACATCCCGGTGTTCTTCATCCAGGACGGCATCAAGTTCCCGGACGTCGTCCACGCCGCGAAGCCCCACCCGGACCGGGAAATTCCGCAGGCCCAGAGCGCCCACGACACCTTCTGGGACTTCGTCTCGCTGCACACCGAAGCCCAGGCCCACACCATGTGGAACATGTCCGACCGCGCCCTGCCGCGCTCCTACCGGACCATGGAGGGCTTCGGCGTCCACACGTTCCGGCTGGCCAATGCCGAGGGTAAGACCAGCCTGGTGAAGTTCCACTGGAAGCCCAAGCAGGGCGTGCACTCGCTGCTCTGGGAGGAAGCACAGCTCATCAACGGCATGGATCCCGATTTCCACCGGCGGGACCTTGCGGACGCGATCGAGGCCGGCGCGTTCCCGGAATGGGAACTGGGCGTGCAGGTCTTTCCGGACACCGAAGAGGAGTTCTTCGAGGGCATCGACCTGCTGGATCCGACGAAGTTCGTTCCGGAAGAGCTCGCCCCGGTGCAGCCGGTCGGCGTCATGACACTTAATGCCAACCCGGTGAACTTCTTCGCCGAGACCGAGCAGGTCGCCTTCCACCCCGGCCACCTGGTTCCGGGCATCGACGTCACCAACGATCCGCTGCTGCAGGTGCGGCTGTTCTCCTACATCGACACCCAGATCAGCCGGCTTGGCGGACCTAACTTCAGCCAGATTCCCATCAACCGGCCGCACGCGCCGGTCAACGACATGTTCCGCGAGGGGATGCACCAGACCGCGGTCCACGGCGGGGTTGCGCCGTACCACCCGAATTCGCTGGACGGCGGGTGCCCGTTCCTGGCCGGGGCCGACCTCGGCGCTTTCATCGAAGTGCCGGAGCACATCGCCGAAGCGGTCAAGGAGCGCAAGTCACCGGCATCCTTCGATGACCACTACAGCCAGGCGCGGCTGTTCTTCCGCAGCCTGAGGCCTGTGGAGCAGGACCATGTGATTCAGGCGTACACCTTCGAGCTGGGCAAGTGCTACGAGGAAACGGTCCGGCAACGCCAGTTGCTGGCGCTGGCCAACATCGACCCCGCCCTGTGTGCCGCCGTCGCTGCCGGGCTCGGCATGCCGGCCCCGGAGGCCACCGAACAGGTTGAGGATGCGGCACCGAGCCCGGCGGTCTCGCAGATAGGCGGCTCCTGGCCGGTCGTCGGCCGCGTCGTGGGCATCCTGGCCGACGAGGACAGCGACCTGGACGCTGTCCGCGCTGCCCAAACTGCCCTGGACGCTGCCGGCATTGTCCCGCTTGTGATCGCACCGTCCGGTGGATTCCTTGGCGGGCCCGAAAGCGGCATCACGGTCCAGCGGACCTATCTCACCGCTCGTTCGATCGAGTTCGACGCCGTCATCGTCGCCGCCTCCGGCGCACCGGCACAGGACGCCGCACAGGGACGGGACGCCAAAGCCGGGGAACCGGGGGCATCGCTGGACCCGCGCGTTGTTCTGTTGCTCTCGGAGATGTACCGGCATGCCAAGGCAATCGGTGGCATGGGACCGGCCGCTGCCTGCCTCGACTCGGCCGGCATCCCGCAAGGCGCTGCAGGTATCGTCCTGGGCGATGACGCTGACGACGTCGTGGCACAGCTCACGGACCTGCTCGCGGCCCACCGGGCCTGGGACCGCTTCCCGGCAACCGGGGCCTAGCAACAAAGGCAGTCGCTAGAGCACGCAAAGTCGACGGAGCACACAAAAGGGAGGAGCCCGCCGGGCGCCTCCCTTTTGTATCGACTGGAAACCTCCTGGGCCAAGGTACCGTCAGGTACCCTTCGCGGAGTTAGCGCCGCGCTGCCTTCCTTGCGGCGTTCTTCAGCGCCTTGCGGGACACCGGCTTCAGGGCCTTTCGGGCGGCCTCTTCGGCGAGGGCGCGGTGGCGGCGGGCATCGATCACATCATTCCAGAGTGCCGTGGCGAATGCCCCGCCGTCCTGGGCGTACACGTGATAGGGGTAGCCCGAAAAGGCATCAGGCGGTGTTCCCGTGGGGAGTCCAGTGCCGGATGTCCGGGCTACGGCGTCGGCGATGGCCCAGGTCTCGGTCAGGTGGGGCGTGAGGTTGTCCTGCACAAAGACATTGGCGTCGGGAGACTGCGCAGCCCGTTCCAGCAGGGACTCAAGCCGATCCGCCAGCAACGCAGAGACTACATCCTGGAGCGGCGTTCCTTCAGCTGTGGCGGCGTCGAGACGGGCCTCCTGCTCCGCGACGGCATCCGCCCAGTCGCTGGTCAGGCGGAACTTCTGCCAAGTGGGAAACCACACGATCGCCCCAGTGGCGTGGTTGTGGATGTGCTGCAGGCCGCTGTTCTCCTCCGTGGCTGCGTGGTCATGTCCAGCGGCGTCGGCGCCGGCCAGCAGTTCAGACAAGGTGTTCGTGGGTGAAGGGCTCATGGTGGCGACTGGATGCTTCCTGTAGGGCGGCGAACGGGTCCGTTCATCGACACAACCCGCGCTGGGGACCGACTATTCCGCTCGGGGCCGTGCCGCAGCTATTGCCTGAATGCCGCGCGCAACGGCAACGGAGTAGGCAGCTGAACGCCAGTCATCGCTGGCATGAGAGTTGTACGGCGAGGTCGTCGATACTCGTGGCGAGGATGTCCCACGAGCCGGTCGGTGCGAGGTCACTCACCTGAGCCGGCCCGTGCTCGGTCGGCCGGCAGACGAAGGCGGTGGCCAGGCCCGCATGCTGCGCGGCATCAAGGTCGGTGTTGTGAGCGGCGGCCAGCATCAGTTCGCCGGCGGCCACCCCGAGGATCTCAGCGGTGCGTAGATAAGCAGCAGGAGCCGGCTTATAGGCCCGGGTCAGGTCCGAGCCGATAATCACGTCCCACGGCAGGCCTGCACGTTTGGCCATGTCCAGCAGCAGCGAGGTGTTGCCGTTGGAGAGGGGGCCGACGATGTAGGTCCTACGGATGGCCGTTAGGCCGCTGACACTGTCCGGCCATGCCGGCAGCCGATGCCAAGCGCGGTTCAGGCGTTCGACGTCGTCCCCGGTCAGCGCCTGCGTGTCAACGCCGTGGTCCTCCAGCACCCGTACCAGGTTCTCCCGGTGCAGCACGTCGAGGTACGTGTACCCGCGGCTGCCCGAGCGTACCGTCTCCATCGCCGGCTGGTAGAGGCCCCGCCAGTCGTCCGCGAATTGTTCCTCGTTGAGGTTTAGCCCGTGGGCAGCGGTGAAGGTGCCTACGTCCTTGATGATTCCGGTCCTCCAGTCCACCACGGTCCCGAAGACGTCGAAAAGGACGGCCCGGATCTGGGTACCGGTCGACGGGGAAACGTAGGGGCGGGTGCTCATGCCGGCGTTCTCCTGCGTCCGTGTCGCTGTTGTATCGGCGTCGCTGTGCTCGGCGTCTCCTGCTCCCAAGCTACACCGCTGGCAGTTTTTAGAAGTTCCCAAGTTCCCCAGCCAAATCAAGGCGATCTGGCGCAGCGCGAAAAGGTTACCGAGCCTGAACTCGTTGGCGAGGGCAGCATCTATCATCTCTGCTGGATAGATGCCTCCGGCAGACAACCGTTCCAGGAGAAGTTCCGGGGCAATGTCCACGAGTTCAATCTGATCCGCCCGGCGGACAATCTCTGGGCGCAGCCCCGTCAGTGTTCGGCACCGCGACCGGGTACCCGCTCACGCCGGACGAAGAGGAGATGCTGCACGAGTTTGCCCGGCAGGCCGCCGGTAAGGGCGCAATAGTGCTGGTGACGCTGGAACGACGCCCAGCGCTTGCCTCCCTGACCAGCACCGATGCGGACACTTTCGCGAAGGTGCTTCAGGACTTGAACGTCTCCTTGGACACGCGGTTCGTGGTCCGGTTCGCCCCGGAAATGAACGGAACTTGGACGGGATGGGGTCAGCAGCCTGCCGCCTACGTGAATGCCTTCCGCACTGGTATCCGATCCGCCAAATGCCAGACTTGATGTTGTCGCTAACGACGGCGCGCACCAGCGCTGGGGGGCAAGAGGGCTGGTTAAAGTGCGGCCGAAGAACTGTCGACTGAGATACGAGACTGCAACAGCATCTCCATGCGAAGATCACGCTCCGCGCGAGCGGCACTATTGGCGGGTCGCGGCAGTGGGGAGGACGATGGGCCTCAGTCGGTGCTAAAAAGAAAGTGCCGCGTGCTCCCCGTCGTTTGGGACACGGCCGCTCTACCAGCGCAGAGCTGCGACGCTGGGCCCCGTCCAATGAGGCGAGATCGTTTCTCGCCGCTCGTCAGCCCCTTAGCCAGGGGATCACCGGACCGATCCGAGCGGGTACCGTCCTCGCCTTGGCTGCCGGACTGAATGCAACCTGTCCGGCTCGGTCGTCGGGAAAGCGCCGGCTCAGTCAGCGCTGCCCCTGGTCGGTAACCGGCGTCTTCAGCACCCGCGTTCGCCAGCGGCGACCTTCCCGACTCACGGGCGGCACGGCACTATCCATCTCCATGGACGCTGAAGGTTCCAACCTAAAGGAGATCCGTCCGGAGGGCTGATGCGTTTTCTGCCGGGTTGCCCTGAGTCAAAGCCTATTAGTCCGGCTGGTTTTATTCGGAGCGTCATAAGGAGAACTAAATGTCATCCGTGATTACGTCTAGGCGCGGTTCCACCACCTTTCCACTCAAACTTGCAGCAATCGCAGGCATACTTGCGGCTGTAATCCTCTTCGTCAATGCCGGCAAGCGTGCCGGATTCATACCCCTCAGTCCTCTCACCCAGTTGATAGCGCCGTTGGCGCAGGCCTTCGCGATTGTCCTGATTATCGGGATCGCTCAGGCCGCGCTGCGGAGGACTGGATGGTTTTCGGCGATCGCCGTCGCCGTGAACCTGATTGGACTGGTAGCGGTCACGGGAACCGAATGGGTGATCAACTTGGTATTCGCACGACTCGACGCTTCAACCATCACTGCCTTGCGTTCGGGTCCACTGGGGAGCGCGTTCCTGGTTGCTTCGGTAGTGTTCCTAGTCGGTTCGTTGCTGTTTTGCATCGCGCTTTTCAATGATGAAACAGCCCTGAGGATTCCTACCGTTGCCTATGCACTCGCCACGATTCCCATCGGGTTACGCAATCTGGTACCCGAGATTGCCCTCGACGTGGCACTTGCTGTGCTGGCAGCGTCGGTGCTCTGGCTTGCGCTTTGGCTGCTCACGTTGCCCGTTGCCGGCCCTCGTGCACCCCTTGCGTCCTCCACGACACCTGACCCTGTGCCGCTCCCGGCGCCCAACTGACGGCCGACGAGGAGGAGACATAACCAAGCGATACGTTTGGCTGCGCTGCGCCACAGCGGAAGAGGACAGGTGGCGGAAACCGCAACCGACCACTGAAGGTCCTGGTGAAGAGCAGGCAGAGACAAGGATCTTGCAGAAACTCCACGGCCACGGGCCTGACGCCCAAGAACGCCGTGCCAAGCTGTCGCGGCCACCACGGTCGTGGGAGCGCAACTTCGATAACCGACACTGATCTCGGGCGGCTTGTTCGGGCCGGTGTCGGCGTCGGCTGTTCAGTTGGCCCGGTGGCCGCATCCCTTGGCACGGCACTCGGCTCAACCGTCCGGGGCCGCTTGGCTTCGGTTTCGTCGCGGGAGTGTGCTTCCTGGCGGCGCGGAATCACGGCCGCGCTCCGGCCCTGCCAGGTTGGCCATGACCGCCTATCGTGATCCTGACACAGCCCGAGGGAAAGGAACGACCATGCTCATAGTGCAGATCAGTTATCCGGTCCGGGATTACTAAGCTTTCAAGAAGGTCTTCGACGGCGATCGTGCCGGTCGTGCCGCCTCGGGCGCCCCGCGAGATGGCGAAGGTACCGATGCTCGCGGCAAACCGGGAGCTGTTGTGGCATTTCCTGCCACTTTGCCGTGACGCTCTATGTGGTCACGCTGATGCGCGACGCGGGGGAGCGCGCCGGCGGAACTTACGAAGTCGCCGGGAAAGATTCAGGCCGCTATTTCTCGGTGCCTATCGAAGATAGGGCGGCCGTGGTAATTTCTGCTTGGATCAGGAGTTCCTAATGCGATTGCCTTCCAATCCGCTCCTGATACCGCCTTCGAAAGCAGAGGCAACGATGGCAACTCTATTGATCTTCCATGAGGTCGACGACGTTGACCACTGGCTCGGCTCGCCGCGACGCCAGGAACTCTTCGGACCTATGGGCATGACTGTTCGAACATTTGTCGACCCGGGGAAAACCCACCGCGTCGGACTGATCGTCGAAGTCCCGAACCTGGACGCGTTCCAGCGGATGATGGAGTCCGAGGCAGCGGCCGACGCCATGAAATTCGACGGCGTACGCCCGGACACGATCTTGACGCTGGTCGAACCCGAGCCCAGCACCTGACCCGGGGACGCAGTGTTGGCATGTCGTTTGAGGCGTGCGGCCCCTCATGACTGCAATCCGCCGCCCCAGGGCGGCGCGTTCGGCTAGGCCATCCGCCGGGCACACGCCGTCCAGCCGGTTTCGGCCTGGATCGCGCCCCAAGACGACTGCACGTCCCGGGCAACGGACGGACTGAATGCACCGCACATTAGTACGACGTCAGCGAGCGTCACCGCGGCACGGCACGCCACGGCGGTGGCGTTCGTGGGTAGCGGTGTGTTGTTCGCGAGTTGGGTGACCGGCATTCCGCAAATTCGCGGTGAGTTGCAGTTGACCGCCGAACTGGGTGCCGTCTTGCTGTCATTGGCGGTAGGTCGCTTTTGGCGTTGCCCGCCGTTGCGGCGTTGATCCGCTGGTTCGGTACCGGCGCGGTGTTGGCGGCGGTGACGGTAGTGGCCGCCATCGCTTTGCGATGATTGGGGTGGGGTCGCGGTCGTATTCTTCGCGACCACCACACCTCGGCCGCAGTCGCCTCCCTCGGCTACGCAGCTTTTCTGACGGCCATGACCATCGGTCGATGGGCCGGCGGAGGAATAATTCCTATTGACCGGGGGCCCGATACGACGGCGTCCTTTTGGCCGCTGCGTCAAGGTCTTCGGGGCTCATCAGTGGTTTTAGCCTTAGGCTTACAGCACCTGTTGAATTGATCATGAGCGATAGTGCCGCGGCGCTGGAAGGCTCCGGAATGTCGAAGATGCCCAAGACGTCGGTGTCTCCGAAGGCGTAGTAAAAACAATCCAGCGAGCCGTCCACGGATTTGAGAGCCTCGACCACTGCATCACGGCGTTTAGTGCCACCCTCGCGCATGAGGCCTTTGATCCCCTCGCCCACGTAGTTCGCTTCGAACAAATACTTGGTCATGGTGTTTTCCCGTCCTTGATGTCCGGGGCGCGAGCATCCAAGAGCTGTCCGATAGCGGATGAGGAGGGGTCCCGGAAATGGTCCCTGGCGTGGGGCTGTGGGCACATCGTAGGCCTCACCGACTCCCTTGGCAACGGCGGTGGCGGACCCCCCGGCCTCGCTGCTGTTCTTCCCATTGACGTTGTGAATGCCGTCGATGGGTGAGTTGCCGTCGATGCTGGTAGGGAGTCTGTGGACTCTTCTATCTCCTCCAGCAAGGGTGCAGCCTCGCGGACCTTACTAGCTCGTCCGGCTGCTTCTCATTGGCCGCCAGCTGCTGGTCCAGTTCGAGGATGTGTACAGCCACGCGAATGGCCTCGGTCCTGGCGACGGACAGGGACAGCCCTTCCTCCGTCCAGGGCGTCGCTCTTCCCACGCTGCGGCGTCTCTTGGCATCCATGCATGGCCCCACGTTCACGGTCCGGAGTTCACAGAGGTCGATAGTCGTAGAAGTTCCGGCGCCTCCTGTTGTTGCCGAGCCCCTAGGCTCGCCTGGCGGATGGATTGTTGGCGGTCAGATGCGTGGGTTTTGAGCGAGGCGTGCGACGGGTGAGTCACTCGGCAAGGAAGTCCGAAACTAGGCGGTTGAAGTCGTCGGGGCGCTCGATCGGCACCACGTGCGAGGACCCGTCTCCTCGGATGACCTCGAACCGCGCGCCGGGGATTCCGTCGGCGACCTCCTGCGCTATCCAGGGAGGTGTCAGCAGGTCCTGCTCACCCGCGATGACGAGGGTTGGGGCTGTGATTGCGCCCAGGCGACCTAGGGCATCGAACTGCAGGTAGGCTTTCGCCTGCCGCCCGTACGCCCCGGGACTCATCGGGTACGGATTGCTTGCGAGGAGCGCGGCGGTGTCCCTTACCGCTTCGTGGTTCCGAAGGAAGGCCGTGGAGAACAGCGCCGTGAGCTGTTGGCCGCCAAACACCTTTCCGGTCGCGTCGTTCGCCTTGACCCAGCTCCAGATCTGGATTGGATCTACGGCGCTCCGTGCCGGCGCTGCTCCCGTCCCGGTGAGGACCAGCCGATCCAGCCGGTCCTCGTGTCGCAGGGCGAACTCCAGGGCAATCATCCCGCCCATGGAGAGCCCCAGCAGATGGGTCCGCTGAATCCCCAGTGCGTCGAGCAGGCCGGCGAGATCATCTGCCATGTCTGCAATGCTGTAGGGGCGGCTGGCTTCCGAGCTGCGGCCGGCGTCGCGGTTGTCGACCAAGACCACCCGGAACTGCGTGGACAGGGCCGGGACCTGTGCCAAAGTCCAGAGCGACGAATCGTACCCGATCCCCATCACCATAACGAGGGCAGGCCCTTCACCGTGGACCTCGTAATACAGCACCTGCCCGTTCGTCTGCACTGCACCTGATTGAGGCAGCTTCGTCACGTTCGTGTTCATGGGGATTCTCCTGGTGATTGGCCTGTCTCCCAGCTCGCGGCGTATTCCGCTGCCAGGGATCAGGCTTGGTAAACCTCTATGCGTGAGGAAGACTGTTACCCGGGTAACCCCTGGTGTTACGCCAGGACCCGGTCGGAGCGGGCATGCCTGAGGATCGGTGAGCGATGTACGACGCAGCCGAAGCGGCGCTGGTGGAGCAAGCGCGCGGGGCCGCCTCGAGCGGTGAATGGCCGCAGGCGTACGACCTGCTCGTCGGCGCGGACTCCCGAGTCCGGCTTTCAGTGGAGGACCTGGGTCTTTTGGCCGAGGCCGCGTACGCGGCCGGTCATATCGACGCGACGATCGAGGCGTGGGAACGTGCGCATGCTGAGGCTATGCGCCTCGGCGATCCCATTGCGGCGGCCGGCGCGGCGGCGCGCGTCGCCCTGCACCTGCTGATGGACACCGCGCTGATGGCACCGATCCGCGGGTGGGTCAAGCGGGCCGAGCGGCTCCTCGTGGGGTACGACGAGACGTCGGTCCACGCATGGCTGGCGGTCATCAAGAGCTACGAGCGCCTGATGATAGGCGACATCCGCGCCGCCAATGAGTGGGCCGGCAGGGCAGTGGCGGTGGGCTCTGCCTGCAACCCGGCCGCAGCCGCCCTCGGCAGGGTGGCAGAGGCGCATGCCGTGATCCTGGAGGGCGACGTCCGCCGGGGCCTCGAACTCGTCGACGAAGCAGCGGTGGCCACCGTCTCCGGTGAACTCGATGCCATATCGACGGGAATGGTCTATTGCGAGCTGGTGTGCATGCTCCAGGGGCTGGCTCAGTATGACCTCGCCGAGGAGTGGACGGACGCCATGGAGCGGTGGCGTCACGGAAACGGTATCGGCAGCATCCACGGGCGCTGCCGCGTCCACCGTGCCGAGATCCTGCGGCTGCGTGGTTCGTCAGCCGAGGCGGAGCGGGTGGCGCTGGCGGCGTGTGCGGAGCTCCGACCCTACCTCCGACGCGAGTTCGGGTGGCCGCTCACCGAATTGGGCCGTGTCCGGTTCCAGATGGGCGATCTGCGGGGTGCGGAGGAGGCCTTCCTCGCAGCTCGCGAGGCCGGTTGGGATCCGGAGCCGGGACTGGCCTTGGTGCGGCTGGCTCAGGGTGAAGTGGCTTTGGCATCAGCATCCATCCGGGACGCGCTCGAACATCCGCTGACCGTCCCTTCCAGGGAGCTGCCGCCGAACACCGACCTGCGCCGGGCTCCGCTTCTTGCCGCGCGGGTCGAGATCGAGGTGGCGGCCGGAGACCTCGTCGGTGCCCGCGACGCGGCGGACGAACTTGCGCGGGTAGCCGCACGGTTCGAGAGCAGAGCACTAGCGGCCGGTGCGGCCATGGCAGACGGACGAGTGCGGCTGGCAGCTGGCGAGGTGGCGGGTGCCCGGCAGGCGTTCCAGACTGCCGTCCGGCTGTGGAGCCTCGTGGGGGCTCCCTACGAGGTCGCGCTGGCGCGCACCGGGCTTGCACATGCACATCGCGCGGCGGGGGATGAGGCCGGTGCGCACCTGGAGCTGGGAGCAGCAAGCGCGGCCGTCGAAAACCCGGGAGCAGGACGTCAAACTGACCGCACCGTGTCCACCGCAGGGGCTATGCCCCGGAAGATTCTGGCCGGCAGCCCTACCGGGCCGGTACCGTCGTCGCCAGCGGGGGAGAGGCACGCCGGCGACCGCAAGTCAGACCTCAACACCTTTCGCAGGGAGGGCGACTACTGGTCCATCTCGTTCGAGGATCACTTTATTGCGCTGCGTGATCTTAAGGGCCTGCACTATCTCGCGCGGCTCCTCGCGCATCCCGGTCGGGAGTTCCACGTGCTCGACCTCGCGTCGAGCGGGGTGGATCCAGCCGCGACCCGTCCTGGTACGCATGATCCGGAGCTGTCGCCTTCCGGATGGGGTGACGCTGGTGCTCTGCTCGACGCCCAGGCCAAGAGCGCCTACCGTCGCCGGCTTGCGGAGATCGATGAGGACCTTGAGGAGGCCCGCCTCATGAGCGACACCGGACGCGTTGTCCAGGCGGAGGCGGAACGTGACTTCCTCATCCGCGAGATGTCGCGCGCTGTCGGGCTTAGCGGGCGTGGCCGGCGCGCCGGTTCCGCGTCGGAACGCGCCCGCGTCAGCGTGACCCGGGCGGTGCGCCATGCCATGGTCCGGATCGGTAAGTACGACCCGACATTGGGTGAGCACCTCGAGCGGGCCATCCGGACGGGGACTTACTGCGTCTACCTCCCTGACTCACGCATCACAAATTCCTGGATAACCTGAAAGCCCCGCGTCGTTTGCTTTCCCATTAGTCGCCGCCGCTACATCCTCTGGGCGCCGGATGACGTCTTCGCTGAGGGCCACCCACCACCATCTCGCGCCGCCGTCCTCGGGAGACTCCGGGCCGGCCGCATCTGCAGCCGGCCCGGAGGCGCCGGTCAGTTGAGGTCGAAGCGGTCGAGTTCCATGACCTTGGCCCAGGCCGCTACGAAGTCGTTGACGAATTTTTCCCGGCCGTCGTCGCTCGCGTAGACCTCTGCCAGTGCCCGGAGCTGGGAGTTGGAGCCGAAGACCAGGTCTACCGGTGTGGCGGTCCACTTCAGCTCGCCGGTGGTGGCGTCGGTGATTTCGTAGACGTTCTCCTCCGCCTCGGAGGCCTTCCATTTGGTGCCGGGGGAGAGCAGGTTGATGAAGAAGTCGTTCGTCAGGACCTGGGGCTTGTCGGTGAGGACGCCGTGGGCGGTTCCGCCGACGTTCGTGCCGAGGGCGCGCATGCCGCCGATGAGTGCTGTCATTTCCGGTGCGGAGAGGTCCAGCAGGTATGCCTTGTCGAGCAGGAGGGTCTCGGGCTGGAGCTTCCCGCCGGGGCGCACGTAGTTGCGGAATCCGTCCGCCCGCGGCTGCAGGTATCCGAAGGACTCGGTGTCGGTCTGGTCCTGGGTGGCGTCGGTGCGGCCGGGCCGGAACGGCACGGTGACCGGGAAGCCGGCGTCGCTTGCGGCTTTCTCCACCGCCGCGGAGCCGCCGAGGACGATCAGGTCCGCCAGGGAGATCTTCTTGCCGTTGCTTTGGGCGGAGTTGAACTGCTGCTGGACCGTTTCGATTGCCTGCAGCGCCGTGGTGAGCTGTTCGGGTTCGTTGGCCTCCCAGCCGCGCTGGGGTTCCAGTCTGATCCGGGCCCCGTTGGCGCCGCCGCGCCGGTCGGTTTTGCGGTAGGTGGACGCGGCGGCCCATGCGGTGCCGGCGAGCTGGGAGACGGACAGGCCGGAGTCCAGCAGCGCGGCCTTCAGTGAGGCGATGTCCTGTTCGCCGATCAGTTCGTGGTCTGCTGCCGGGAGGGGGTCCTGCCAGAGCTGGGCCTCGGGGACCCAGGGTCCGAGCAGGTGGGGGCCGACGGGGCCCATGTCGCGGTGCAGCAGCTTGTACCAGGCCTTCGCGAACGCGGCCGCGAACTCGTCCGGGTTTTCCAGGAAGCGCCGGGAGATCTGCCCGTAGGCGGGGTCCACGCGCAGCGCGAGATCGGTGGTGAGCATGGTCGGCCGGTGCTTCTTTTCCGGGTCGTGGGCGTCCGGGATGATCCTCTCGGCGTCCTTGGCGACCCACTGGTGGGCGCCGGCGGGGCTCTTGATGAGCTCCCACTCGTGTTCGAACAGGATCTCGAAGAAGCGGTTGCTCCACTGGGTGGGCCGGTCGGTCCAGGTGACCTCCAGGCCGGAGGTGATGGTGTCCGGGCCCTTGCCGGAGCCGTGGGTGCTGAGCCAGCCCAGGCCCTGCGTTTCGAGGTTGGCGGCCTCCGGCTCGGGGCCGACGTGCGCGTCGGCGTCCCCGGCGCCGTGGGTCTTGCCGAAGGTGTGGCCGCCGGCGATCAGCGCGACGGTCTCCTCGTCGTTCATGGCCATGCGTTTGAAGGTCTCGCGGATGAATGCCGCGGCCGCCAGCGGGTCCGGGTTGCCCATGGGCCCCTCGGGATTGACGTAGATCAGGCCCATTTCCGTGGAGCCGACCTCCTCGGACATCTGGCCTTCGCCGATGTAGCGTTCATCGCCGAGCCAGGTGTCCTCCGGTCCCCAGAAGATTTCCTGGGGCTCCCAGACGTCCTCGCGGCCGAAGGCGAAGCCAAAGGTCTCGAAGCCCATCGATTCGAGGGCGACGTTGCCCGCGAGGACGAGCAGGTCGGCCCAGGAGAGCTTCTGGCCGTATTTCTGCTTCACCGGCCACAGCAGGCGCCGGGCCTTGTCGAGGTTGGCGTTGTCCGGCCAGCTGTTGAGCGGCGCGAACCGCTGGCTGCCGTCTCCTGCACCGCCGCGGCCGTCGTGGACCCGGTAGGTGCCGGCGGCGTGCCAGCTCAGCCGGATCATCAGGCCGCCGTAGTGGCCGAAGTCCGCCGGCCACCAGTCCTGGGAAGTGGTCAGGACCTCGATGATGTCCTGCTTGAGCGCCTCGACGTCGAGCTTCCCGAACTCATCCCGGTAGCTGAACGAGGTGCCCAGCGGGTTGCCCGCCGGGTGATCGGTGTGGAGCACGGAGAGGTCCAGCTGGTTGGGCCACCAGTCCGTGACGGTGCGGGGCCGGTGCGCCTTGGGCTGGGGCGAGTCGATCGCCGGGTTCTCACTCTCACTGCCATGCGAGGTCACGCTGCCATGCGCCACCGGGCAACCGCCCTGGACCTTGCTGTCCAGGCCCTGGGCGCTTCCGGGGGTGGGGATCGGGGGATGTTCCTGGGGAACGGTCATGCGCTTCCTTCCATATGGCCGAGGCCCCGGAGGGACTCGGGCAGCCGGTGCAACCCTCCTATTTGACCATGAGCGGGTGTGCGGGGGCACCCGGCCAGCCGTGCGCTGCCCGGTGCTTGGCTGTTGTGACCTCGGAGGTAAGTAGCCGCCGTATCTGGCGGAATCCGCGGCGGAGTTCATTCGATCAATCGTTGCCTACGGTAATCGGGTGCGCTAAAGACCGGACACCGGTCCCGGGCTGCAGCGCATGCTAGTCCAGAGGCAGTGTTATCGTCACACAGGATCCAGCGGCGGCGGAGGAAACGATGATCATCTCACCGCCAGCAAGGACTACGGCAACCTGCAGGAGGCGCAGTCCCATGCCTGTATGCCGGCCAGCCATAGCTGCCGGCACGTCAAAACCACTGCCGTCGTCGGACACCTTGAGCTGGATGCCATGGTCCATTCCATGGGTGACGCAACCCAGCCGGACCGTCACAGCTGATGCCTGAGCGAACTTGTAGACATTGCTGAGGAGCTCCTGTGCCGCGCGGTACAGAAGAGTTGCGGATTGCCGGTTTACTTCCATCCCGTGGTGCGGAGTCTCCAGATGCACCGCGGTTCCGCGTTTGCGGAGGGGAAGCGTCAAACGGTCAATTGCACCGCTGACCCCTAGAGCATGGAAGTCGACCGGGTGTGTATCGGTGAGGACGCCACGTACGGCGACGACTTCGTCGCTTAGTAGTGATTTCATACCCTTACTGTGCGCCTGCGTTCTTGGCATTTTCTTATAGCCGGGCCGTTCCGGAGGGCCGCGGGAACAGGGCTAAACGCCTGCAGGTGGAAACTCTGTGCCGTATTCCAAAAATCGCAGCGTACTGACCGCCATCGAAACCGCCGGCTGCTTGACGGCTCCAACGGAGCCCGGACCGGTGTTTAGGTGGCCAGGGGGCCTGCATATCGTGCGAGAACTCCAGTCACGGAAACGCTTCAGTCGGCAATCTCCCGGGTGTCCTCCAGATCAGCATGCGCCTTTATCGGCGCAAAAGCGAACTGCCCCCTGCAGAGGCCGCGGCCATCCACGCCGGGCTGCTGCATCACGGGTTCAGGGTCATTTTCAACTCCGACAGTCGCCGATGGATCAGATCCCTTGGCGGGCCTGAATCCAATGCTGACCACGTCGCCGCCTACGGTTACTGTGCGCCAGGTGTCCCACCAGGCATCCCCGTCCAGACCAGTGTCGGGAGGCCGTGTCCGTATGGCCAAACCAGATGTGCCCGTCGTGCCAGATGGCGAGGGGATGCCGACCCATTTTCAAGCAAGGGCCGGACGTGGCGGCTCGGGAGAGGGCCAGCCCTTCCGTCAGGCGTGCAGCGCCTTTCAGATTAAAGACAGTTCGTTATGTCGACGGGCGGTCCTTTTGACCCGGGAACACGTAGGGTTTGTTGTGAGGAGCGGACAATGATGGGGCTTCCCATCCGCCGTCGACGTAAATAGCTCACCAGCAGATCCAGGCGCTTCCCACGTCCCCAAATGTTGCTGGCCCCGGTCCTGCCGCACCCTTGGACTGAAATCCGGGGGGACAGGCATTGACGCTCCATGACCGGACAGCCGGTCGCGCCGCAAGCAATCCCCTTTTCAGCAAAAGGCTGAGGGGTTAATCCGTCGAACCAATGCCCGAAAGGCAGCAGTGACTGCAGATGCACATCAAGGAGCAATGGAACCGGCTCGATCCAACCACCCAGCAGTGGCTGATGGACAACCCGGGATGCATGGTCCTGCCGCGCACCCTGACAGCCATTTTCAACAGGGCAACCGGCGAAAACGCCGACATGGACGCCCATGGCGAAACCGTGCTGACCGGCGAGGACAGGGATTTCATCCAGGCCAAGGCACGCGAAGCTTCTGGCGCAGCCCCTGGTTCGGATTATCGCTTCTTTGATGCCTCGCAGCCCTAGGGCGTGGGCAGACCCGGAGCTGCAGACTGGGGGCTGAGACGTTTGGAGGCCCGGGAGGAGATCATTGGTTCCGTGGGGATTGGACGCAGTTGCTGGCCAGTATCTCGCTGGCGCTCATCCCTGCCCCGAGGGCAGTCGCTCGGCTCGTCGGCAGATCAGCCAGACCGTCTAGGCAAAGCGTACGGCGCTCCACTCCAGTATGCGTGGAATGGCTAGCCCCTCGAGAACGAATGGGTCTGCAGCGATAAAGCGTTCAGCAGCCTCGCGGGATGTGAAGATGCCCATCGAGGCACCGGCCGGATCGGTTGTTTGGAAAGGGCCGAGCGCGATGAGCCCTCCGCCGGCGGCGTGGAACGTTTCGTAGTAGGCCTTGTGGCGGGGGAACGTTTCAAGAACGCGTGAGCGATCGGCGTCCTCGCTGAGGGTGTACATCACGACGTATTCCATGTGGCAGATCCTACCCGCGGCTCCGGCAGCGTGGTGGGCGGCAAGCTCGTTGGAAAGGTTCCCATAGACGCAAAACGCCCCCGTGCCGAAGCGACGGGGGCGTTAGCTGGTGGGCCTAGTTGTAAGTGACCCAGGATGCGGCCGGAGTCCAGTGGATCACGCCGCCCTGGTAGTTCTGCGCGACGGCTCCTCCGGAGCCAGCCACGTACTCGTTGCTGGTGGGGTATCCGAGGCGTCCGCCCTCGAAGCCGGTGGCGGCCCAGAGTGAGCGTGTCCCGCCACGGGAGACGAAGCCGCCGGTGGCCGGGGACCAGATGATCGCGCCGCCCTGATAGTTCTGGTACACGCCGCCATCCCGGAGGCCCGCCACCTCGTCGGTGACCGGGTAGCCGAGGACGCCGTTTTCGAACCCTGTGCGAGCCCACACACTGCGGATGCCGCCGACGGAAACGTGCGCGCCGGATGCAGGAGACCAAAGGATGGATCCGCCCTGATAGTTCTGGTAGACGCCGCCATTCCGAAGTCCGGACACCTCGTCCGACGTCGGGTAGCCCAGCGCTCCGTTCTCGAATCCGGTAGCAGCCCATTTGCCGCGGATAGCACCCTTGGTCAGGTGCGCGCCCGATGCCGGGGAGTAGAGGATGCAGCCGAGTGAATAGCACTGGTAGGAGCCGCCGCTCTTGAGCCCGGAGATCTCACGGCTGGTAGGTGCCCCGATGGAGCCGTTATACGTAGCAGCTTTGGCGGCAATAGGACTCAGGGCCGCCTTGGTAGGGGCGGGTACGGCGGCCGACCCGGCAGGTTGGATGGTCGTCGCGTAGGCGGCAAGATTTGAGACCACCAGGTGCCAGCCGGCGTACGGTCCGGAAGTGGGGACGACGTAGCCGATTCCGATGTCGGTGGCCACTGGATGCAGCATGGCGTCCTTGTGGCTGGGGGAGTTCATCCACCAGTTGACAATTTGTTGCGGCGTGAAGTTGAAGCCGACGATCTCCCGGTACATGGTGGCATTGGCGGGGATGAGCGAGCCGCCCGCGTCCGGCCGGTGGATGGTGGCGAAGTCAAAGTTCGGGTCCATCGTGGTGACGCCGAGACGCTTCGCCCAGTCCTGCGAGACGTCAGCGATCCGCTGGTTCCAGACCAGGGGCCGGGCTCCGACCTTGGCGCGCTCGGCGTTTATCAGGTCCAGGGTCTTTTTGGCGAAAGTGTCCGAGTAGGCGCTGGCCGGCACGGTGACGGGGGCCGGTGCGGCCGCTGATGCAGTGGCGCCGATAAGGCCGGAGGTCAGTGACAGAAGAAGGCCGAGGGCAGCCGCGGACATGCGGGAAGAACGTGATCTCATGGGTCCTTACATTGAGTGCCGGAGCGCCGGGAATGCCGGGAGTGCCGGGAGTGCCGGGGGACGGAACAAGTCTGCCCGACCCGCAAGGCCGAATCGGCGATTAACGGTGATGCTGGGGCAACTCTTGGTAAATACTGCGAAACGGGTGGGCGCAGTTCCAGGGCAGAACACTTGAAGGGCGTGGCCGCGTCGGTTCCGCTTGTCGGGAAATGGCGCCTGTTGTCCGGGCCGACGTGGTCGGGAGCTAACGGTCCCCCTGGACTTCCGGGGCTTGAGTCGGACTCTGAGTCAGCCCTCCCTGACGGGCGTGTGATCAGCTGCCGACGGAGGGGCGGGGATCCGGACGGCCGTGCCGCTGACCGCTATGCCGCCGGCAGGAGGAATGTCCACTGTGAGTAAGCCGGGCCGGCCGACGTGTCGTCCCTGGCGGATGAGGATTCTCGCTGGAGGCTCGACCAGGCCGAGGATACGCAGGTAGGCGCCCACCGCAGCCGCGGCGGCCCCTGTTGCAGGGTCCTCCGTGATGGCGCCCACCGGGAAGAGATTCCTGGCTTCGAATTCGCCATCTGCAGTACGGTGCAGGACCGTCACCGTTGCCGTCCAGCCTTGGACGTCCATGAGGCGTCGCACCGCATCAGGATCGAAACTCAAGGAATCGAAAAGGGTAGGGTCGGCGAGGACCAGCACCGGATGCCAGTTGCCCGAATACGAGATCCGCGGCGGGTAGGCGGGGTCGAGATCGCCCTGGCCGACGCCCAGCAATCCGAGGAGTTCAGCCAGGACGGCGTCATCGAATCCGGCCAGACGCGGCTCAACGGCGGTGAACGATGCCGCGATGTCTGCGCCTTCGCCTGATGTCTGGATGACGACGGGGCCCACGGGGGTATCGAAGGTGAAGGCCCCAGCCCCGACGCGCTCGCTCAACGCAACGGCCAAGGCAATCGTCGCATGGCCGCAGAATGGAACTTCGGCGATCGGCGAGAAGTACCGGACCCGACTCCGACGCGGGTCGCCGTCGACGCCCTGCTCCGTCACGAAGGCCGTTTCGGCATACCCGACGGCGGCCGCCACCGCCAGCATTCCGGCGTCATCCAGGTGCCGGGCATCCAGGACCAGCCCGGCAGGGTTGCCGCCGTCCGGCGTCGTGGCGAAGGCCGCATAACGGAGGACCTCGGGGAAGTTTTCCATACCCCCGATCCTCCCATGGCGGGTCATGCCGCGACCGTTTACCGGAAGCGTTCCCGAGAGTGGCTCGACCGGCTGCTGTCCGCGGCGCTACCGTTGAAGTGGTGTCTGGGATGGACAAGGTTGACGGGTTGCTGGCGACCGCGCGGACGGCGTACGCCCGCGGCGACTGGCACGCCGCCTACCAGCAGCTCAGCCAGGCCCGAGCATTGTCGGAACTGGAGACAGGGGACTTGAGTCTCCTGGGCAGAGCCGCGTGGTGGCTCGGACACGTCAAGGAATCGCTGGAGCTTTCCGAGGACGTCTACCACCGGATCCAGGACGACGGCGATGCATCTGATGCGGCCATGAAGGCCCTGCATTTGGGGCTGCTGTGGTTCATCCGCGGAGATGTGGTCATCGCTTCGGGCTGGGTGAGCCGAGCCCGGCGACTTTTGCAGGGTCTTCCGGATGGTCCGGAGCACGGCTATCTGATCTACCTGGAGGCCAGCCTCGCGCTCAGTCTCACGGACCTGGACCCGGCGAGGGAGACCGCGGCCAGGTTGCAGGACATGGGCCGGAGCCTGCGCGTCCCCGCACTCACATCCTTCGGCCTGGTGCTCGCCGGTCTGGCGGACCTGCGCATGGGCAGCACCGCCGCCGGCTTTGCCCAGCTGGATGAGGCAATGCTCCCGGTACTCGCCGGCCGACTCCCGCCGGAATGGGCGGGAGAAATATACTGCACGGTGATCCACGCGTGCCACGAGCTCGGCGACCTGCACCGGATGCGTGCCTGGACCGACGCCACCGAGCAATGGGGCGAGCAGTTCGTGGGAGACGTGGTGTATGCCGGCATCTGCCGGATCCACCGGCTGCAGCTGCTGAGCAACGAAGGTGGCTGGGAGGCGGCGGAACAAGCGATCGAGCAGAGCGGGGCGGAGCTCGTGGGCCGGAACAACTGGGTGGCGGGCGAGGCCTACTACCAGCTGGGCGAAATACGCCGGCTTCGCGGCAACAGGAGCGGCGCTGAGAAAGCATACGCCCGGGCCAGGGAGTTGGGGACCGAACCCCAGCCGGGCGAGTCGCTGCTCCAGCATGCCGCCGGAAAGGACGAGGCGGCATGGGCAGGCCTGTGTGCCGCCTTGGCCGCAGGGGACCGGCTGGCAGGCGCACGGCTGCTGGTGTCCGGCGTCGAAATCGCCTTATCCCTCGGGCACCTGGATGAGGCTGAGCGGCTGTGCGCCCGGCTGGAGCAAACCGCCGTCGAATATTCCACCGCCGGCTTCCGGGCCTGGGCCGGGCAGGCCCGGGGCGCCATGCTGATAGCACAGTCACAGCACGCCGCGGCGTTGCCCGTGCTGCAGGCCGTCGTCCACCAGTACCGCAGCCTGCATGCACGCTACGACACCGCCAGAGCTTACGAACAGCTCGCCAAGGCCCACCGGGGGCTGGGACAATCCAGCGTCGCGGCCGCGGATACGGCAACCGCGTTGGCGATTTACCGTGAACTCGGTGCCCTGCCGGATGTCCAGCGGCTCGACGGCGGCAGGCTCCCCGGCGGGCTGACCGAGCGCGAGGCTGACGTGCTGGCGTTCATCGCCGCGGGAGCCAGCAACAAGCAAACGGCCGAGGCATTGTTCATCAGCCAGAAGACGGTCGGCAGGCACCTGGCGAACATCTTTGCCAAGATCGGCGTCTCCTCGCGCACCGCTGCCGCAGCCTGGGCCCACGAACACGGCCTGCCGCCGCGCCGCTAGATCCGGCCGCCTTCCGGCCGACGCCGGGGGAGCGCCCGCCTGACCGGCGTCTACATGATTCGCCCCATGGGCTCCGGAACAGAACGCATGGTTCGCCCGATGCCGCCCGCACCCGGAAATTCCTACGCTGGAGCCAATCAGGCAAAAGAAGCCTGTACCAGGAAAAGGAACAATAATGACCATCGACCAAGAAACATCACAGGCGGAGTTCGACGCCGAGGCCACCAAGGCTTTTGCCGGTCGCTACGTGGGCATCCTGAACGATGCCGCGGTCGCCCTGCTGACCAGCGTTGGGCACCAGACCGGCCTGTTCGAGGCGCTGGCAGGCTTGCCTGCCGCCACCAGCGAGCAGATAGCCGACGCCGGCGACCTCAACGAGCGCTATGTACGCGAATGGCTGGGCGGAATGACCGCGGCGCGCGTGGTCCACTACGACCCGGCGGCAGGGACGTACTGGCTGCCCCGCGAGCATGCTGCCGTCCTGACCAGCGCCGCGGGACCGGACAACATGGCTATTCTGATGCAGCACATTTCGATGATGGGCGAAGTCGAACAGAAGATCATCGAGCGTTTCCGGCACGGCAGCGGGCTGTCCTACGAGGACTACCCCCACTTCCACCGGAACATGGCCCAAACCAGCGCGGCAGTGCACGACGCGGCACTGCTGGACGTGATCCTGCCGCTGGTGCCCGGTCTGCCTGAACGGCTGAAGGCCGGGATCGACGTCGCGGACGTCGGCTGCGGGAGCGGCCACGCGATCAATCTGATGGCCCAGGCTTTCCCCGCCAGCAGGTTCACCGGCTACGACTTCTCCGAGGGTGCCATCCGTGACGCCCGCGGCGAGGCCGAACGGTTGGGGTTGGCGAACGCCAGTTTCGAGGTCGTTGACGTGGCCTCCCTGGACGTCGAGGCCCGCTTCGACACGGTGACTGCTTTCGACGCCATCCACGACCAGGCGCATCCGGCCGCGGTGCTGCGGAACATCCACCGGGCGCTGCGGCCGGACGGGACCTTCCTGATGGTGGACATCAAGGCATCCAGCAAGGTGGAGGACAACATTGAGCTCCCCTGGGGCAGCTACCTGTACGCGATCTCGACCTTCCACTGCATGAGCGTTTCGCTCGGACTCGACGGCGACGGGCTGGGCACCGTCTGGGGCGAGCAGCTAGCGCTGGCGATGCTCGCCGACGCCGGCTTCGCGAACGTGGAGTCCCAGGACATCGAATCGGATCCGTTCAACGCCTACGTCATTGCCAGAAAGTAGCCAGCGGCGGCCAGGCTTGGGGCCTAACACCGGTGGTGTCGGGGATCCGGCGGGAGTGATCAAGCCAACTCCGTGCTTCCCCGAACGATCAGATCGCAGTCGAAGCTGACTCGACGAGGTGAAAGTTCCGGTGAGTGGAGTCTTTCCAGCAGGAGTCGGGCCCCCGCCCGGGCCATTTCACGGCTTGGCTGGCGAACTGTCGTCAGACTGAATGAGTCCCAGGCTGCCATCTCGACGTCGTCATATCCGATGATCCAGCACTCCTGAGCCGGGACACGCCTGGCGCGCAGAGCATCCAGTGCCCCGAAAGCCATGTGATCGTTGGCGCAAAATACCGCCTGCGGACGGTCAGCGCGGCCGAGCAAGTCGGTCATGATCTGTGCGCTCGTGTCGTGTGAGAAACCGCCACGGAAGCGCAGGTGCTCAGGTACGGCGTGGCCCTGCTCGGCCATTCTGCCGAGGAAGCCGCGCCCACGGTCGCGGGACGTGCTTGCATTTTCGGTGCCCCCGATGAAAGCCACGCGCTTTTTGCCGTTGGCGAGGAGGTAATCCGCTACAGCGGAGCCGCCGGCCATATTGGTGCTGGTGACCTGGTCACAGTCCAGCCCTTCAACCACACGGTTGATCAGGACTATGGGGCTGTTCTTTTCGACCGCCGCCTGAAGCTCCAGGGAGTCTTCCGTTGCCGTCGTGAAGATGACGCCATCGACGGCGTGTTCCCCGATTGCTTTGAGGGCGTCGTCGTGGCTGCCGCCGCCGGCATTCCAGATGACGACCCTGAATCCGGCAAGGTCCAGTTCACCGGTCAGTTCATCAAGAACCTCAGCGTAAAAGGGATTGGCGAGGTCGGCCACGACTACACCGATGGTGTTGGTTCGCCTGGTTTTCATGGCCTGGGCGCCGGCGTGGGGCACGTATCCCAGAGTTTCCATCGCGGCCTGCACACGCGCCTTCGTCGCCGGGGCGAGCTTGGTGGAGGATGACATCACACGGGAAACGGTGGCCTGTGAGACGCCGGCTAACTCTGCCACGTCGCGGCTTGTGACCATCTCGGTATGCTCCTTTGCGGTACACGCATGTCTGACAGTCCGTTATTCCAGCCTAGCCGAACGAACTGTATACGTATGCATCACGCTCGGCAAGCGCCTTGTTTCACGCGCGGAAATACGTCTACGCTCGTGAATTACCAGACCGGCGGCTACGACCGTGCGCCCGAGCGGCTGGCAACGGAGACTTGAAGGGATTCTGATGACGGTTCCAGAAGCAATCAGCCGGGCCGTGTACTTCACCATGTTGAAGGAACCAGCCCGGTGACGGCTGTGCTGAATTTCCGCCTGGACGGTAAGAAAGCGTTGGTCACCGGTGCGGCCCGCGGACTGGGCAAGGCCATCGCTGACGGCCTTGCCCAGTCCGGCGCGACCGTCTATGGAACCGGCCGTGATTCCGCTAGCGCCACGCTTATCAGCGAACGGTACGGCACGCCGCCCCTTCTGCTCGATGTGACCGATATCGAGGCCACGCGCAGGGTGGTTGACTCGCTGATGCAGGCGAGTGGAGGAATCGACATGCTCGTCAACAACGCCGGCGTCAACGTGCCAAGGCCGGCCGTGCAACTGACGGAGGAAGACTGGGACACCGTCTTCAACACGAACCTCAAGGGCACCTTCTTCCTGACCACGGCTCTCGCCCGGCACTGGACGGAGGCCGGACTTTCCGGGGCTGTCGTAAACATTGCGTCGCAGGCAGGAATTGTCGGGATCGAAGAACGGGCAGCGTACGGCACCAGCAAGGCCGGACTGATTCATCTCACCAAAATCCTCGCCTTGGAATGGGCCGCCGCTGGAATCCGCGTGAACGCCGTTGCGCCGACTTTCGTGCGCACCGAATTGACTGCATCAACCCTCAGCAGGCCGGAGTGGGCAGCCGAGTTGCTGTCCAGGATCCCCATCGGCCGGTTCGGTGAACCTGAAGACATAGCAGGGGCAGTCGTATTCCTGCTAAGCGATGCCGCCTCACTCATAACCGGCCACACCCTGGCGATCGACGGCGGATATACAATCCGCTGAGTCGCCGTCCTCAAGGTTCTCGTTTACCGCCTCGGACGTCATTTTGGGAAGAAAAGATCAGCGAAGCCCGTTGGTACGGGCTCCGCTGATCGGGTGCTGCGGGGAGGTTTTTTCAGACTTTGGATCTGGTGGGAGCCTGAGTTTTACCGATGTCCGCCAGATCAAGGTCTTTGGTTTCGTTTGCGAAAGATACCGAGACCATGGCGACGATCGTTGAGGCGATAATGATGAGGACCACTGACCAGGTGCCACCGCTCCAAAGAACCAGGGCACTTGCCAGGGCCGGCATGAAACCGGCGAGCAGGATGGATGCCATTTGGTAGCCGATGGAGATGCCGGAGTACCTTACTGCGGTGGGGAACAACTCGCAGTACAGGGCCGGGAGCGGGGCGTAGACCAGCGCGTGGCCAAGGGCCAGGAACAGAGCAACGCCGAGGATGATGGCCAGTTGCTGGCCAGTCCCGATCAGGGCGAAGATCGGCCACGCCGTCAGCACGATCGCGGTTCCGCCGAGCAGGAAGGTGCGCTTCCTGCCGATGCGGTCCGAAAGGCGGCCGAAGACCGGAATCATGATGATGTTCAGCGCAGACCCGATCATGACTGCCGTCAACCCATAATATTGCGGCACCTTCAGCGTGGTCGTGACATAGGACAGGACAAAGACGGTGAACAGGTAGTAGTTTCCGGCTTCGGCGAAGCGGGCAAAGATGGCAATCAGAAGGGGCTTACGGTGGTGGGCGAGCAGTTCGGTGATGGGCGCCTTCCGGTGTTGCACCTCCTTGGCCATTTTTTCCTTCTCGGCCAGGAACTCCGGGCTTTCCGATGCGTTCAGACGGATGTATAGGCCGACCGCAGCCAGCACGATGCTAAGGAGGAACGGTATGCGCCAGCCCCAGGTGGTGAAGGCATCCCCGGTCAGAGCCCCCGCCAGCGCCACCGCGGCGGTACCCAACAGCAGACCGCAGGACACACCGATCTGTGGCCACGAACCGTAGAACCCGCGTTTTCCTTTAGGTGCGTTTTCGACGGCGATGATGGCTGCTCCGCCCCATTCCCCGCCCACGGCAAAGCCTTGGGCCAGCCGCAGCACGCAGAGCAGGATCGGAGCCAGTGCCCCGACCGCCTCGTAGGTGGGGAGAAGGCCGATCATGGCTGTGGCAGCTGTCATGATGGCGAACGTCAGGATCAGGGTCGACTTCCGCCCTATCCGGTCACCGAGGTGGCCGGCGACGAAGGCGCCCACAGGTCGTGCTATGAATCCCACTCCGAACGTGGCCAAGGCCGCAATTTGGGCGATGCTCGGATCCATCGCGGGGAAGAACAGCGTTCCGAAGACGAGTGCCGCGGCGGTTGCATACACGGTGTACTCGTACCATTCGACGACGGCGCCAATGGTGCCCGAAAACAGCGTGCGTCGACGGACTTGTTCGGTTGTCATGGACTTTATGGCTGGCATGGCAAGAACTCGATTCTCAAGGAGAGGCCGGTCAGGGGAGCCACGTCAGTTTCCGAAGGTATGGTCGGACCAGGGCAGCTGGGTTCCGCGGTACTTCGCTGCACGCACATCGCCGGAGCGTGCGTGTCCTTCGAAGCGTTCGACCCGGGATGCCCGGCCGCACAGTTCGCCGAAGAAAGCACTCGATTCGGTGTTCGTCACTTCCTGGTAGGTGACGGTGCGCAGGTACTTACCCACCCAGAGTCCACCGGTGTAGCGGGCGGCGCCGCGGGTGGGCAGTACGTGGTTGGTGCCGATGACCTTGTCCCCGTAGGACACGCAGGTCCCCTCACCGAGGAAGAGCGCTCCGTAGTTGTGCATCTTCTCCAGGGCCTCGCGGGGGTTCTGGGTAAGGATCTGGACGTGCTCGTAGGCGTACTCGTCGCCCAGGACATATGCGTCGTCGACAGTCTCAACCACGTGGACTGCGCCCCAGTCGCGCCAGGCGGCCCCGGCGTAGTCGCGCGTTGGCATGTCCACGAGGATCGTATCGATGTGCTCGATGACCCTGCGGCCGAGCTCATCGCTGGTAGTGATCAGGACGGCAGGCGAATCGGGGCCGTGCTCCGCCTGGGAGAGCAGGTCGACGGCGACGATAAACGGGTCAGCGTGTTCGTCGGCGATGATGAGGACTTCGGTGGGTCCGGCAAAGAGGTCGATGCCGACCTCGCCGAAGAGCTGGCGCTTGGCTTCGGCTACGAATGCGTTGCCGGGACCGGCCAGCATGTTGACCGGCTTGATCGTCTCGGTGCCGATAGCCATTGCGGCCACGGCCTGAATCCCGCCGAGCAGGTAGATCTCGTCGGCCCCGGCCAGATACATGGCCGCGACGGTGGCATCCGGGACCTCGCCCTGGATGAGCGGTGTACAGGCTGCCACACGTTCGACGCCGGCGACCTTGGCCGTAATGATCGTCATGTGCGCGCTGGCCAGGAGCGGGTACTTCCCCCCGGGGATGTAGGCGCCCGCAGCCTGAATCGGAACATTCTTCTGCCCCAGCAACACACCGGGCATCGTTTCAATTTCGAAGTCGGCCAGCGATTCCAGCTGCTTCTGCGCCATAACCCGGACCTGCTCCTGGACGAACTTGATGTCCTCGATGGTCTGCTCCGGAACCCGGGCGACAATTTCTTCCAGTTGCTCCCGGGTGAGCCGGAAGGACTCGGGTGCGTACTTGTCGAACTTCTCGGAGTACTCACGGACTGCCGCGTCGCCCCGATCGCGGATGTCGGAAATGACGGCTTCGACGGTTGCCCGGACCTCCGGCGTGCTGCCCCGGGTAACGCTGCTCTGGGCCGGCTCCTTCAGCATCGTCGAGTTCACGGCCGAGCTGATTGCATTTGTAATGGTCATCAGAATTTACCTTCCATCATCATTGATGGGCGATCCCCGAGCGCCCGAGCCAGATTAGCTGGCCTGCATAGTCACCGAGTGTATACGTATACATCGAGGGAGACAAGGTCTTGTCTGCACGAATGTATACGTATACAATCCCTCAGCAAAGTCGCCCTTGATTCGAGAATCCAGCGTCTTATCGGGAGGGAAGGGCGCGCGGAGGGGGACGGGCGGGAGGGGCCGAATTGGGCCGGGCGTAGGGTGGAAGCTAGTCGAAAGGAGCACTTCATGAAGAAAATCCTCATGGTACTGACCAGCGTTTCCGAGATCGGTGATACGGGCGAGAAGACCGGTTACAACGTGGCCGAAGCTGCGCATCCCTGGAAGGTCTTCAAGGATTCCGGGCATTTCGTGGACTTCGCGTCCATCCAGGGCGGCCAGCCTCCACGCGACGAGGTGGACACAGGAGATCCCATCCAGGTTGCCTTCACGGAGGACGAGACCACGCGCGCCGGTCTCTACAACACTGCCCGCGTGGACGTCGTTGATCCGGAACAGTACGACGCCGTCTATCTCGTGGGGGGCCACGGCACCATGTGGGACTTCCCGGACAGCGAAGGCCTGCAGAACCTCGTAGCCAGCGTCTACAACGCCGGCGGCCTGGTGGGCGCGGTCTGCCACGGCCCGGCCGGCCTGCTGAACGTGGAGCTGGAGAACGGGTTCCGCCTGGTCGAGGGCCGGAAGGTTGCCGCCTTCACCAACGACGAGGAGGTAGCCGCAGGAAAGGACAAGGTCATTCCGTTCTTTTTGGCCGACCGACTCGAGGAACAGGGCGCCACCCACGTCTCCGCTGGTGTCTTTGAGGAGCAGGTCGTGGTCGACGACCGGCTGGTGACGGGCCAGAACCCCGCCTCAGCCGCCGGCGTGGCCAAGGAGATGGAAAAGCTCTTCGCAGAGGTGATCCACCAGGAAAAAGCCGAGGAACAGCATGCGACGGAGGCTCTGCGCGCCGAGAAGGACGCGGAGAAGGCTGCTGCGGCAGGCGACGAGGACGAACGCTAGCCGGGCGTCGCGTCGCGCGCGCTTCTCACAACTGCGTTGCTTTGGCAGAACACGCTCTCGTGGATCAGCACTCTCTCCGCGACCTGCCTCAGCACGGGGCTCCTTCCGCTTACGGCCTGCAACTGCTTGTCGAGACCGTAGTACCGGCCGGCAGTGGAGGCAAGCAATATGGGCGACGCGTATGGGCCGCGGTCGAAGCAAAAAACGAACCAACTACGAAGCCTGCTTACTATTTTTAGTAATCATGCTTACTATTGTCCTAAGGGGTTGTACTAGGGAGCAGTCAGTCCAGGAAGAGAGCCGAAAGCCTCGACGCCCCGGTAACGCCATCCGCCTTCCTCTTGCATCAAGGCAACACCGTAAGACACGACCAGTTTAAGGAGCTTCACCATGATCGGTTTCATCATCGCCGGACTCGTTATCGGCGCCCTTGCCCGCCTGATCAAACCCGGCAAGCAGAACCTGGGCATCGTCGCCACCTTGCTCCTCGGGCTGGCGGGCTCGGTCATCGGAGGCGTCGTCGCCAGCCTGCTGGGCACGGGGCGCATCTTCGAACTGAACTTTCTGGGCTTCATCGTTGCTGTCATCGCGGCCGTTTTGCTCATCGGCGTTGCCGAAAGCATGGCAGGACGCCGAAAAGTCGGCCGCTGAGGACGGCAGGCAACTTCTTCAATTTGTAAGGTAGGCAGGGATGGGCCACGAACGGAACCCAACGTATGACGTTCTGATTGTCGGCGGGGGAGCAGCCGGGCTAAGCGCCGCCCTGATGCTTTGCAGATCCTTGCGGTCCGTGCTGGTGGTGGACGCCGGCGCTCCGCGGAACGGCCGGTCGGTAGGGGTTCATGGCTTCCTGTCACGCGACGGCATGGCACCTGCGGACCTCCTTGCCGCCGGCCGAGAGGAGGTCCGTGCGCATGGCGGTGACATCACGACAGGAAAGGCGATCTCGGCAAGCACTGGCCCGGGTGGCTTTACCGTACTTTTGCAAGACGGCCGGAAGATGGATTCGCGGCGGTTGTTGATCGCTTCCGGTTTCGAGGATGAACTTCCCGAGGTCCCCGGAATTGAGGAGCGATGGGGCCGAGACGTGGTGCATTGCCCCTACTGTCACGGCTGGGAAATCCGGCATCAGGCCATAGGGGTGCTTGCGACCGAACCGACTGCTGTCCAGGAGGCGCTGCTGCTTCGGCAGTGGAGCGACAACGTGACCCTTTTCCAGCACGTCATGCACACCCCCACTGCCGAGGAACGCGAACAGCTCCGCGCACGGGCGGTCACAATCGTTGAAGGCGAGGTGCAATCACTGCAGATTGCGGAGGACGCCCTGACAGGAGTGGTCCTGGCCTCCGGGAAGGTTGTTCCCTGCGCGGCTCTCCACGTCACCCCCCGGCCAAGGACCCGGTCAACCCTGATCCAGTCGTTGGGACTGCAAGATGCGACACCCGATGGCGCCCCCGCCCAGCACCTAAAAGTAGACGAAGACGGCCAAACGGCCGCCTCCGGGGTATGGGCCGCGGGCAACGTCACTGATCCGTCAGCCCAGGTGGCAACGGCGGCGGCAGCCGGAATCAAAGCGGCATCAGCCATCAACGCGGACCTGGTGGCGGAAGACATCAGCCAGGCAGTCGCGGCTGCGAAGCAGTACGGAATGTCCCAATAACGCCAGGCCATTCAGCCTGGTGGGACTGTATGCTGCACCGTCGACAAGCCCACCATGCGGAAGATTTTCGTCGCTTGAGCTGTTTATTTGTATGGGGCAAATAAGCGTACTGGGAAGGAGTTCCGTCATGATTCGCATAGCAATCGTGCTGGGGAGCAGCCGACCCGGGCGGCTCGGAAAGGCTGTGGCCGACTGGGTGCACGCACGGGCAGCGGAGCGCGGCGACGCGGTATTTGAGCTTTTGGACGTCGCCGACTTTAACCTGCCGCTGCTGGATGAACCACTGCCCCCGTCGACAGGCAGGTACAGCCAGGAGCACACGAAGGCCTGGTCTGAAGCTGTCGCAGCCTTCGATGGCTACGTCTTCGTTACCGGTGAATATAACCATTCCATTCCGGGTGCGCTGAAAAACGCGCTGGACTACCTCTACAAGGAGTGGAATAACAAGGCCGCCGGATTCGTCAGTTATGGTAGCGCCGGTGGTACCAGGGCAGTGGAACACTTGCGGGCGGTGGCCGGGGAACTGCAAATGGCAGACGTTCGCGCCCAGGTGGCCCTGCCGCTGTCTAGCGAGTTTGAAAACTACCGCAAATTCCGGCCGTCGGAGATGGCCGAAAAGAATCTGCAGACCGTCTTTGACCAAGTGATCGCCTGGGCTGGTGCCCTGAAGGTCCTTCGCCCCGGCGAGGACGAAGGTAAGAAGTTCTATGCGTTATCCGGCCCTGGGACGGAGTGAATCCAGAGCGGGAACATCTGCCAGGCTCCCGGGAACATCACGTCGGCACGGGAAGTTATTCAGGTAGGAACGAATTTTCACAGGAGGAGGTTGAAAAGTGAGCGCGGTGAGGCCCGGCATGACGGGCCGTCGTGTTCCGGCCGCTGTCCTGGCCGACAGTGACCAATTGCGTGAGGAAGACCGGCATCCTTGGAACCGCTACGTGGCCTTGGGGGATTCGTTCACCGAAGGAGTGGGGGACCCGGAACAACGGAGCCCCGGCGGGCTGCGCGGCTGGGCCGACCGGGTTGCCGAGGAACTGGCCCGTGGCCGCCAAGACTTTTCCTACGCAAATCTGGCCGTACGCGGCCGGCTGCTAAAACAGATCTTCAACCAGCAGATTGGCCCGGCGCTGGCCCTGAAGCCGGATCTGATCACATTGTCGGCCGGAGGAAATGACATGGTTTTCCACGGCAGCGATCCCGACAAGCTGGCGAGCCAACTAGAGGCCGGTGTAGGCCTGCTGAGTCAGACGGGTGCGGATCTGGTCCTGTTTACGGGACCGGACTGGGGATCCACTCCGGTGCTGGGCCGGAACCGGGCAAAGGTCGCGATCTTTAACGAGAACGTCCGTGCAATTGCCTCCCGTTATGACGCCGTTGTTGCCGATCTTTGGGGACTTAGGCAACTAAAAGACCCGCGGATGTGGGATCCCGACCGGCTGCACCTGTCCCCGCTGGGGCATCACACGGTGGCCCTGATGGTGCTCGACACGCTCCAAGTCCCGCACACGCTCCAGCCGATGGAACCCAAGGACCTCCCGGAAAGCAGCTGGCGTCAGGCCAGGACAGGAGACCTCCGCTGGGCCAGGAACTACCTATTTCCCTGGGCGCTCAGGCGATTCCGGCCCCACCCAACCGAAGGGGAACTTCGGGCGAAGCGGCCTGACGCCGCCCCGCTATCCTCCGACGGAACGCCGTCGCTGGATTGTTTGTCCGCGTCCGGCGAAGGATAAGCCCAGCAGGGCCGGTTGTCATGGCACTCACGTGCCTGAGCGAGCCATATGATCGGCCAGGTATTCTGCGTCCGCACGCACGCCTGAGAACAGGCCCATTGACCTCTTCGACACCGGGGAGGGTCCGCTCTTCCGGCTCGTCCGGGTCGAGCCGCTCCTCCATCCCGTGGCTGCTGATGAACTGCCGTGCTGCCGTCAGGAAGCCGGCGTAGGCCTGGTCGGCCTCATCGAGCACTTGATTCGCGTTGGCTTGGACAGCGAGGTCTGGTCCAGCCGCGCCGATGATCCTGGAACCGTCCGCCACGGACACTTCAAAGCCCTCGTCCCCGCCGCGGCCTGCGAGGGCGAGAGCTTCGGTGTACTCACGCACCGGTGCACCGCTGCTCACCGCGTAGTCCTCCACTACACGAAGGATTTCACTGTAGTGTGCGAAACGGTCGGGATCATCGCCCCCGTACGCGTAGCCCGGCAGTTGGAGCGTCCAGTTCGCTGCAGGACGGTGCTCATCGCAAGCCCGGCCTGGCCGCCCCCGACAACAACGACATCGTGTTGCTCGCGCATGCTCAGCTCCCCGCAAACCGGTTATACGCAGAGCGTACCAACGACGATGCGCGGGGGGGGGGGGGGGGGGGGAGAGACTTCAGTCCTTAACCTGCAGTACCGTGCGGGCACCTTGGGCCGAAGAAAGCCCTTGGTAGGGTGATCTGGGACATTTCGACCCACCGCAATCCAATCGCCAGAAGGGGTCTCACCACATAATGGGCGCGCTTACATATCTCGCCGCTTCTGTTCCACTGAGAATGGCGAGTGCCGGGGCTGCTGTAGCGCTTCCCATACTGGCCGTCCAGCAGTTGGGTGACGTCGCCGTCGGAGGGTTATTGGTGGCGGCATCCCTTGGTCCGTCCGTCCTCGCGGCTCCACTTGTCGGCATAGCCCTTGACCGGGCGCGCCGGCCGGGCCTGTTGGTGGGCGCATCCGGAATGCTTACCGCACTTGCCTTTGCCGCTGCGGCATTCATCGGCCAGATACCGCTGCCCGTCGCGTTCGGCTTCCTGGTGGTCGCCGGCGCGGTGTCGCCGTTTTACATGGGTGGGCTGTCCAGCTTCGTGGCCGGCGCGATTCCGGACGGCCGCCGCGCCTTCGCGTATGACGCCCTGTCCTACAATGTCTCTGCCGTTGCCGGTCCCGCGCTCGTGGCCATCATCGCCGCGTTCCTGCCCGCGCAAGCTGCCCTCTGGGTGCTGGGAGCCGCCGCGGCGGCGGGCTCCGTGGCTGTTCGCGCCGTCGGCCTTTCGCCTCACTTACAAGCTTCTGGTTCGCCGTGGCAGGCAATAAAGTCGGGCCTGCACAGGGTTTTCCGCCATCGACCCCTGGCCGTCGTTACTGCCTCATCCACGCTGACGCAGCTCGGCCAGGGTGGTCTCGCCATCGCCGCGGTCGCCCTGTCCATCGAGCGGATCGGATCACCCAGCCAAGGCGCAGCTGTGGTGACGGCCTTCGCCGTCGGCAGCCTCCTGGGGGCGTTGTACGAAACCGCCCGGCCGACGCGCCGGCGGCCACAGTCCGTCATGATGGCGGGCTTCCTCGCCACAGGGTTGCTGACCGTCGCAGCCGCGTTCGAACTGGGTACGGCGTGGACCATCGTCACCATTGCCTTGTCCGGGGTCTTCACTGCACCCACTGCGGCGGCGATGCTTTTCCTGCGCAACCGGCACAGTCCGCCTCAGCTGAAGTCCCAGATCTTCACCGTCACCGCGGGCTTCCGTGCCAGTGCCTCAGCCGGCGGGGCGGCGCTGGCCGCGTCTGCTGCGGGGTTCGGCGGCGCGGCGACCATAGGCGCCGTGGGCGCGATCTGGATAGTTTCGGCGCTGCTGATGACGGCCTACCCCAGCCCCGCGTCAGGTTTGCCAGCTTCCGGTTAGACGCCGACGCCGGCCGGCCGCTCCCGTGCGATCCGCGCCTCTCCAGCCCCGAGAGCTAGTCGGCGGCAGCCAGCTGGCCGCAGGCGCCGTCGATTTCCTTGCCGCGCGTGTCGCGCAGGGTGCAGGGCACTCCGGCGGCGCGGAGACGCTCGATGAATTCCTGTGCCACCGGCTTCTCGGAGGCGGTCCAGATGGAGCCCGGGGTCGGGTTCAGCGGGATCGGGTTCACGTGGACCCAGCCGCGGCCGCGCTGGTTGAGCTTCTTCGCCAGCAGGTCGGCACGCCACGGGTGGTCGTTCATGTCTTTGATCAGCGCGTACTCGATGCTGACCCGGCGGCCCGTCTTGCGGTAGTAGTCGTAGGCCGCATCGAGCGCCTCGTCCACCTTCCAGCGGTTGTTGACCGGGATCAGCTCGTCGCGGAGTTCGTCGTCGGGAGCGTGCAGGGACAGCGCGAAGGTGACCGGCAGTTCCTCGTCCGCAAGCTTGCGGATCGCGGGAACGAGGCCCACCGTGGAGACCGTGATGTTCCGGGCGGACATGCCCAGGCCCTCGGGCGAGGGGTCCACGAAGCGGTGAAGGGCGGCCATCACGCGCTTGTAGTTGGCCAGCGGCTCGCCCATGCCCATGAAGACGATGTTGGTGACCCGCTCGTCGTCGTGCTCCTTCGGGCCGAGCTCGCCGGCCGCAATCGCCCGGTTCGCAGCGACCACCTGGTCAACGATCTCCGCGGTGGACATGTTGCGGGTCAGCCCGGCCTGGCCGGTGGCACAGAACGGGCAGTTCATTCCGCAGCCGGCCTGCGAGGAGACGCAGAGAGTGATGCGGCCGGGGTAGCGCATCAGCACGGACTCGACCAGCGCACCGTCGAACAGCCGCCAGAGGAACTTGATGGTGTCACCCTTGTCGGTGCGGAGGCGGCGGACCTCGGTGAGCAGCGGCGGGAACATCTGGGAGACGAGCTCATCACGGCCGGCCTTGGGCAGGTCGCTCATGGCTTGCGGGTCCGTGGTCCAGTGCTGGAAGTAATGCGTGGAGAGCTGCTTGGCCCGGAAGGCAGGGACGCCAAGCTCCTTCAGCTTCTCGGCACGCTCGGCCAGGGTCATGTCTACCAGATGCGTCGGCGGCTGCTTGACCCGCGGGGAGGCGAACTGGAGCAGCGGCCGGCCCTCGACAGTGCGCGCCTGTTCCCAGCCCTCGGCAGTCGGGCGGACCTGCGGACGGGTGCTCTCGGCGTCGTCGTCGCTCTTTCGGCGGGGGCGGACGGGAGTCTCGGAGAAAGGAGTGGGGGAAGTCATCCTTTCCATCATCCCATGCCGGTTTTCACTTTGGGAATCGGGGGCACTATGATTCCGCTCTCGCCCGGGCTTCCGCTCTCGCCCGGGCTCCGCCGGAGTTGCGCGTGCCCGGCCGCCGCTCAGTATCCGGCGACCGCGTGCGGGACGTAGGGGCTTTCCAGCTCCGCCGTTTCCTCGGGGGTCAGGGTGATTTCCAAAGAGGCGACGGCGTCCTCGAGATGGGCCTGCTTGCTCGCCCCGACAATTGGCGCGCTGACCACGCTGTTGGAGCGCACCCAGGCCAGCGCGACCTGGGCGCGGGGCACGCCGCGGCGTTCGGCAATGACGCGTACTGCTTCAGCCACTGCCTGGTCGCTTTCCTCGGTGGTGTAGAGCGTTTTGCCGAACTCGTCCTTCTCCGAGCGGTTGGTCTTCTCGTCCCAGTCCCGCGTGAGCTTCCCGCGGGCGAGCGGGCTCCAAGGCAGCACCCCGATCTTTTGGTCCGTGCAGAGGGGAAACATCTCGCGTTCCTCCTCCCGATAGATCAGGTTGTAGTGGTCCTGCATGGTGACGAAGCGTGTCCATCCGTTCAGCTGCTGCAGGTACAGCGCCTTGCTGAACTGCCAGGCGGCCATCGAGGACGCACCGATGTAGCGGACCTTGCCGGCTTTGACGACGTCGTGAAGGGCTTCCAGCGTCTCCTCGACCGGCGTGGCGGGGTCCCACCGGTGGATCTGGTAGAGGTCCACGTAGTCGGTTGCCAGCCGGGTCAGGCTGGCGTCGAGTTCGGCGAAAATGGCCTTACGTGACAGGCCCCGCCCGTTCGGGCCCTGCCGCATCGCGCCGTGCACCTTCGTGGCGATGACGGTTTCATCCCGGCGGGTGAAGTCGGCCAGGGCGCGGCCCATGATTTCCTCGCTCGAGCCGTTGGAGTACACGTTGGCGGTGTCGAAGAAATTGATGCCCGCCTCCACGGCCTGGCGGATCAGCGGCCGGCTCTGGTCCTCGGGGAGCGTCCAGGGATGCGGACCCCGTTCCGGCTCCCCGTACGTCATGCATCCCAGTGCCAGCGGCGAGATGTCGAGGCCGGTGTTGCCGAGTTTGATGTATTCCACGTTCGTCCTCCGTCAGGCAAATCCGGTTCCGGGGCAGGCTGCGGCCCTTCGCCCCCACGCTACGTGAAGAACGGGGTGTAGTAGCGCAGGCAAGCTCGACATCGGCCAGTGGGGTCCGGCGGTTCAAGAGTTCCGCGGTTCGAGAGTCCGGCGGTTCAGGAGCCCGGCTCCTCGTCGGACGAGCGGCCCCTTCGGCCCCAGGGGCCGAAGGGTGCGGGGCGGGCTGGACCGCTGGGTGAGCGTACCCGGCGGACGGCCACCATGCCCCACGCCCCAATCAGCACACCCATGAACACGAGGAAAAGACCGGCGACGAACCAGCCGCCATGCCCGAAGACCATCATCACAACGCCCACCAGGGACAGGCCTTTCGCCGCGACGTCCAGATACAAAGGGCCCCTCAGGTGCTCCATGCAACTAGGTTAAACCCGTGACACCCACCCCGCGCCGGTCGGCTGTCGAAGCTTTGGAACGTGTGGTGCGAGGGCATTCCCGGCGGCTCCCGGGCTCACGGCCCCGGCCCTAGGACTGTTCGTTTTCGTCCCAGCCGGTCTGGGGAGTGGCACAGGTTCCGCGGAAGACATACTGCGACGCCCGCTTGCGTTCGCGGCTGGACCAGTCGATGGCCGGGCGGGCGTGGGTTTTGGGCAGATAGCCAACCCGGTACACCGCCATCAGCTCAAGGTCTTCAGGGACCTCCAGCAGTTCCTCGATACGCTTCCAGTTCTCCGGAGCCTCCATGGGAAAGGAGACGAACTGGATGCCCATGCCCAGCTCCACCGTGGCCAGCCACAGGTTCTCCATCGCGGCGCCCATGCTGAACACCGAATAGAAGGCGGAGAGCTGCCCCGGCCGGTATTCGGCGCGGTCCAGCAACACCCCTACCAGCAGGGGCGACCCGGCCACCAGTTTGCGGTTCTCCTCGCCAAGGGTCCGGGGAACGCGAAGGGTGTTCATCAGCGACTGTCCGGAAGGGGTGAACACCCTTTTGGTGAATGGCCGCAGGAGTGGCGGCAGCTGATCGAACAGCATTCCGCTCCGCTGTTCGTCCATTTCCTGGCGGCTGAAGCGGAAGTACTTTTTGTAGCGCTCGAAGAATGTCCCCTCGGCCATCACCTTGGTCATGCTGGCTCCGCTGATTTCGGCGATCCGGTCAATCGTTTCGCGCTCCTCGATCAGCACGAACCGCCAGGGCTGGCTATTGAACTGCGACGGCGCCGCTGCGGCAACTTTCATCAGCAGCTGCTGATGTTCCTCGCTGACCTTGTCCGGCAGGAACGGGCCATTTGTGGTTTTCCGGTTGAACACGACATCGAGGAATTCCATGCACTACCTCCAGGCGACGAGGACGCTGACGAGAAAGAAGGGGGCGGCGGCCGAGGCCAGCGTCGCATGCCGGGCGACGCTCGACGAACCGACGGCGGGCAGTGCTGCCAGCGGGACTGCGGCTGGCAGCAGGAACCAGCCGGCTGGGCTTGTGGACCAGAGCAGGGAACTGGCGGCGACGGCGGCGAGGAGGCACGTAACGGCGAACATCGCGTGATGGACCCAACGGAAGCCGGCCGTGCTGAACCACCTCAGTGCCACCCCAAGGCCCAGCGCGCAGCTGGCCAGGAAACTGCCTCCTGCAAGCCCAAACCACAGCTGCGGCCAAGTCACACGTACCCCGCCAAACGCCGGGACAGGAACTCCTCCACCACTGCCGCGAACTCGTCGGGCCGTTCGATCTGCGGCATGTGTCCCGTCTCCGCGAAGACGTGCGACTCGGCCCGTGGCAACGCCGCGGCCGCCGCTTCCAGGTGGCTGAAGGGGAGAATGCGGTCGTGGTCGCCCCAAACCACGAGTGTTGGAATCTCCGACTCCGCCAGCGCCCCAATGAGGGACGTCCGCCATTCGGTCCGAACGCCGGCAACAGTTCCCAGATCACTGGCGACGTCGAGGAGCGTCCGCCGGTGCACCTCCCGTTGCGAAAGGGCGAAAGCATGGCCGACGCGGTCCTCGGTCACGAGCGTCTGGTCGTAGAAGAGCGACTGGACGGCCCGGCGTGACGCTTTCACGTCAGGGCGCATGAGTAGTGCCGCGAGCGGCCTGATGGCCAACAGGCGCAGGACAGGTGCAACCTCCTTGCCGAATCCGGCGCTGTTGGCCAGAACGAGCGCTGCGACGCGCTCCGGATGGTCCGCCGCGAGTTTCATGGCGACCGCGCCGCCGAGCGAGTTGCCCACCACCGGCAGCGGTTCGTGGACGCCGACGGCATTGAGGAGGGCGGGCATGACGCCAGCCAGGTTCGCCAAAGTCGCCGGTACGGAGAGCCGCTCGGAGTACGCGAAGCCGGGCAGGTCAACGCTGATGACGGTGTGGTTGGCCGAAAGCCGCTCGTGCTGCTCGTTCCAGTCATCCAGGCTCTGCCCGATGCCGTGCAGGAGAAGCACGGGATCCCCGCTGCCGGTCTTCCGGTAGCGTAAACGCGTGCCTGCGACGTCCACGTGTCCTGTTCCCGGGAGTTCGAGGGGATCCCTGCGCCCCTCCGGGGTCAGCCGTCCGGAGGCCCGCACCTGCTGCCCTCGCCGGCCAAAACGCACGTGGTCGGTCAGCCTTCCACCTCTGAGCAGGGCGAAGTCGCGCAGGTAGTTCTGGTGCAGCCGCCACGGCGAGCGTGCGCCCTGCCGGGGCAGGTCGCTGGCGCCGCGCAGGATGTAGCCGGACTTCAGATCGATCAGCGAATCCAGCTCGGCGTCCGCGACGTCGGCCGGTGCTTCGGGGGCCACCCACTGCAGGTTCCTACGGTCCAGGTATTTCAGCAGCCTACAGATGTAGCCGGCAACCAGGTCGGCTTTGAGGGTCCAGGACGCGTTGGTGTAGCCGATGGTGAGGGCAAAGTTCGGAACACCTTCCAGCATCATGCCCTTGTAGGTCAGGGTCTTGCCGAGGTCCACGGGCTCGCCGTCGACGGTGAGGGTCATGCCGCCAATCACCAGCAGGTTCAGTCCGGTCGCGGTGACAATGACGTCGGCCGGGACCGTCGTGCCCGAGACCAGATCAATGCCGTCCGGGGTGATCCGCGAGATCCTGTCGGTCACGATGTCGGCAGTACCGGCGCTGATCGCACGGTAGAGATCGCCATCGGGGATAGCGCAGAGGCGCTGGTCCCACGGCTGATACGACGGCGCCAGGTGCGTGTCGACAGGGAAGCCCGCCGGCAGCTTGGCGGTTGCCGCCCTGCGGAGGATTGCCTTCATCGTTTCCGGCCGCCGTCGGCTGAGCTGGAAGGTCAACATCGAAAAGAGAATGTTCTTCGCCCGGACGACGTCGTGCGCCAGTTGCGCGGGCATCTTGCCCCGGAGGCGGTCGGCCAGGCGGTCCCGGGACGGCACCGGGGCGATGTAGGTGGGGGAGCGCTGCAGCATCGTCACCTTTGCGGCTGACTTCGCCATCGCCGGCACAAGCGTCACTGCGGTGGCCCCGCTGCCGATGATCACTACCTGCTTCCCCTGGTAATCGAGGTCAGCAGGCCAGTGCTGCGGGTGGACGATGGTTCCCGCAAAGGTGTCGGCGCCCTCGATGGCCGGGGTGAACCCCTGGTCATAGCGGTAATAGCCGGAACACACGGAGAGAAACGAGCAGGTGAAGGTGACGGCGTCGTCGGACGCGGACTCCGCACGGCCCTGGTGATACTCGCCGTCGGCAGTGCCCACAGCCGTAACCGTCCACTGCGCGGTGTCACTTGACCACTCGGCCGAAACGACCCGGTGGTTGAGCCGTATCCGCGGGGCGAGGCCCTCGTCGGCAACCGTCGCCTCAATGTACTCGCGGATCGAATCGCCGTCGGCGATCGCCTTGGCGCCCGCCCAGGGCCGGAAGGAGTAGCCCAGCGTGTACATGTCGCTGTCGGAGCGGATACCCGGGTATCGGAAGAGGTCCCAGGTGCCTCCGACAGCGCCCCTCGATTCCAGGATCATGAAGGTCTTTCCGGGTACGTCGCGTTGCAGGCGGCCGGCAAAACCGATGCCACTCAGCCCGGCCCCGACAATCAAGACATCAACGTGCTCGCTCATGAACCAAAGCTACCGACTCACGGTTGAGGACGCGATCCGGGAGTGTGCCCAGCAACTGTCGAACCTCAGAATGAGTAGCGGATGCGGCAGTAGGGCGCGATTTCCTCAATAAGCGCGGTCAGCTGCCGTACGTAGCCTGCCTTGGTTCCGGAACGGTACCGGACATTGGTGAAGCCGTTGGACGAGACCTTCGATTCCTGGAGGTCCGGACGCCACAGCACGTTCTCGGCCTGCGGATGCCACCCCAGGTTGACCTCATGGAGCCGCTCGTTGTGGGTCAGGAAGATGACTTCTGCCGCGAGCTGGGCCTTGGATGCGGCTGTCAGGGTGGCATCAAGCTGGCGCAGCAGCTCCTCCCAGTCGCTGAGCCAGGTGTCGGTGATGATGACGGGGGAGAAGTTCACATGTACCTCGTACCCGGCCTCGACGAAGTCGTTGATCGCCGCCATACGTTCGGCCACGGGGGAGGTCCGGACGTCAATCGATTTCGCCAGGTCCGCGGGCATAAGGGAGAAGCGGATCCTGGTATGGCCGCCATGGTCCCAGCCGAGCATTTTCCGGTTCACGTACTTGGTGGCAAAGGACAGCTTGGCGGTGGGCAGGTCGCCGAAGAGCGTGACCAGATCCTCCACGTTATTGCTGATGAGCGCGTCGACGGAGCAGTCGCTGTTTTCGCCGATGTCGTAGACCCAGAGTTCCGGATCGCATTGGTTAGGCTCAAGCTTCAGCCCCTGGCGTGTGACGTGCCGCTCCAGTGCTCGGGCGATCTGGTCGATGTTCGCGAAGACGGTAACCGGGTTGCTGTACCCCTTGTGCCGGGGCACGTAGCAGTAGGCGCATGCCATGGCGCAGCCGTTCGCGGTTGAGGGCGCGATGAAGTCCGCGGACCGGCCGTTCGGCTTGACGGTCAGCGCTTTCTTGACGCCGAGGACAAGCGACTCTGTCTTGATCCGCGACCAGCGCGGCACGTTCGTTTCATCACCGTGCACCTCGGGGATGTTCCAGTGGTTGTCAACAAGCACGACGTCGGCGTCCGGCCAGCGTCCGACAATTTCCTGGCCCCTGGGCAGTTCCAGTGCAGCGGGTTGCGCGTAGATGCGCCGGATCTGCAGCAGCCGGTTGAATTCCATGGGTCCATTCTCCCCGGACGCCGAAGGTCCCGCGGGCCGTTAAGCCCTCGGCATCTTGTGCTCGCAGCCACTTAAGCCTCCCGCCGTTGCTCCTACTTGCCGGGCTCCCGAGTAATGCGCACCTCAGGTCGTCAATAAAAGCAGGTATCTACCACCCGTGTCTCGCAATAGTGGCAAGCCTTAGGTTGATCATGGCCACCGGCCGCAGTTGTTGGACACTACTGCACCGGTGGTTCTCCTAGTACAAACCGGTCTCAATTCGTTTGCGGAACTCCCTGCTGATTTTGCAGGCCGGAGATACAACACACCTCAATGACTAAATCAACACCGCAGATGGGACATTATGCGTGCTTTAGTAACTGGCGGAGCCGGGTTTCTTGGCTCTCACTTGTGTGAAGATTTGTTGGACCGTGGGGATTCGGTGGTTTGCGTCGATGACCTTTCCACTGGTCGCATGAACAATATCGCGGCCTTCGCGAATCATCCGCGGTTTAGCTTCCAGCACGCGGACGTCAGTGATTCACTGCGGATCCGGGGGCGACTGGACCTTGTGGCGCACTTGGCGAGCCCGGCGTCGCCGCCCGATTATCATCGTCTTCCACTCGAGACCCTTGCCGTAGGCAGCAGGGGCACCGAAAACGCGCTAAAACTTGCTGCGGCTAAAGGGGCCCGCTTCGTCCTCGCTTCCACCAGCGAGGTATACGGCGATCCGACAGTCCATCCGCAGAAAGAAAGCTATTGGGGCAACGTGAATTCGATTGGCCCTCGCAGTGTTTATGACGAAGCGAAGCGCTTCGCTGAAGCCATCTCCATGGCATACGCCCGGAGTCTTGGCGTTAACGTTGGCATAATACGCATCTTCAATACCTTCGGGCCCCGGATGCGAGCAGAGGACGGACGGGTAGTATCCAGCTTCATAGCCCAGGCGCTGAATGGTGACCCGCTGACAATTTACGGGGACGGACAGCAGACGCGCAGCTTCTGCTACGTCGACGACCTCGTCCGCGGGATCGTCGCCATGGCCGACAGCTCGGAAACCGGACCGATCAACATTGGCAATCCGGTGGAACGGACAGTTCTTGAACTGGCTGAGCTTGTCCTGGAATTAACCGGTTCGGCATCCCCGATCGAGTTCCATCAGCTCCCCGTGGACGATCCGACGCGGCGGCGCCCGGACATCACCCTGGCGGAAGACCTGCTCGGGTGGCACCCGCGGGTTTCGACCGAAGAGGGTTTGCATCACACCGTCGCGTACTTCCGGGCCCACGCGCGGGAGGTCGCCTCGGCGGCCATGAGCATAGCCGGGTCCCAGTTCGAGGGCGTTCACACGAGCGCGTCCAGGCAGGGCGCCCCTGCCATGGCCCGGCTGGCCTGACAGCCCCGTCCGTTTCCCTGGCTGCAAGGCTCCTCCGGGCCGCAGCCGCACTTAGTAGGAGGCCCAGCATGCGCATTACCGTAATCGGAACAGGTTATCTGGGGGCTGTCCATGCCGCCGGCATGGCACAACTCGGACATGACGTCCTCGGAGTGGACGTCGACGAGGGCAAGATCGAGCAGCTGGCCAACGGCCATGCTCCGTTCTTCGAACCAGGCTTCCCCGAGCTTCTGCGGAACAACATTTCCGCTGGTCGGCTGAATTTTTCCACCTCCCTGAAGCAGGCAGCCGAGTTTGGCGAGGTCCACTTCATTTGCGTAGGAACCCCCCAGCGCCCCGGCTCCACAGCGGCAGATATGAAGTACGTGGACGCCGTCATAGAGGGTCTGGTGCCGCACCTCCAGCGCCCCTGCTTGATCGTCGGCAAATCAACAGTTCCGGTCGGGACAGCCGCTCGGCTTACAACCAAGGTGGCCGAGCTCGCGCCACTCGCCAAAGTCGAGGTGGCCTGGAACCCTGAATTCCTGCGTGAAGGCTTCGCCGTGAACGACACACTGCATCCGGACCGCCTAGTGGTGGGAGTGGCTTCCCCCGAGGCCGACGCCAAGCTTCGCGAGGTCTACAAGACCATCCTCGACGCCGACACTCCCTACATCTCAACCGATGTGGCGACGGCAGAACTCGTGAAGGTCTCCGCCAACGCGTTCCTGGCTACCAAGATCTCATTCATAAACGCCATTTCCGAAATCTGTGAGGCTGTCGGGGCGGACATTATGCCGCTGGCTGCAGCCCTGGGTCACGACGCGCGCATCGGAAACCGCTTTCTGTCACCCGGATTGGGCTTCGGTGGCGGGTGCCTTCCCAAGGACATCCGCGCGTTCCTTGCCCGTGCGGAGGAACTCGGGATCGAGGAGTCACTCGCCTTCCTGAAGAACGTGGACTCCATCAACGTTAACCGCCGACGGAGCGCCGTCAACCTCGCCAAAGGCATGCTGGGCGGTTCCCTCCAGAACAGGCGGATCACCGTTCTGGGGGCATCCTTCAAACCCAACAGCGACGATGTGCGGGATTCGCCGGCGCTGAGCGTAGCCAATGCGTTACAGCGCCAGGGCGCCCACGTCCGTGTCCATGACCCCGAAGCCGTGGAGAACGCCCGCGCGGTCTGTCAAGCACTGGACTACACCACGGAGGTGGAAAAGGCCTTTGAAGGGGCCGAGCTCACGCTGCATCTGACGGAGTGGCAGGAGTACAGGCAACTTGACCCCAACCGCCTGTCGGCTCTCGTGACCAGTCCCCGCATCCTGGACGCCAGGAACACATTGGACGTCGACCGCTGGCGCGCCGGTGGCTGGACCGTTCGCGCCATGGGTCGGCCCAGCCGGTGATGGCACACAGGAAGGAGAATCTGTCATGACTGGACCTACCGCGTTAGTGACCGGTGGTGCCGGTTTCATCGGAAGTCACTGCTGTTTAGATCTGCTCCTCAACGGCTTCGAGGTGATTGTGGTTGACAACCTCGTCAACAGCTCGGCGGCTGCTGTCGAACGCGTACAGCGGATCAGCGACAAACGAGTGGCGTTCTACCAGATGGACCTAGCCGATCAGTCCTCCCTGGACACTGTGTTCGAGAACCACAAAATCGACGTCGTGCTTCATTTCGCGGCATACAAAGCGGTTGGCGATTCTATGAACCGTCCGCTGGAGTACTACAGCAACAACCTCGCCGGCCTGCTGTCACTACTCACGGCCATGAGGAAAGCCGGCATAAAGCACCTGATCTTCTCCTCGTCATGCTCCATCTATGGCGACGCGGAGGGGCTCCCCATCACGGAGTCGTCGCCGGCACGGCCAACCAATCCCTACGCCCGGAGTAAGTTGATGGCGGAACAGATTCTCGCAGACCTTTGCGGCCGGTACTGTGACTGGTCCGTGACTGCACTGCGCTACTTCAATCCCGCCGGCGCCCACGAGAGCGGGGAGATCGGCGAAGACCCCAGCGGTGTACCAGGCAACGTCGTCCCCTACCTCACCCAGCTTGCGGCAGGACGCCTGGATGAGCTTACGGTCTTTGGATCCGACTACCCGACCCCGGACGGCACCGCAGTACGCGACTACATCCATGTGATGGACGTGGTGGAGGGTCACCGCCTGGCGCTCGAAGCCGGTCCGGTTCCCGGTTTCCGAAAGTACAACCTGGGTACGGGCGTCGGTACGTCAGTATTGGAACTCGTCCGGGAATTCTCTGAGGTGAGCGGGCGCCAAATCCCCTACCGGCTGGCTGCGCGGAGGCCGGGCGACGTTGCGGAACTCGTTGCCTGCCCGGACCTGGCCCACGCCGAACTTGGCTGGACCGCGCACCGCACCCTCCGGGACATGTGCGAGGACGCCTGGAGGTTCCAGAAATTGCATCCCCTCGGATACGGGGACCCTACCAACATGATCGGGAGCCGACGATGAGCAATGACCTGATAGACAGCCAGAGCCGGGTCTCTCAACGGTTTGTGACCTCCACGGAAACGTCGAAGGCATTCACACGACGGCAGCAGCGCCCAGTATGGGGCCCTGGTGGTCGCCTGGGTCGTCCTGAGCGGCTTCTTCTGGGTATGGTGGCTGCAACCGACGCACATAGGGAACCCACTGCTTTTCGCGCTGGTCTCCGTTGCACTCTTCTACACAGTTACGCTCCTCCCGTCAGTCTACCTTTTCTATCTGGGCTTCATGCGCCTGCCCGTCCCCGTCAGCGTTGATCAGGTCCCGCCCGGCCACATTGGCAGGGTCGCGGTGATAACGCTGACAGTTCCGGGCTCGGAATCCCTTAGTATCGTCCGGCGCCAGATGCTGGCGATGCGGGACATCACGTATCCGCACGACAGCTGGATCCTGGTGGACAAGGAACACTCTCCCGCGATTGAAGAGATGGCCCGTGAGCTTGGCATCTCCTATTTCTGCCGACACGACGAGCGGACCTGGGGCCCGGATGGCGTAAAAGCCTGGAACCAGGAAACGCCGCCTTTTCAGACCAAAACCAAGGCTGGCAACGTCAACGCCTGGCTTAACAAATATGGAGCCGGTTACACCCACTTCACACAACTGGATATCGACCACGCACCCGTACCGGATTATCTGGACCGCGTCCTCGGGTACTTCCGGAACAAGCGCGTTGCCTGGGTCCAGGCCCCCAGCGTCTATGGAAATCATGAGCATTGGACTGCGAGGGGGGCCGGAGAGCAGGAGATCGTCCTCCAAGGACCCCTGCAGATGGGCGTCTTCGGCTTCTGCCGGACACCCTTCATCATCGGCAGCCACTGCACCTACGACATGGAGGCAATCCGCGGCATCGGTGGATTCCAGCCCACCCGGGCCGAGGACCACCTCGACACTGTCGTCCTGGCGTCCAAGGGCTACGAGGGAGTCTTCCTGCCGGAAGTCATCGCTGTCGGGGACGGGCCCGAGACCTTCAGCTCCTACTGCGCACAGCAGTTCGCCTGGGCCTACTCCATGATGCAGATTCTGTTTACGCATACTCCCCGCCTCATCCGGAACTATTCCCCCCGACAGGCCCTGCAGTTTCTTTTCGTCCAGACCTGGTATATGTCGTGGTCAATGACGACTCTTCTCCTGTTCTTCGCCCCGTTGATCTCTTTGGCAGCGGACACTCCGATCTCACGCGTGGGTTTCATTGATTTCTTCCTCCATAGTTGGCCGGCTGCCATTACTGCCACCGGCGTGTGGCTCTGGAGCCTGCGCTGGCAGCATCCGAAGGGTCTCTGGTTGAGCTGGAGGGGCGTCGTGCTGCACATTTCGCGGTGGGTCACCGTCGTCAACGCCTTCGTGCAGCTGATCCTGCGGGTCAAGAAGCCCTACATGATCACCTCCAAGGGCATGACAGGAGCCGGAATTCCACGATTCCGGCTTGCGCAGCTGGCACCGCACATCCTGCTCGTCCTCGTCTCACTCGCCGCCTGCTGGCTCTACATCGCCACCGTCGGGAGCAGCCCGAACCAGGGCATGATGTTCTTCGCTCTCCAGGGTGCCTTGCTCTTCCTGGTTCTCATCGCCGTCGTCCTGTTCCAGGATCTACGAAGCCTCAACGAGGGGGGCATCTCGTGGGGCCGAAGCCTCCGGGTCCGGCTCGCCCCCTTGGCGGCCGCCAGCTCTCTCATGGTGCTGTTCGCCGTCACAGCCGTCGCCGCCTCCGGTCCCATTTGGCAGGCTGTGACCAGTTAATGAATGGAATGTAGCAGGCGGTTGGGATGGCTGGAACCGATCTGAGCCTCCGAAGACGGGCCGCGCGCCACCGGGATCCGGCTGGACCGCGGCCCCGCTTCGGAGCCCCGCGGCGGGGGCGATGGCTGCTGACAGTGTCCGCGGTGCTCGTTTTCGCCCTTGCCGTTGCCACCACAAGTCCCTCGACGGCTTCACGGACGCTGAGGATCCGCGGCGCCGATATCTCCTTCACGCTGCAGGAAGAGGCGATCAACCAACCCGTCAGCGATAACGGGCGGGAAGCGCCGGTGGAGCAGATCCTGAAGGACAACGGGGCGAACTTTGTCCGCCTCCGGCTTTGGGTGAACCCGCTGCGTGGCACCAGCGACCTGAACTCCGCGCTCACCCTCGCCCGGCGGGCGCAGGCTGCCGGGCTTAGGCTCCTTGTGGATTTCCATTATTCGGATACCTGGGCCGACCGCACTTCCCAGCAGCCTCCGGCCGCCTGGCAGGGAATGAGCTACGGGGAGCTGCTCTCCACAGTGGAAAGCTACACCCGTGAGTCGGTCGCCGCCTTTGCCAAACAAGGTACCCCTGCTGACATCGTTCAAATCGGAAATGAGGTCACCCGGGGAATGCTCTGGCCCTACGGTCAGGTAACTTTGCCCGACGACGAGAATTGGGTGGGGCTCGCCGGCCTCATCAATGCCGGTGCCAACGGAGCCCGGGCCGGAAACCCGGGCCGGCACCCGCTGATTATGGTTCACAGTGACACCGGCGGTGACCGGGATGCCTCCATCCACTTCTACGACCAGCTCCAGCGGCACGGCGTCGGCTTCGATCTGATCGGCCTCACCTACTATCCATTCTGGAACGGATCCCTCGCGGACCTCGAACGGAACCTCCGTGACCTGGCTTACCGCTTCGGAAAAGACATCATCATCGCCGAAACGGCCTACCCCTGGACACTGTCGAGCAGCGGGGGAGCCCCTAGTGTCGTCTCAACGATGCAAGCGCTGCCGGATGCAGCACAATACCCGCCGACTCCGCACGGGCAAGCAAAGTTCTTCGCAGCACTCAACCGCGTGCTCCGCGAGGTTCCGGATGGCCGGGGGGCTGGCTACTTCATCTGGGAGCCGGGCTGGCTGCCCGGGGTAGGGGCGGATGCCGCAAAGGGCAATACCCACAACAACCTCACGTTGTTCGATTGGCAGGGTCAAGGCCTGCCCGCCCTCGACGCCTTTAAACCGACCGGCACAGATGGCTGATGACCCGCGGTCTCCTGCCCCAACGGCCCGCCGCCCTGGTCGTCAAGGCTAAGGGGCCGCTATGGCTATGGCCGGAATGCGGCTAGCGCGGGCAACCCGTGACCGGCCCAGTCGAACAGCGTCAGGTTGTCGTGGGTGTTACCCAGGTCCGGCGTGGCGGGAACCCCCGGCAGCCAGCCGGGCTCCCACACCACGAACCCGGCGCACCGGTCACCTGGTACCTGTGCCAGCATGTCCCGTAGTCTCTCGAAATACTTGGCTTGACCCTCCGGGGTGGGGGGGTAGAGGGCGGCTTCGGGAAGATCGGCCGACTTGCCGACAACGTTCAGTTCTTCATCGCCATTTGCGAGGGTCCATGGATAGGCAGTCTCGGCGACGATGACGTCCTTGCGGTAGCGGGTCGACAGCTCGTGCAGACATGTTTCCAACTTAGAGAGCGGGCCGTTCCAGAACGGGTAGTAGCTCAAGCCGATCAGGTCAAAAGGAACGCCCCGGGCAACGAGGTTGTCAAAGAAATACTTGCTGGCCTCTGCGTCGCCGCCGGTCTCGACATGCAGCATCACTAGCGGCGGCCGCGCTGGATTGCCCTCCCGTGCTCCCTTGGCCCCGGCCCTAAGCAACGCCGTGAACGGCGCCCACTGTTCCCCGCCTGGCTGGTGGATGCGGCCGACGGGCCAGAGCATTCCCTGGCTAATTTCGTTGCCGATTTGGACGATCTCCGCAGGGGTTCCCTGCAGGGCCAGGGCTGCCACCACGCTGCGCGTGTAGTTTTCCACGGCGGCGCCCAACCCATCTGGATTGAGGCCTTGCCATGCCGCCGGAGTCTGCTGCGATTGTCCGTCCGCCCAGGTGTCCGAGTAATGGAGGTCCAGGATTATTTTCAGTCCTACGCTGTGGGCCCGGCGCGCCATCTCCAGCACCTCGTTGAGGCTGCTGGTCCTCGGGATGGGATTGACCCATAGCCGCAACCGGACGGTGTTCGCGCCGTGCCGCGCGAGCACCTGCTCGATCGGAAAGACCGCCCCTGCGTCCCGAAGGGCCGTTCCAATGGCTTCCTCCTGTAAGGTGAACGAGACGTCGGCGCCCCGGATCCGGAGGCCGGTTGCCGCCTTCGCTTCCGACGTCGGGACAGTGGCCTTTGCACCCGCCGGCGGCGCCGGGATGACCCCCGCCGCTCCCGCGAGCAAACCTCCGCCGATTAACGAGATGACGTGCCGCCGTCCAACTCGAGCCGTCAGCTTCCGACCTAAGCGATTCACTGCAGGACTCCGAGTTTCCTGATCCGACACAATGCTGTGCTCATAGCCTACGCCCCACACGGGGGGCTATGACCAGCTCCGAGAACGCCGCCCTTCGCTTTAGGGCAGCACGCGGTAGGTCACATGCGTGACCGAGGCTGTTGCCCGCGAAGCGACTTGCTCGAGATCCAGCGGGGGGACGCCGTCGAATAGCCGGGTGCCGGCGCCGAGCGTAAAGGGCACGATGTGCAGCCGCAGTTCGTCGATCAGGCCGGCGGCGAGATATTCGTTGATGGTGCCCGCGCCCCCTTGAATTGAGACGTCGCCGTCCCCGGCCGCCTCGCGGGCCTGGCCAAGTGCCGACTCGATGCCATCAGTGACGAAGTAAAAGGTCGTGCCGCCGACCATTGGCAGCGGGCCGCGGGGGTGGTGGGTGAGTACGAAAACCGGAACATGGAACGGCGGATCCACGCCCCACCAGCCGGTCCACTCCCGGTCCCACGCGCCCCGCAGTGGACCGAACATGTTCCGCCCCATCACGTAGGCCCGCGCCTCCGTCATCTGGTAGACCTCCGACCGGTTCTCCTCGGGGCTCTGGAACATCCAGGCGTGCAGCCTGTTGCCCCAGCCGTCACCGCCGTCGTCACCGAACGGGCGCTTCTCGGTCTGGTTGTGCCCCGCGGAGTAACCGTCGGCCGTGATGGAAAGGCCGCACGTGACCCTGCTCATAGATCGATTGTAGTGAAGCCCGCGGTATTTCAGACGTTGGCAGACTTCCCGGTGGGGCCAATCTGGTCCAGTGTGTATCCGTCCGGGTATGCCACGACGCTCATTTTGCCCGGTACAAACGCGGGAACTGTCGGCAGCGGGAGCCGCCTGGCGTTTAGGGCACGGAAGCGCAGCACCGCGGCAAACGGTACCCGCAATACCCAAGGGGCAGGCTTCAGGCCGAGGGCAACGGCGACCTGTGGCTTGTCCATCATCAGCGCCATGATGGTCGGCGTGAAGCGGCGAAGACGGGCCGGGACGCGGCTTGCGAAAGCACCGACAGTGGCGTCCAGCAGCATCGCACCCTCGCGGCTCGGGCCCATGTTCCGATCCTCATATTCGTCCAGGAACCGCCCTGCATCTGCGAAGGTGGCCGGGATGCCCTCCAGCCCCATCCGCCGGCCCAGCTCGGCGTAAAAGTCCGTAGCGGCCTGCTTTTCGAGTTCCGTGAGGCGGCGCCAGCCGTATCGCTCGATCCAGCGCAGCGGCAGGACCAAGAGGGTCATGAGGACATAGACAAAGTCCTCGGCCGTGCCGGGCACCCCCTTGTGCACACGGCGGAGCAGATCGATCATGTCCCTGCTGCGTTCATGCTCAAAGCCGTTGGCAATAATTTCGTGAATGACGATCGTAGTGTCGTAGGACCGCTTCATGGGCCGTGACGTCATCTCACCGGTCGCGGCCAGGACCTTGGCCGTGGACGGGATGGCGAAGTTGCGGTAGTACGAGAGAAAAAAGCCGGAATGTATTTCAGACTGGAAGTCGTAGAGGACCATGTTCCGGTAGATCCCGTACGCGTCTGTGCCCCTCGGGCGTGCGCGGCGGGTCTGGTGCGTCAGGAGCTGCATGGTGGGGCTTTCTGTGGCTGCCGGCGGTTATGCCGTGGCGGGGGAGAGGTGGAGCTTTGCTTCGACGGAGAGCAGGTAGCGACGCTCCTCGGGTGTGAGGAAGGTTGCGGAAGGGCCCGCAGCGAGTTCCGCGTCCCAAATTTCTACTATCATCCGGTGCAGCCTATCCTGCTCGGGCGCTTGAGGGTCGGCTTTGAGGGTCCGGTCGAGGGAAGCGCCGCGCAGTGCTTTGGCCCAGATGGGCTCGACCTGCGCGAGGGTCTCGATATTCCAGCGGAGCTGCTTTCTGCGGGCGGTCCGTCCGGCAATTACTGGGATAGTGAGTCCCAGGCCGACCAGCACGATGGCAGCCATTTCCAGCAGACTGTACGGAAATTCCGGCGGATTGATGACGGACAGAGCAGGCAGTCCGACCGTAAGCATGGCGATGGTCATCTTCGCCATTGCGATGAAGGCGATGACGCTGCCCAGCCCGACCATGGAAAAACCGACACGGAACGAACGGCGCATACGGGGAACGTAGCGCACGCACGCGACGGCGATGCGGGCGCACACCCAACAGATGAAGCCTGTGAGCATCAGGGAGAACAAGAGCGCGGGAAGGCGGCCCTGGTAGATGGCCCACGTCGTCGTGGTGTCCGTGGGACCAGTCAGCAGGAAGAACACCGATTGGACACCCAGAGTGATGGTCAGAGGCAGGGAACGCACCAGGGCCGGGCGCTTGTCGGCTCCCGGGGCGATGGCCTCCATGACAGCCCGGTGCAAATACCAGAGCCCCAGGATCATCAGGGAGTTGAGGATGAGCTTCGTCAGGTTCATCCCGCCCAAGACCATGTCGACCATGACGTAGATGTCCGGGTTCATCAGCAGCGCTCCCAGGGCCTCAAACGCGGCTGCGAGGAACACCATGTCCGCCCGGTTGCGCAGCAGGGCGGGAACCCGCGCGCCGGCGAGCAGGAACAGTGCCGCGGCCATGAACAACTGCATCATCCGAAGACCGCCCCAAAGTTGCCCGGCTGCATGTCGGGCCGCTGCTTGGAGCGCCGGATACGGGAGGCGAGGCGGTCCGCAAGGAGTTCGGCAGTCACCTCGAGCTCGTCGAAGAAGTCGGTGCGCTTGAGAGCGGAGACGACCCGCTCCGGTGCGAGGTCCGGAAAGAATGTCTTGGCGTAGTCGTGCGGCAGGTCCTCCTGTTCATGGCGGAGGATCATGTGCGCGAATTCGTGCAGGATGATCTGCTGGCGGTGTACCTCCGAGGCTGCCTTGGCGTGCAGAATGAGATCCGTTTCGTCCAGGCCGAACCACAAACCGCAGACCTTATCGGTAGGCGTGCCCTGGATAGGTTTAATGATGATCCGGCGCCCGTTCATCGCTTCCAAATGCGCCTGGATGGAAGAAAGCGAAACGGGCTCCGAGAGGTCCAGGCTGTCTTCCGCAGCCTGCGCCCGTTTCCGGGAGGCGCTGTAGTCCATCGTTAATCAATCCTTGGGGTGGTCCATTGAAATCTTGAAGTCCCCCTTCTCCAATGCAGGAGCGTATCAGTCCCGTTCAGGGATTTCCTGCGGAGCACTATTTGTCGGGGCCTTGTTTGTGTCAGTTTCGTTGAGCTGTTCGTCGATGAGATCCCTGATCTGGAGGAGCGTTTCGGGTGAGAGGCCATCGAGTTGCCGTGCGGCAAAGTTCCGGACTTTCTTGGCCCTCATGGTCGCCAGCAGTTCAAGTTGGGCTTCCACTCTCGGCGGAAGATCCTCGTCGTCTTCCAGCAGGTAATCACGGTGAACGCCAAAAAATTCCGCCAAATTATGTAGGAACTCGGGTTTTTTGACCGGCGAGCCAGTTCCGGTGCGCATGTAGTGCCAGCGGGCCCGGGAGATCGGCGTGCCGGCTCTGGCCATCGCGTCGCGCACGTCGTTAAAAGACACTTTTCGGCCCTCAGCCTCCGCAGCGTCAAGCAGCAGATTAAGTTTGCGGGCCATAGCCGCACCGGGGCGTGGATTCTCTGCAGAAGGAATTGTCACGTCGGCTCCTTTCGGTGCGGTAATGGTAAAGGTAACGCAGAAGAATCTACCAGATTGGACATGTCCAAAAAGACTGCTACAGTCACTCCAGAATTAGACACGTCTAATTTATATGGAACCGGAAGCCGGAGCCGCCACGCGCACTCGCGCGCCTCTCTGGGAGTCCGCTGTGGGAGTTGTGGCACGGTCTCCGGCACCGCTTTCTGTAAGGGCCCGCGCTGGCATGAATTGCCAGACGAAGCCTCCGTATTCCGGCCGGATAATTTGGGGGCCGGCCGGAATACGGATCCCTTTTTATTCGGCTCGTGGTCTGATGGAATAGCCCGAGTATTCCCAAGTTCCCACCGCAGGGGTTGGCCGGGGCACCCTCCAATTTGCCCAATCAGTTGTCAGGATGAGAGTGTAACGGGGTGCGCAAGCACAAGCCCCGTCGGCGCCCCCCACGTCTGCGGGGCTTTTTGCTGCCCTGGATGTTCCAGGTCCTGCGCCAGACAGGTGTTTCTCCCCGTCGGTAATTCCGGGGCTCTGTCCGGACGCCGCCGGCGGATTTAGACTGAAGCATCCGCGAGGCTGGTGGGCTGGGATGCTGAGCGGGCAACGCAGGATCACGTTCGTATCGGGAAGGTCTGGTCATGGGCGAAGCCTCGCAGAAAGCTAATCGGGCGGTGTCCGAAGCCGCGACGGCGAGCCGGAGCCCTGCCCTGCGAATCCTGGCGCGGGCCGGATTCGTCTTCATAGGCCTGGTTCACATCCTGATCGGCTTGATTGCCCTGCAAATTGACAGGGGGCAGGGCGGTCAGGCCGATCAGTCCGGCGCGATCGGATCGCTCGCCTCGAAGCCGGGCGGTACGGTCCTGCTCTGGGCCGGCTTCGCGGCGTGCGCCGCGCTGGCGCTTTGGATGCTCAGCGAGGCCGCCTTCGAAGCGCGGTCTCAAACCGAGTCGAAGAAGAAGCTGCAAAAAGCAGCGGCCGCCGTAGGAAAGGCCGTGGTGTTCGGCTTCCTGGCTTTCACCTTCGTAGTCTTCGCATCCGGCGGCAGCAAGAACTCCAGCCAGTCGGCCAGCGACTTCACCGCCAGGTTAATGGGAGCGCCTGCAGGCGTTGTGCTGCTGGTCGGGCTCGGCCTCGCGGTCGTTGGAGCCGGCGCCTTCTACGTCTACCGTGGCGTCACGCGGAAGTTCATGAAGGATCTGCAGGACCCGGGCAACGCCCGCACGGCGGTCGAGTGGATCGGGACCATCGGCTATGCCGCCAAAGGCGTCGTCCTCGCCGTCGTCGGTCTTCTCGTCATCGTTGCGGCCGCCACCGCGGATCCCTCGAAATCCTCCGGCCTGGACGGCGGGCTCAAGACCCTCGGATCCCAGCCTTATGGTGTGTTCCTGCTCGCCGCAATAGCCGCGGGGCTGGTCTGCTACGGCGCATACTCGATGGCCCGCGCGCGGTACGGCCGGTTCTGAGCACGCGTCCCAAGGTGCAACTGCTTATTAACCAACAGCCGGAGGCCGGGCGAAGCTCCGTCCTCCGGCTGTTGCTGCGGGGCATTCCGGGGCAGGGCCCCCGGGCCCCGGGTTACCAGTTGCGCCCGTGATCTCTGTTGTCGTTCTGGTGCCGGTGTCCTTGATGGTCCGACCAGCCGTCCTTGTCGTGGCGGCAGCCGTCACGGCCAGTCCATGACCCATCGTGGTCATGGTCGGAGCGCCAGTGACCGTCGTCGTCGCGCCAGCCGGACCCATCGTTCCAGTCGTGCCAGCGGCTCTCGCCGTCCCACCAGCCGTGCTGAGCGTCGTGCGGGTTGTAGTCCCTTTGTTGGTGCTGTGCGTTGTGGGACGAACCGGTGTCCCAGCCTGTCGCAACTGGGGCCGCCGCGCTAGCGGGGAGAGCCCCGGCGCCCAGACCCAGGGCCATCGTTGCCGTCGTGGTGGTGAGAATGCGCATGATTTTGTTCATTAGGTACAGTCCTTGAAAAATCCCTACATGCACGCGTTGCCCCGCAACGTGGTGCCCAGCCAACGACAGCCAGGGAGCAAGGCGGCATGTGGTGGTAATTGTGATGCCAACGAAGGTGCACCGCTGTGGAGACCATTGCCGACGGCGACCATGAATCAGATTCTCGAGCGTTACTCCGTCAGGACGATGCCGGGCTTTGCGACATTGATTGCCTGAGCGAACAATTCCATTCCAACGCCGGAACCGCTCCCCGTACAGGGACCCAGGGCCCTAACCCTTGCGTCTCCGGAGGTGTAGAGTAGTCGGCCTCTATTTCTGGTTCGTGGGGGCAAAAGCCACGCATTGGCGCCTAAGCTGGTGCCGTCCGTCCGGAACGAGCACGCTGATGAAAGGAATGTGGGTGCCATGCCCAAGACCGGCAAAAACGACCACGCCCGTAAGGAAGAGCTTCCCTCAACCCTGCAGCGCTCTGAGCAAAAAGCCCAGGACACTTTCGCCAAGACTTACGACTCCGCCCTTGAGTCCTACGACAACGACGAAGGCCGTGCTGCCCGTGCCGCCTACGCATCCCTGAAGCACAGCTACGAGAAGGTTGGCGACCACTGGGAGCCGAAGGAAAACCGGGGGCCGTCCGACCAGCGGGCCCGGGAGGGGCTCAGTTCCTCAGCGTCCACTGCCGAAGGTGTGGACGCGAACGCCTCCAAGGAGCACCTTTACAAGCGCGCCCAGGAGCTGAACATCGACGGGCGTTCAAAGATGGACAAGGACGAACTGGTCAAAGCGCTGATGAAGGCCAACGAGGCAGCCACCCGTAGGGCGCGCGAAGAATCCTGACCCCCGCCGAACGGTCGCGGTGGAAAAGCGCCATGACCTGAGGGCCTAGGTCTCGTTCGGCCGGGAGTAGGAGGATCCGGAGGGGGTCCGTTCCAGCAATCCGAGGTCGATCAGGTAGCGGCGCAGCAACACGACATCATCGGTGTAGCTGAGGAGCCGTTCATTGACCTGCTTTTCCGTCAGGTGTTCGCCCGGCTCGACGGCCTCACCGGCAATCCAGGCCAGGAGCTCCCGCCGATCCGCCATGTTGGCCGGGTACCTCTCGATTTTGCCCAGGCGCATGAAGCGGGCCAGTCCGGTTTGGGCCTGCCTGCGGGGTTGCTGTGCCAGAAGGTTGCGGAAGATGGCTTCGGACGCCTGGAGTTCGTCGGCAGCGGAAGTCGGCTCGACGAGCCCTGACTCCAGCAGGGCGGCAAGGGCCCGGTTCCGCCGCCGGTCACTCAGGTCAGCCAGAACGTCGGGGAGCTTGGCGCCCAGCACGATTTGCGCGTAGGCGGTCCGCGCGTCCTTGTTGGCAAGGGCAGCCACCAACCGCCGCCAGTGCGGCCCGCTCAGCCTCGCCCCTTCGGTCACAGCACTCATCCTCACCCTGCTACTGGCCCATCTTCAGGCCTCGGGGATGGGCATCGAGAAGCGCTCCAGCCGCGCCTCGTCCGGGTCCGGTCCACTGCGCACTCCGGTGTCGAGCGCGTCGATGGCCGCGAGGTCGTCGGCACGGAGCTCGAAGTCAAAGACGTCGAAGTTCTCGGCGATGCGGCCAGGGTTTGTTGACTTCGGGATGGCTGAGCGGCCCTGCTGCAGATGCCAGCGCAGCATGACCTGGGCCGGGCTCTTGCCGTGGGCGAGCCCGATGCCGGCGATGGTGCGGTCTTCCATGACGTTGCGGCGGTCCTCCCCCCAGCCGGGGTAGAAGGTGATGCCCCCGATCGGTGACCACGCCTGGGTGAGGATGCCGTTCTCGGCGTCGGCTGCCTGGACGGCAGGCTGGGCGAAGTAGGGGTGCAGTTCGATCTGGTTGACGGCCGGTACGACGGTGGTCGCGGCGAGCAGCTGCTCGAGGTGGTGCGGCATGAAGTTGCTGACGCCGATGGCCCGCACGCGCCCGTCAGCGAGCAGGGTCTCCAGCGCCTTGTACGCGGCGATGGTTTTCTCAAAGCGGTCCGGTGCGGGCTGGTGCAGGATGAGCAGGTCGAGGTAGTCGACCCCGAGCTTGCCTGCCGACTTGTCCCAGGCGTGGAGCGTCTGGTCGTAGCCGTAGTCGCTCACCCAGACCTTCGTTTCGATAAACACGTCCGTACGGTCGACGCCGGACCTGCGGATACCTTCGCCCACCTCCCGCTCGTTGCCGTAGGCAGCGGCTGTATCGATGTGCCGGTAGCCCGCCGACAGCGCTGCCTGCACGGCCGCCGTCGTCTGCTCGGGCGGGCTCTGGAAGACGCCCAGGCCGAGGGCGGGCATCATGACGCCGTTGTTGAGTGTGAGTTCCATCTTCACACCGGCCTCACATAGCAGGGGCCATATAAAGCCCGGGCAGAAGCCATGGATTCGCGGGGACGAAGAATGCGAAAACGATCAACGCCGCGCCGCCAAGCCGGCTGAAACTACGGCCGTGTTTCCAGGTCTTCTCCAGCAGGATGGTCGCCGCGAGTACCGCCATCCACGCCAGGTTCATCACTCCGACGGCCACGAGCACCACCATCAGCCCCCAGCAGCAACCGATACAGTACAGCCCGTGGTAGAGGCCCACCCGCACATCACGAAACCGCCCCTTATATGCGGACACATGCAGCAGGAACGCCATCGGTGAGCGGCAGTGCCTGAGGCAAAAATCCTTGAGCGGCGTGAGCTGGTAGACCCCGGCAACGAGGATAAGTCCCGCACCCACCCAAGGAGCGAGATCCGGTGCGTCCGCGGCCAGCATTGCGCAGAAAACTGAAGCGACATAGGCAAAGACGCCGAAGCCGATCCACGTCGCAAGGTAGCCGCTGAGTAAAGCGATGGTGCGCGCCGCCCTCACTGCGCTGCTGGGAACCGCTCTGATGGACCTCAGGTACATCGATGTGAGAGGGGCCAGCGCGGGCAGCATCATGGCTGCCATCATCAGGGTCCATGCCGCGAGGAACCCCGCCAGGCCGGCTTCCATCGACCCCTGGCCGGCCGGCATGCCGACCACGCTCGCGAGAGTGAAATACCAGGCAAGCAGGGCGCAACCTATCAAGGCGAGCAGTGCGGCGCGGTTGCTCGCCGCGACGGACGTGCGCGCCGGCACTTTATGCCGACCAGGCGAACGGGGCCGAGAACGAGTTCTTACCTGTGTTGTCCCAGGTCATTCCAAACGCATCGATGCGCGAACCGGTGGACCGGCCGGCCGCCAAAGTATCAGCCGGGAAACCGACCCCGCTGACCCGCACGCCCCGTCCGGTGGGGTCCTGGGGCGAAACGAAGTCCTCCACGCTCATGTCCACGGCAGTACCGATCCGGACCGTATGCCGCCGCCCGTCGTCGGCATACGCCACGTCCAGGGATTCCATGCCCACCACTTCGCCAATCAGCGCGCCCAGCCCCTGCATCGGGCCGCCGAGCTGGCCGCCGAACACCGCGCCGAGCGCCTCGGACTGCCCGGCGGAGGCAGCCGAATCCATCAGGATGGCCACCTTCCAGCCGCCCTCGCTCATCACGGCCGGTGTGTCGGCGATGACGCAAACGGTGAGGCCGCCGACGTCGACGCCGTTGACGTCGCCGGTAGCAACATGGAACGCCAAAGCCACGTTGCAACGGTCGTTGTCTGCTGGTGCCGTGAGGCCGGAAGCCGTGCAAGGGCAGATCATGTCGCAATTGCAGTTTTCGAAATATGTGCCTTCAATATGCCAGGCCATCTAGGGCTCCTTCCAGAGAGGCCCCCCACAAGGTGAAGTTTCCTCCGGCCTCCCGCCACTGTCCAGAGCGCAGGGGTACGGTGAGATACATAAGGCAGCGCCCCAACATAATGCGGAGTGCGGTTTCTAAGGAGTGTCATGGTCGGCCCGTTAATCCTGGACAAATCCGAGCGCCGCAGCTTGCATGCCCTGGAGGGGCTGGCCGCGTCCCAGGCGCCTGCCGGGCCCACGCCATGAGCAACCTCGAGACGGTGCCCGAAGAGATCATCTGTACCGAAAACGCCAGCGGCGCCGCGATAGAGTTCCTGACCCCGCGGGAAGTTCCCCTCGGCGGCCCGCGCGCCATGCCCGTCCGGCGCACGCTGCCGCAAAAGCAGCGAAGCCTGATCGGTGCCTGGTGCTTCCTGGACCACTACGGCCCGGACCTCGTTCCGGACTCAGGGGGCATGCGGGTCCCGCGCCACCCCCACACTGGCCTGGCGACAGTCAGCTGGCTGTTCACCGGCAAGATCGCCCACCGCGACTCAGCCGGCTACGAGGCTATCGTCCGCCCCGGAGAGGTCAATCTCATGATTGCCGGACGGGGGATCTCCCACCAGGAGTTCTCCACGCCGGACACCGGCATCCTGCACGGCGCGCAGCTCTGGTATGCGCTGCCCGAGGCCAGCAGGAACATGGCGCCGACCTTCGAGCATTACGCTCCGGAACCCGTCCGCGGTGAGGGCACGGAACTGCGGGTCTTCCTCGGCTCCCTGGCAGGGTCCTCCTCGCCCGTGCCCACCTACACTCCGCCGCTGCTAGGCGCCGAGGCGGTGCTCAGGGCGGGTGCACGGCTTGAACTGGACCTGGACCCGTCCTTCGAACACGGAATCCTGCTCGACACCGGCGACCTGTCCCTGGACGGCACGCCACTGGCCGTGGACCACCTGCACTACCTGCGCCCTGGCCGGGCCAGAATGGTCCTCGAGGCCGGGCGGACCCCGGCCCGCGTGCTGATCCTGGGCGGGGAGCCGCTGGGCGAACAGATCGTGATGTGGTGGAACTTCGTCGGCCGCACCCATGAAGAGATCGTCTCGTACCGTGCCGCGTGGCAGGCCGAAATCGGCGCCGAACCGGCCGGGCCTCCCGCGGGAGACGCGTACCCGGACGGCGCCCCCTACCCCCGCTTCGGACCCTACCCGGAAGGCTATCCGGCCCCGCTGCCCGCCCCGGCGTTGCCCAACGCCCAGCTGCGCCCCCGCGGCTGACCAACAACCGCAGGAGATGTTTTTGGAAAACCAGGCAACCATCACCGTCCGGAATGCGCCACAGCGACGCCGCTACGAACTCCTCGACGGCGGCGCTGTCATCGGCAAAGCCCACTACCTTCCCCACGACGGCGGCAAAGGGCCCGAGCGCATTTTCTACCACACGACCGTCAGCGACGACTACGCCGGCCAGGGCCTGGCCGCCCGTCTGGTGCAGGATGCCCTGGACGATACTCTCGGAGCCGGTATCGCCGTCGTCCCCGTCTGCCCTTACGTAAAGGTCTGGCTCCGGAAGCACCCGGACTACCAGCCGCGCATGACCGCCGTGCACCCTGAGCACATAGCCGCCGTCGAAAACGCCGGCCGGCAGTAACACCACCCCTCTCCCCAACAACACCCCTGTCCTGCACAACACCCCCGTCCTGCACGACCGCCAGGATCGGCGGGGGCACAGGCACCCTCCGCCGAGTCAGGTGGCAGTACGGTGCCGTTCCGTGGCCGTGTCCTCGCTGGCGCCCCAGCTCGCGAGAAGCCGGAGCCGTTCCGCAGAAGCCGAGCCCGGCTCCGCGGTGTAAACCAGGAGGACCAGGCCGGGTTCGGCGGTGATCGCCAGTTCTTCATACGCCAACGTGAGCTCGCCGGCCACGGGGTGACGGAAGCGTTTGGTGCCGGAGCCATGGGTGCGCACGTTGTGTGCGCCCCACAAAGCGCGGAATGTCTCGCTGCGCGTCGACAGCTCTCCGACCAGATCCTGCATGGTGCGGTCGTGGGGATTGCGGCCGGCCTCGGACCGCATGATGCCGACGCACATCTCGGCGAACAGCTCCCAGTCGGGGTAAAAGTCGCGGGAAGCCGGATCCAGGAACTGGAACCTCGCGAGATTCGGGGTCCGGCCGCCGTCGCCGATGACGGGGGAGTAGAACGCGCGCCCCAACGCGTTCGTCGCGAGCAGGTTCTGGTACGGGTCGCGGACGAAAGCCACGCCCTCGGTGATGGCTTCCAGCGCCCACTGCAGGCTGGGGCGCCCGCCGGCCTGGGCGGTGGCACGCCTGCGCGGCCTCCCTGAGGTCGCGATGCCGTCAGCCGCCCTGGCGAGGTCGAACAAGTGCGCACGCTCGGTGTCGTCAAGATGGAGGGCGCGGGCGAGGGATTCGAGCACGGACGCCGATGCGCCGGCGATGGACCCGCGCTCGAGTTTGGCGTAATACTCCACGCTGACGTCGGCGAGGAGCGCAACTTCGCTGCGCCTCAGCCCGGCCACCCGGCGGTTCGGACCGGCCGTGAGGCCCGCATCTTCCGGCGTGAGCCGTGCGCGTCGTGACATCAGGAACTCACGCACTTCGGTCCGGTTATTCATGCTTCAAGGGTAAATCGGTGCGGGGGATCGAAGGGCTCCCTCCGGGTACACCCCTCAAGGGGGACTGACCCTTCTGAGCCGGGCGCTCGACCGCCCCTGATAGGCGTAGGCTATATACGCTTCAGGCCGCGCGCCCTTCCCCTTCGGGCCACACTGTGCCGCCAGGAGCTGTCTGACGACCCGGCAAAGGAGCCCTGCGGTGGATACCCGAAAGCTGAAGTACTTCCTCGCCGTCGTGGACCACGATGGCTTCAACCGCGCGGCGGAGCACCTGCTCATCGCGCAGCCGTCGCTGTCCCAGACCATCGCCGGGCTGGAGAAGGAGCTTGGTGTTCCGCTGTTCCACCGGATCGGCCGCCGGGCCGTCCTGAGCGAGGCCGGGAAGGAACTGGTGGGGCCGGCACGGCTGGTGATGCGTGACCTGGACGCTGCGCAGTCCGCGGTGCAGGCGCTCCGGGGGATCCGCAGCGGCCAGCTGGACATCATCACCATGCCATCCCCGGGGATCGAGCCGCTGACGTCCATGATTGCGGGATTCACCCGCTCCCACCCTTCGGTCCGTTTGAACGTCAGGGCGGCGTTCACGCCCGAGGAAGTGATCGAGTCGGTCCGCAGCGGCAGCACGGAGATCGGCCTCGCCGGTTCTCCCACCACCATCCGCGTTCCGGGCGTTGACGTGCTGGAGCTGGAGCGGCAGCCGCTGATCCTGATCGTCAATCCCCATGCCGACACCTTCCATCCGGGGCCGGCGATCCGGCGGGAGGACCTTGGCGGGCACCGGCTGATTGCCAGCCAGCGCGGTTCGTTGATGCGGTGGCTGGTGGACGATGCGCTGGCCCGCGGCGTGGACACCGAGATCGTGGTGGAGGTGGCGCACCGGACGTCCATCCTCCCGCTGGTGCTGGCCGGGGTTGGACACGCGGTGATGCCATCCTCCTGGGCGCCGACCGCCCACAAAGCCGGGCTCCGTACCGTGCTGATCGAGCCCGTCTCGCAGCTGGAGGTCGCCATCCTGAGCCGGAAGGATGACCTCACGCCGGCGGCAAGGGGATTTCTGGAAGTCGCCCGGCTGCACGTGGATCCGAACCGGGACTCAGCGGACCCGGCGGCGCGACCAATAGGTTGAGCCTATTTGGCGTATCGAATCTTGGTCTTGGACGGGGTGGTGCGGCAGGCCTTCTACTTGAAGAGGAAGGGCAGTGTGACGCTGCTTACACACTCAACGAGGAGACAAGGCACATGAGCGCCACCCAGAAATTCAGCATCGCATCCATCCCCGCAGACGGTGTGGGCAAGGAAGTTGTTTCGGCCGGCCGTCGCGTCCTGGACGCCCTGGCCCAGAACTCCGGCGGCAAGTTTGCCTTCGACTGGACCGAGTTCCCCTGGGGCTCGGAGTACTACGCCAAGACCGGCCTGATGATGGACCCCCAGGGCCTGGACGCCCTGAAGGACTTCGACGCCATCTACTTCGGCGCCGTCGGCTGGGAAAACGTCCCGGACCACATCAGCCTGTGGGGCCTGCGCCTGAACATCACGCAGAACTTCGACCAGTGGGCGAACATCCGCCCCGTGAAGTTCCTGCCGGGCGTGCAGTCGCCGCTCCGCAAAGCTGACACCACCGAACTCGACTGGGTGGTTGTCCGCGAGAACAGCGAAGGCGAGTACGCCGGCCTCGGCGGCCGGAACCTCAGCGGCCGCGGCCCGGGCAACGAAGTGGCCCTGCAGACCGCGCTGTTCACCGAAAAGGGCTGCGAGCGCATCATGCGCTTCGCCTTCGACCTCGCCCGGACCCGGACAGTGAAGAAAGTCTCCTCCGTCACCAAGTCCAACGCCCAGCAGTACGGCATGGTCCTGTGGGACGAAGTCTTCAACCGCGTGGCCCTCGACTACCCGGACGTCCAGACCGAAAGCGTCCTCGTTGACGCGATGAGCGCCAAGTTCATCCTCAAGCCCGAGGACCTGTCCGTCGTCGTCGCCTCCAACCTGAACGCCGACATCCTCTCCGACCTCGGCTCGGCACTGGCCGGCAGCCTGGGCCTGGCCGCCAGCGCCAACCTGAACCCGGAGCGCCGCTTCCCGTCCATGTTCGAACCGGTGCACGGCTCCGCCCCGGACATTGCCGGCAAGGGCATCAGCAACCCGATCGGTGCCATCGCCAGCGCCGCGCTCATGCTGGACCACTTCGGCCTCCACGAGGAAGCCCGCCTGGTCGAGGCCGCCATCGAGCAGACCACCGGCGCCGGCTACCTGACCCGCGACATCGGCGGCGAAGCCAACACCGAGGACGTCACCGAGGCCATCATCAAGGCCCTGACCCTCTCCCTGGCGGCCGTCTAGCTAGAACGCATGGTCCGCCGGGCAATCCCGGCGGCAGTACACAGCCCGGGGCGGGCGGTGCCTAACGCCTGCCCGCCCCGGCTCCTTCATTCTTCAAGCACCACGCCATTTCCATTCCACAATGAGGTAGGAATCATGGGACGCATCACCACCGCGGGTACGGCAGCACCGGCCCCCAAGACACGTTGGTACAAGCAGCTGTACTTCTGGGTACTGACCGCCATTGTCATCGGCATTTTCGTCGGCTGGCTCACCCCGTCGGTGGGGATAGCCATGGAGCCCATCGGCACCACGTTCGTCAACTCGATGAGGATGCTCATCGGCCCGATCGTCTTCCTGACCATCGTCGGCGGCATCGCGAGCGTGGCGGACCTGAAAAAGGTAGGCATGACCGGATTGAAGGCCCTGACCTATTTCCAGGTGGGCACCATCCTTGCCCTGATCTTCGGCCTGGTCGCCATCAACATCTTCCGGCTCGGCGACGGGGTCAACGCCGACGCCGGCTCGATCAAGACCTCCGACTCGGCGGCCAAACTCATTGACGCCGGCGCCCACCAGGAATGGTGGCAGTTCCTGACGCACATCATTCCCACCAGCATCGTCGGGCCCTTCGTTGAAGGGGACATCCTCCAGATCATCTTCATCGCCGTGGTCTTCGGCATCGCCCTGAACGCCATGGGCAAGGTCGGCGTGCCGGTCCTTGACGGCGTGCAGCGCCTCACCGGGGTCATGTTCAAGATCCTGGGCTTCATCATGAAGGGCGCCCCGATCGGCGCGTTCGGTGCCATGGCGTTCGCCGTCGGCAAGTACGGCGTTTCCTCGCTCTCCAGCATGGGCGGGCTGATCGCGCTCTTCTACATCACCTCGATCCTCTTCGTCGTCGTGGTCCTCGGGTCCGTCATGGCCTTCCTGAAGCTGAACATCTTCAAGATGATCCGCCACCTCAAGGAGGAATACCTGCTCATCCTGGGCACCTCCACCGCCGAACCGGCCCTGCCCGGGCTGATGCGCAAGCTCGAGCACGCCGGGGTGAAGAAGGAGACGGTCGGACTCGTTGTCCCCACCGGGTACAGCTTCAACCTCGACGGCGCCGCCATCTACCTCTCGCTGGCAGCGGTCTACATCGCCCAAGCCACCAACACCGAGCTGTCCATCGGCCAGCAGCTGGGCCTGATCGCCGTCATGCTGCTGACCTCCAAGGGCGCGGCCGGCGTTGCCGGCGGCGGGTTCATCGCCCTGACCGCCACCCTCGCCACCATCGGTACCATCCCGGCCGCCGGGATAATGCTGATCTTCGGTATCGACAAGTTCATGTCCGAGTGCCGGGCCCTGGTGAATTTCACCGGCAACGCCGTTGCCACCTTGTTCATCGCCTGGTGGGACCGCACCTTGGATGCGGACCGCGTCCGCCGGGTCTTCAACGGCGAGGCCGTGGAGCCTCTGCCCGGCGAGGACCCCGCCCATCTCGAGGAGGTCACCGACATCGACGAGGACCTGACCGAGTACGGCCACCACGCACCACGGGCAACCGGCCCGGCGCACGCAGCGCCGGCCAGCTTCGATCCCGCTCCTTCGCACGCGGCACCGGCCTACTCGAAAAGCAGCTGACATGCCCGCCACAACTGCCGCCATCACAAACGCCGCCAAAAGCGTGCGAACCCTCATCGCGCCGGACAAATTCAAGGGCAGCCTCACGGCCGGGGAGGTGGCCGAGGCCCTGGCAGCGGGGCTGCGCGCCGCATCCGTCACCGGCAGTGCCGGAGAGGTCCACTGCGAACTGCTTCCCCTGGCGGACGGAGGTGACGGCAGCGTGGACGCCGCCGTCGCCTCCGGCTTCACCCGGCGGACTCACACCGTCACAGGACCCACCGGCCGGACCGTCCAGGCCAGCATCGCGTTCGACGGCGTCACCGCCGTCGTGGAGGTGGCCAACACCTGCGGCCTCGAGCTTGTGCCGGACGGGAAGCTCGAACCCCTGGACGCCTCCAGCCGGGGCTTCGGCGAAGCGGTCCTGTTCGCCCTCGGCCTGAACCCGGCACGGATCGTCCTGGCCCTGGGCGGCAGTGCCAGCACAGACGGCGGGATGGGCATGCTCACCGCCCTCGGTTTCACCTTCCGCGACGCCGCCGGCCGCCAGCTCCACGGCAACGGGAGGGCCCTGGCAGAAATCCGCAGCGTCGCCCGGACGGCGGTCCCGGAACTGGCGGACACGGAGCTCATCGTCGCCAGCGACGTGCACAACCCGCTGCTCGGCCCCCAGGGCGCACCCGCGGTCTTCGGCCCCCAAAAGGGCGCAGGACCGAAGGAGATCGCCGCCCTCGACAAGGGCCTGGAGCGATTTGTCGCCGCGATGGCCGCGGCGGGTGTTCCGGACGCCGCTGCGCTAGCGGCGCATGAGGGCTCGGGCAGCGCGGGAGGACTCGGCTACGCCTGCCTGTTGCTGGGGGCCGCGCAGGTCTCCGGCGCCGACTACTTCCTGGACCTGCTGGACTTCAACACCCGCAAGGACAACTGCGACATCATTATCACCGGCGAAGGCAGCCTCGACGAGCAGACCCTGGCCGGCAAGCTGCCGGCCGCCGTCGCCCGCCGGTCAGGACAACGCACGGTCATCGCCGTCGCCGGCCGCTCCCTCCTCCCGAAGGAGCGGTGGGCCGACATGGACCTCACCCGGGTCTACACGCTGGCCGAATACACCGACCGGGACTCGTCAAGGGATCCGGAGCTTTCGGCACGGCTGCTCCGCCAGATCGGCCGCGACATCGGAACAAGCCTGCTGTAGCCGGTCCTCGTTTGCCACACGGAGGAAACAGAAATGCCCGCCCGGGGTTGCCTGGGCGGGTATCTGTGTTTTACCGAAGGTGGGGCGGACAACGCGGTCAGGACAAGGCTGCGTCAGGACAGAGTGCCGTTGTACTCGTCGTCGGTGATGTGCTCGAGCCAGGTGGTCGTCGTGGCCGGGTCGTCACCGTTCTCAAGCATGGCGATGTGTTCCATGAAGCAGCCGGGCGCGGCAGCGTGCCAGTGTTCTTCACCGGGCGGGGTGTACAGCGTCTGCCCGGGGTGGACCTCGATAATGGTGCCGTCGCGAAAACGCCTTCGCGACCGACTGACCGGAAGCGCCAAGCCCACCATCAAGCGACTGGCCTCCGCCGGTGATACTTTCGTAGCGGAGCTCTATCCGGAGACAGGAGAGTCTGTGAACGATCCCGCAAAGGAGCCCGGCCCGGCAGCTGAGCCCTCGGCGTTCGTCCCGCAAAAGATCACCGGGCCTGTGCTGATGGGGGTTGTGCCGGGCCAGCCACTGGCCGTGGCACACCGCGCCGCGGAGCTGGCTTACAGCCTGGACGTGGAGCTGATGTGCGCATATGTGGACGTCACCAGCTATCTCGCCGAAGAGCCCGACGGGCGGATCGAAGCCCTGCCCATCGACCCGGACGGCATCGACGACGACATCGAAAGCATCAGCGCCGCCATCAAGGACCGCCTCCGGGAAGCCTTGGACGGCACCGGGATCCGCTGGTCGTTCGTGGCCCTGGCCGGAGAGCCGGCCAGGGCGCTGGGACGGCTGGCGGAGGGCACGGATGCGTCCGTCATCGTGGTGGGCACGCGCGAACGTGGCCTCGGAGCCCGGCTCGAGGAACTGCTGGTAGGCTCCGTCGCTGTCCACCTTACGCACCGCCAGCACCGGCCTGTCCTGGTGGTCCCGCTTGCGCCGCACGCCAAACACCACCTGAAGGAGGGCCACTAGTGGAACCGCCCACCCCCGGGCCGGCAACTCCACACCGCGCTTCCAAGGGACCCGCAGTCAGGAGCGAGGACGCGGGAACGCTCGGCGCCGCGCACACCCACCGCCCGGTGCACCTTCACCCCCGATACGTGCTCGTGGTCATCGCCGGGGGTGTGTTTGGAGCCCTTGCCCGCTACGCTCTCAGCGCTGTCCTTCCCGCCCCGGGCGGGTGGCCGCTGCCAACCCTGGTCATCAACGTGGCCGGGGCGTTCCTGTTCGGCGTTCTGCTGGAGGCCCTGGTCCGCCGCGGTCCGGACGCCGGGCGGCGGCGGGTGGTCCGGCTGCTCGCCGGGACCGGCTTTATCGGCGCCTTCACCACCTACAGCACCCTGGCCCTGGAATCGAATGCCCTGTTCACTGGCGGGCGGACGGCCGATGCGTTGATCTACGTTGCGGCAACACTGGTCGGCGGTGCCATCGCAACGGTGGCCGGGATCCGGGCGGCAGCCGGACACCATGCCAGCATCACCGTCCGGCGGCGCCATACGGCCTTGCGCCCTGAGCAGCAGGAGAACGAGCGGTGAACGCCCTGACCATTCTCCTGCTCGGACTCGCCGGCGGACTCGGTGCCGGAACCCGCTTCGTCGTCGACGGGATCGTCCGCTCGAAAATCCGCACGGCCCTTCCAGTGGGCACCATCGCCATCAACGTCTCTGGATCCTTCCTGCTCGGCCTGGTCGCCGGAGCCGTCATGGTCCACGCGGCACCCGTCGAGCTGCAGGCCATCGCCGGCACCGGATTCCTGGGCGGCTACACCACTTTCAGCACAGCCAGCTTCGAAACCGTTCGGCTCATCCAGTCCCGCCGCACCGGGCTGGCCCTCCTGAACGGCGTCGGCACCGCCGTCGCCGGGATCGGCGCCGCGGCAGCCGGGCTCGCCCTGGCCAGTCTCCTATGACCGGGGACAGCGACCCAGGACGCGTCGGGAGAACCCCGGCTAACAGGCTCGGGCCCATGGGGTTCGTCCTCGCCTTCGGCATGGTGAGCATGCTGGCCGACGTCGTCTATGAAGGCGCACGCTCCATCACCGGTCCCTACCTGGCCACCCTCGGCGCGTCCGCGGTCATGGTCGGCTTCATTACAGGCTTCGGCGAAGCGGTGGCCCTGGTCCTGCGCCTGGGCGCCGGGTCCCTGGCCGACCGGACCCGCAAATACTGGCCGCTGACCATCGCCGGGTACGCACTGACTGTTACCGCCGTTCCGCTCCTGGCCCTGGCCAGCTCCTTGTGGCAGGCAGCCGCACTCGTCGTCATGGAACGGTTCGGCAAAGCCGTCCGCTCTCCTGCCAGGGACACGATGCTCTCCCATGCGGGTGCAGGAATGGGACGGGGAAAGGCGTTCGCCATCCACGAAGCACTCGATCAGTCGGGAGCCCTCCTGGGTCCGCTGATCATGGGCCTCATGATCGCCGTCTCCGGCTTCCAGCTCGGTTTCGGTGTCCTGGCCATTCCCGGAGCTCTCGCCCTTGGTGCCGTGCTCCTTCTCCGCCGGGCCGTCCCTGCTCCCGAACGATTCGATGCCGAGGCCTCAACCGGGCCGGCTGCCGGAGGGGGCGGTCCGGTCCCGCGCGTTCCGCTGCCGGCCAGGTTCTGGTGGTACAGCGCCTTCACGGCCGTGTCGATGTCCGGATTCTCCACCTTCGGCGTGATCTCGTACCACCTTGAAGTCGAGAACGTCGTGCCGTCAGCGCTGATACCCGTCACCTACGCCGTCTCCATGGGAGCCGCAGCGCTGGCAGCCCTTGCCTCCGGGGCACTCTACGACCGGATCGGGCTGCGCGGCCTGCTCGCCGCCCTGCCGCTGACCGCGGCCGTACCGTTCCTGTCCTTCACCACTGCTCCCGCCCTGGTCTGGACCGGCGCCGTCGTGTGGGGCGCGGCCCTCGGAATCCACGAATCCACCCTGCGCGCCGCCGTTGCGGACCTCGTGCCCGCTGCCCGGCGGGGCACCGGCTACGGCCTCTTCACGGCCGTCTACGGCATGGCCTGGCTGGCCGGTTCCACCATCCTGGGAGCCCTCTACTCGGTGTCCCTGCCCGCACTTATCGCCTTCACCGTCGGCACCCAATTAGTGGCACTGATTGCCTTCATTCCCTTGCTCAAACCTGCTCCCGGCCGCCAGCGCGGATAGCACGGCCTGCCCCCAACAATCGTCGGTGCCGCACCATCCGGAACTAAGGGAAAGCGCCCTTCCCCGCTTATAGTAACCATGCTTACTATTGACCTAAGTGCTTGTCCGAGAGAGCAGCCGGTCCACCAGAAATGAGGGCGAAGATGACTGAGAACCAATGGCAGCAGGGGCCTGAACCGTCCCCTGTGAAGGCCGATGCAGCGAAGACGGACGTTGCAAGGGACGAGGCCGCGGGTGTTGCCGGTCAGGCTGCGGCGTCTGCACGCAACGTCGCGGCAACCGCCAAGGAGGAGGCCGCCGGTGTGGCCCTCGAAGCAAAGGCCAGCACGCGGGATCTCATGAACCAGGCGAAATCGGACTTCGCAAGCCAGGCGGGGGCCCAGCAGCAGAAGGCCGCAGAGGGGATCCGTGCGATCTCTGCGCAGCTGCGCGGCATGGCCGACGCGCCGGAGCAGCAAGGTGTCGCATCGGACCTGGTCCGGCAGGCTGCGGACCGCTCCGCCTCCCTTGCCGCGTGGCTCGAGAACAGGGATCCTGGTGCGCTCGTGGCAGAAGCCAGGAGCTTCGCCCGGCGGCGCCCGGGAGCGTTCCTGCTCTTGGCCGCGGGAGCCGGCCTGGTAGCCGGACGGCTCGGCCGCAGCCTGCAGGCAGGGGCCCCGACGTCGACGCCGTCGAATACTGCCGCTCTGCCTCGGCCGACGCAGCCGGGTGCGCCCACGAGCCCCCGGCATTTGGAAACCGTCATTGCCGCAGGAACCGGGGACCACTTCTTCGAGGTGCCGGCAGCCCGCCACGCCACGGAGTCCGGGGAGATTTAGTAAGCAAGCTTGCTTATTGGGCGGTCTCGATCTAGAGTCTACGTTGTAGAGTAGTTGTTTATCACCGGTTTCAGAAGCGGGACCTTTGGTGCACACGGCCGTACCGGCCTCTCACACCAAACACAGGAGATCCCATGACTGCGCACGCAGCCCAGACCACGCACACTGACACCGTCCGCAACAGCAACGACATCAAGATCTCAACCAGGACCCTTGAGTTCGCCGTCTACGTCGCCGCCGTGCTTGCCACGATCATCACCTCCGCCGTCGTGGGGGACGATGCCAGCGAAAACGGCGTCGACGCCTTCAACGCCAGCGACGCCATGCAGTACATCACCTGGCTGACCGTTGGCCTGATGGTGGCACGCGGCCTGGCGAAGGCCGGCAACCGGGTCCACTCCCACGCGTAAAGGCTGAGTGCCCCGGCCGCAACAGCTACCGGGACACCACCGGATCCTGGCTCCGCCGCCTGCATCGGCGGCGGAGCCAGGAGTCCTTCCAACAAGGCACCATCGCCGGAACTGCAGTGCTGCAGCCATCCGGCATTTCGCTTGACGCCCCGTGCACGGCGCTCAAGTACCAGCTGCTGTAGCCTCACGGCGGCACACGACGCACCACGCGGAAACGAGCCTCTCATGGCAGATTCGCAGTTCGACCAGTACCCCCAAGATTTGACCCCCTTCCACTGCAGGGAACCTATGTCCCTGGTGGCACCGGAGGCCGAATTGGCCGGAACAGCGCAATCCGGCCAGCCCGACCAGCCGGACGGGCACGTCCCCCCGCGCGTGCTGCGGTGCCGCTGCGGATTTCAGATGGACGCCCCGGCGGGCGGGTAACCTGAAGCGGCGGGAACAGCCGGTGCCGGTCTGACACCGGCCGCCGCGGCACCACCGACCTAGGAGAACGAATGAACATCCCAGATCCCCGGGGACCCATCAGCGCCGGAGTGCTCGCCCTCCTGGCCGGGGAGCCGGCGGCCAGCCCCGCCGGCCTGGCCGCCTTGCATGCGCTTGTCCAGGGACAGCTGTCCGCCAGCGAAGACGTCATCGCCGACGACGACGTGCAGCTCGCCTTGTTCTGCCTCTACGAGCTCCACTACGGAGGGCTCGACGGCGTGGATGACCGCTGGGAATGGCACCCCGGGCTGATCGGGATCCGCCAGTTGCTCGAGGAACCGTTTGAGGCGCGGCTGCGCTCCGAAGCCCGCCAGGTCACGGCGTCAGTGGCCCGACCCGATACAGCGACTCCCGCAAGCGACGCCACCGCGGCCCTTTTGTTCCACCTGGCGGCCCAGGACGGCGGGCCCAGCGTGTCGCGGTATGTGGCCAAGAAGGCAACGGTCGCGCAGCTGCGTGAATTCCTGATCCACAAGTCCCTGTATCAGCTGAAGGAAGCCGACCCGCACACGTGGGCAATTCCGCGCCTGTCCGGGCGGGCCAAGGCCGCCCTGGTGGAGATCCAGACCGACGAGTATGGCGGCGGCAGACCGGATCGCATGCACAGCGCCCTTTTCGCGCGGACCATGCGGGGCCTGGGACTCAACGACAGCTACGGCGGCTACGTGGACGCCGTCCCGGCCATTTCCCTCGCCTCGGTGAACGCGATGTCCCTCTTCGGGTTGAACCGGCGGCTCCGTGGGGCGATCGCCGGCCACCTGGCAATGTACGAGATGACGTCCTCACGCCCGAACCAGCTGTACGGGAACGGATTCCGGCGTTTGGGTTTTGATCCGGCGGTCACGGGGTACTTCGATGAGCACGTCGAGGCGGACGCGGTCCACGAGCAGATAGCCGGGCGGGACCTCGCCGGCGGCCTTGTGGAGGCAGAGCCGGATCTTTTCGAAGACGTTCTCTTCGGCGCTGCGGCGGTTTCGTGCATCGACGCGCGCTTCGCCACCCATCTCATGGATGCCTGGGAAAACGGCCGGACCTCCCTGCGCCTGCCCGATGCCGCTGCGGCATGACGGGCAATGCACCGCCTCTCCTTCCGGAAACGCGAGACGAGTACATTTTGCCTCTCCGGTGGCAGGACGACTCGGCCCTGGAGGATCTCGTGTGCTACCTGGAGCAGCTGTGTTCGTGGATTCCGGTCACGGTGATTGACGGGTCGCCGGATGAATTGTTCCACCGGCACGCCGCCCGCTTTCCGCCGGGCGTGAAGCACCTGCGTCCGGACGCCGGCGGGGAAGGCAACGGCAAGGTGGCAGCCGTGCTGACCGCCGTGCGTCTCAGCACCGCGGAAAGGCTCGTTCTCGCCGACGACGACGTGCGCTACACGCGGGAGGCACTCACGGCGGTGGTCGCGGGCCTCGATTCCGCCGAAGTTGTCAGGCCCCAGAACTACTTCAGCGACTGGCCCTGGCATGCCCTCTGGGACACGTCCAGGACGCTGGTCAACCGCGCCCTCGCGGCAGACTTCCCGGGCACGCTTGCCGTGCGGCGGGCGGCGCTGGAAGCGACCGGGGGATACGAGCCGGTCCTGTTCGAGAACCTGGAGCTCATCCGGACCGTGACGGCGGCCGGCGGGCGCGAACAACGCGCCCCGGCGCTGTTCGTGGCCCGCATCCCGCCCTCAGCCCGGCACTTCCTTCGGCAGCGGGTCCGGCAGGCCTACGATGACTTCGCACAACCCGGGCGCCTCGCCTCGGAGCTGGCCCTGCTGCCAATCCTTGCAGGCATCCTTTGCCTGCCCGTCCGACGGCGGATGCCAGCCCTCCTGGGTGCTGCCGTGGCGGGGATGGCCCTGGCGGAGACGGGCCGGAGACGGGACCAGGGACGGCAGGTATTTCCGTTCCGGACCGTCCTGTTCACGCCGTTCTGGGTTCTCGAGCGCGCCGTCTGTGTCTGGATCGCTTTGGCCCTCCGGCTCCGAGGGGGAGTGCCCTATGCGGGAACCCGCCTCAAGACCGCCGCACATTCGCCCGCCACCTTGCGGCTCCGCCATGCAGGCAAGATCCGCCCCGTCCCCGCCCCGTTCCAAGACCGGAAGCAGCCATGAACGACAACCCCCCGGACGACAACCCGCCGAACGATAACCTCCCGAACAGCAGCGCCTCGATCGTCGTCTGCCCGGACGGCCCGATCCTCATCCGGGGCGACTTCGACATCGTTACGCCTTCCGGCGAGCCCGTCCCGCGGCAGCGCAAGACAGTTGCCCTCTGCAGGTGCGGTGCCTCAGCCATCAAGCCGTATTGCGACGGCACGCACAAGATGATCAACTTCCGCACCGAGCCCTCTGTCGGTAAGGACCGCCCGGCCGGTAGCTAGGATTCCTCCTCGCCGGGAGGCTCAAGGCTGGTCGACAGCGTCATGCCTGCCGGGTCCAGCCTGCCGTACACCGGCTTTTCATTCCGGAGGATGTCCACGTAGACGGGCAGGTCACCGAAGGGAACGAAGATGGCCCCGTGCGTCATCTCCGGGTTGCAGTAAGGCGCGGTCGGCACGGGGCTTGCGGGGTGGAGCCCGTAGACGCTCAACTGGGATCCGTCGTCGCCGCGCGCGGACAACCGGCCTTGGTACTGGATCGTGACGCCGTCGTAAGTTGTCGTGTTCCGGTATCCCACCAGGTACGTGTACGCGGAAACGGTGAAGACGTTGACCATCCAGCGAGTGTCCTCCCATTGCCAGTCGATGTCCATTGCAGGTTCTGTCATGTCGGCTTCATGTGTTGCGTGGGTCACAGTTCATGTCTAGCCTAGACGAGGGCCGCAGCGTCGCGGCCCGTTTTTGGAGGTGGCATCAGCATGACCGATAAGCTCAGCGTCCTCGTTCGAGTCGACCTTGAATGCGCGCAGGCGCAGGTGGCGGCCCGGGGCCACGTGACAGTACACAACATCCAGGCTCTCTACGTCGTCGTAAAACGCGCCAACGCCCTTCTCGACGGGCTTGTCACGGAAGTTGATGTCTCACACGCGCTGGTCGATCCGGTCGCACTGGAACAGCTCCAAGCTTCGTCCCAGTCCCATCACCTGCCGGAGCGCATCGACCCCCTGCAAACCGAATGCCGCTTCAGCGTCCTGGGGCCTGATGCTTCTTCGAGCCCTGCGAGGCCGTTGCGGCTGGCGGCGTGAGCTGATCCGGAGCGCTACGGCATCGCCGGGCGGTCGCCCTGGCGCAGCCAGTCGTCAAAGAACGCATCGAGCTGTTGGCCGGAGGCCTTTTCCATGACGGCCTGGAAGTCCTCTGTCGTCGCGGTCGAGTCCCTGTAGCGGCTCAGCCACGACCGGGCGCCCGCGAGGAATGCCGCGTCGCCGATTTTCGCGCGCAGGGCGTAGAGGGCGGCTGCTCCCCGGACATAGACCTGACCCGTGAATAAGTTGTCGCGGCCGGGGTCCGCGATGTTGAGGGCCCAGCGGTTGTTCGCGTCGAGGTATGCCACGGCGTCCGTGAACTGCCCGGGCATGGTGGCCGTGCCCTGGTGCTCTGCCCACAGCCACTCGACGTACGTTGCCCACCCTTCGTTGAGCCAGATGTCCTGCCAGTCAGACGGGCTGACCGCGTCCCCGAACCACTGGTGCGCCAGTTCGTGCACCACCGTGGTTTCGTCCGCGACGCCTGAATAGACCGGCCGTGTCTGTGTCTCCAGCGCATAGTCGACCGAGTCGTCGTCGACGATGGCGCCGAACGCCTCGAACGGGTAGCGCCCGAACAGCCCCTCCAGGAAGTTGATCATCTTCGGCTGCAGCGCCAGGGCCGCTTTCGTTTCGTGCAGAGCCGCGCCTGTCACGCCCGCGTCGATTGCGTTGATGATAGGCAGCCCGCGGGCGCCGTCTTCCTCGGACAGGACGAAATCGCCGACCGTCGCGGTCGACAGATAGCTCGCCATCTGGTCCGAGGCCCTCCACGTCCAGGTCGTCCACCCGGCTTTCGTCGTCGGCCGCCCGGCCGGCAGGCCGTTCGCGACGGCGGTCTTGCCCTCCGGCACCGTGATGCGGAATGTATAGGTCGCCTTGTCCTCGGGGTCGTCGTTCACGGGATACCAGGTCGGCGCGCCATCCGGTTCGTTGACGACCATCGCTCCGTCAGCGGTGGTGACCCACCCGTACAGCGCCCCTGTTGGGTCGAGCGGCCGGCCCGTGGTCCCCTCGTACTCGATGACGATTGTGCTCTTATGCCCGGCCCTTAACTTCGGCTGTAGCCCGATCGCGAGTTCCCAGATGCGGTTCGCGTCGTCCTGGACTTGGGACCACCCGGCGTCCGAGCCGTTCGCCGTCGAGTGCTCAACATCCTTTCCGTCGACCCGGACAGACGTCACGCCAAGGCCGCGCAGGTCGAAGTTCAGCGACTGCAGATCCTGGGTGGCGCGGAGGGTGATCGTCGCGACGCCGCTGAGGTGGCCCTGGAGCACCGCAGGATCTGCCGGCGGCGAGTAGCGGAGGGCGAGGCTGTAATGCAGGACGTCGTACCCGCCATTGCCCGCATACGGGAAGTACTCGTCGCCGCTGCCGGGAGCGCCCGCCGTGTAGTGGGGACCGTCATTCTCCGGGGCCGCTTGCGCCGTCCCGCTCATCGCGCCGACGCTGCCCACCGCCAGCACCGCGGCAAGCGCCGTGCGGCGCAGGCGCACACTGCGTGGTTGCTGCCTGAATGGTTGCTGCATCATCACCGGCTGCCCTCCGGTCCGGGAAGTCTTCACCTCGGTGCCCACCGATTTTTTGGCGGACTGCCACCATGGTCCCGGGCGCAGCTTGGGAAAACCTAGGCTTCGGGCCCGGAGCGCCAATGGGCCCAGCGGCCCTACTCAGCGGGTGCCCCTGTTCATAGGCTTGAGGAATGGAAGAACTACAAGACCAACGTGCTGAAGAACCTGCGTTGTCTGTCACCACCGTGTTTGCCAGCCTCGCCGAGCTCCGGGATGCACCCGGCTACAGCCCGAAGGCAATCTCCGAACGCCTCATCAATTCGCTCGGCACCGAAGCGGCGGCACCTCTTTTGGGCGTTGCCGAGGACCTGTTAGACCGCTGGGCATCGGGCGAGGATGCGCCGGACGCGGAGGGAAGACTCCAGCTTGCGGACCTTGACGCCCTCGTGGGCCATTTGCACGGGGCCTTCACGCCGGCCCAGGCCATGATCTGGATGTGCGGCTACAACGTGCATCTCGGGGCGCGGCCCATCGACGTCTACCGCATCCAGGGATCGGCGCCGGTCATCGGAGCAATCCGCGCCTCTGCCTTGGGAGCCTGACCGGGGCGAGCTGCGGTGCCGACGCCGCAGCTGTAGACACCGCCGCTGCAGCAATCAGTGTGCCGAGTGCCTGACCGTGTGTCCGAGGCTGGTGACGAAACGCGCGATGGCGTCCTCCGCAGTCGGCACGTCGCCGAAGACTTCGCGTTGCCGGGCAGTGTCGGCGACGTACCGGCCGGACTGGAACCAGTCAGCCATGGCGGCCATGTCTTTCGCCATGGGGTCGACCCGTCGAAGGACAGTGCCGACGGTGTGGAGGAGGCCCGTCGGGATTGTCCGGACGCGGATCCGCTTTCCCAGGAGCCTGCCGGAGATCGTGGCGACTTCCTGCATGCTGACGGGCCGGTCCCACCCGATGTCGATGCGCTGCCCGTCGACGCCGGCAATGTCCGTTGCGGCGGCCAGGTAGCCGGCAAGGTCGGCCGTGAGGACGAAGGTCAACGGAACACTGGAGGACCCGAGCCAGGTGAGCCGCCCCTTGCTGAACGGGTCGCCGCCGAAACGGGTGATCTGGTCCAGGAATGCGCCAGGTCGCAGCGCCACGAACGGAACGCCGAGTTCCTCGAGCCGGTCCTCAGCCCGCTTCTTGTGCCAGAAGTGCGGAACGTAGGGGGTCTGGTCACACGTGAGTATGCTCGTCAGCACGAACCTGCGGATGCCGGTGCGGCTCGCGGCTTCGGCGAGGTTCCGGTTGCCTATGGTGTCGATTTGCGGGGTGTCGCCCTTGCTGTGCCGTGTATAGCCTGCCGCCGTGGTGATCACGCTGTCGGCGCCGTCCATCGCGCGGACCAGGGAGTCGAGGTCCATCATGTCGCCGCGGGCGATGGTGGCGCCGGCCGCTTCCAGGCCGGTCGCGTCGGAACCCGGGCGCACCAGGGCACGTACCTGTTTCCCGCGCCCAAGCAGTTCGGCCACCACCTGGCTGCCCAGCATGCCGGTGCCGCCCACAACCAGGACGCTTCCGTCGGCACTCATCGCGGCCTCCCGTGAGTTTGAACGTGTACAGCCTGCCTAGGGCAAATCTACTCATCCCGCAGGAAGCCGCAAAGGCCCTAGGGGCCGATTTCCTCCAGGGTGACCACAAGGTCGGCGTGGGCGCGGGTCGCGAGGATCAGGCGGGCGTTTTCCTCGTCCACCGTGTGTACCCACAGTTCGGCTTCCGCAGGGGTCTTGCCGAATTCGATGTGGCGTTGGATCAGGCGCTTTATGCGCAGCCCGTCGTCCTGCCGGCAGTACCAGATTTCGGTGCACTGGTCCCGGACATGCCTCCACTCCGGACGGTCGAGCAGAAGGTAGTTCCCTTCGGTCAGAATGGTCGTGGCGGACGGGTAGACGGGGACCACCCCGGCGATGGGCTGCTCTATGGTCCGTTCGAAGCCCGGGGCATAGACCACCGCCGTCCGCGGGGACCGCAACCGCTGGAGCGTGGCTGCGTACCCGTGCACGTCGAAGGTTTCGGGGGCGCCCTTGCGCTCCAGCAGGCCGAGCCGCGTCAGCTCCTGGTCGGAAAGGTGGAAGCCGTCCATGGGGACGTGCGCGTATTGCTGGTGTTCCGGCTTGGGGCTGTCTTTGTTCAGCTCCTGGACGAGGGTTTCAACGAGCGTCGTTTTGCCGGCCCCCGGCGCCCCGACGACGCCTATGACCACGGGAGCCGGCTGGGAGAACCCCAGCCGCCGCACCCTCGCCACGAGATCGTCCAGCTTCATGTGGCCCTGCCCCTGTTCCTTGCCGTGGTCAGTCAACGTCAGCTGGCCGGGATCACCAGGCCCTTGTATTTGGTCTGGAGGAAGTCTTTCATGTCCTGCGAGGTAAGGATTTTGTACAGCTTCTGTACCCGGGGGTCGTCCTTCATTTCGGCCTTGACCGCCAGGACGTTGTAGTAGGCGCTGTCGCTGCCCTCGACCAGCAGCTGCTTGTCGGTGCTCAGGCCGGCCGGAAGGGCAAAGGCCAGGGTCACGATTGCCGCGTCCTTGTCATTGAGTGCCTGCGGCAGGCTGGCGTTTTCGATCTCGGTGAAGGCCAGCTTCTTCGGATTGGCTTTGACGTCCTTGAGCGTGATCGGGTTGTCGCTGACCTCGATGAGGCCCTTGGAAGCCAGCAGCTTGAGGGCCCGGGACTCATTGGTGGGGTCGTTCGGGATGGCGACCGAGGCGCCGTCGGGAAGGGCCGCAAGGTCGGGCACGTTGTTCGAGTAGAGGGCCATCGGCGGCAGGTACACCTTGCCCACGCTGACGAGGTTCTTGCCCGAGGCCTTGTTGTAGGTCTCCATGAACGTAGTGTTCTGGAACAGGTTGGCGTCGATGTCGCCGTCACTCAGCGCGGGGTTCGGCGTGTTGTAGTCGCTGAACTCCTTGTATTCCACGGTGAGGCCCTCTTTCGGGCCGAGCTCGCGCTGGACATGTTTCAGCATGTCACCGGCCGGCACGGCCAGGGCGCCTACCTTGATGGTCTCGGAAGCCCCGGACGGGCTGCTGGACGAGCTGGCGCCGCAGGCGGAGAGGGCGAGGACGGCGGCCACGCCGGTTACGGCGGCCTTCAGGATGCGGGAACGGAACATTGGGACTCTTTCGCAGGAGGGACTATGTGGCGGGAAAGGGTTTTGCATGCCGGTGCGGCGGCTACCGGTGGGACAGGCGCCGCGCCGCGAAGTTGCCCAGCGACTGGAACACCTGCACCAGCAGGACCAGGAGGATGACAACGCCGAACATGTATTCCGGGCTGTAGCGCTGGTAGCCGTAGCGGAAGGCGACATCCCCGAGGCCCCCGCCGCCGACCGCGCCCACCATGGCCGAGTACCCGATGAGTCCGACGACGGTGGTGGAAAGCCCGAGGGCCAGGGCCGGAACTGCCTCGGCGATCATGACCTTGGTCAGGATGGTCCACCGGGTGGCACCGAGTGACTGTGCTGCCTCGATAAGTCCCACTGGCACTTCGCGGACGCCGATCTCCACCAGCCGGGCGAAGAAAGGAATGCCGGCGATGGTCAGCGGGACTATCGCCGCCGTAGGTCCGATGAAGGACCCGACCAGCAGGCGGGTGAACGGAATGAGCAGGATCATCAGGATGATGAACGGAACGGAACGCCCGATGTTCACCACCAGGTCCAGCACACGGTTGACCACGAGACCGAGGGCGCGGCTGCCGAAAAGCTTCGACAGCAGCCCGCCGGACTCGGTAGTCACCAGGAGAACCCCGGCGGCCAGGCCGAAAAGGACCGTAAAGAGCAGGCTCATGCCCACGGTGTAAAAAGTCTCGCCCGCTCCTTTCAGGATCGTGTCCAACAGGTCGGTCCAGAAGTAGGGGTCGTTGCGGTCGATCACTTGATTACCTCCACGAAGAGTCCCTGGGAGCGAAGATCGGCCACGGCCTCGGCGACTGTCCGCGTGTCGCCCGGCAGTTCGAGCCTGGTGCGTCCCGTCTGGTGTCCGTGGATGGTTTCAACCGCGGCGCCCAGGATTCCGACGTCGATGCCGTGCTTGCGCGCCAGCTGGGCGATCACAGGACGGTCTGTCTTGACGCCGTTGAAGGTGATTTCAACGATGGCGCCGGACGTCTCGGGGATTTCGCCGAGCGGAAACAGTGCCTGCCCCAACAGCGATTTCTCTGTTGTCAGCAGCTGCTCCACGGCCCCCTGCTCGAGGATCCTGCCGCCGCTCATGACGGCGGCCGAATCGCAGATCCGCTTCACGACGTCCATCTCGTGCGTGATGAGCAGCACCGTCAGGCCGAGGTCTTTGCTGAGCTGCCGGATGAGGTCGAGAATCTGCCGCGTCGTTTCGGGGTCCAGCGCCGAGGTTGCCTCGTCGCTGAGCAGGACGGAGGGGTTCGACGCCAGCGCGCGGGCGATGCCCACACGCTGTTTCTGTCCGCCGGAAAGCTGTGCGGGATATGAGTCGGCCTTGCCGTGAAGGCCGACCAGTTCGAGGATCTCGAGGGCCCGCGTCCGCCGGGGCTCGCGTCCCGCGCCGGTGATCTCCAGGGAGAGTTCCACATTCGCCAGCACGGTCCTGCTGCTGAGCAGGTTGAAATGCTGGAAGATCATGCCGATGTTGTGCCGTGCCTCGCGGAGCCCTTTTCCGGACAGGGCGGTCATCTCGCGGCCGTCAACGGTGACGCTCCCCGAATCAGGACGCTCCAGTGAGTTTATGGTGCGGATCAGCGTGCTCTTTCCGGCGCCGCTCTGGCCGACGACGCCGAAAATCTCGCCGCGCGCGACTGTCAGGGAGACGTCGTCGAGGGCCCGGACCGCCGTCGGCCCGGAGCCGTAGCTCTTCGAGACCCGGCTTACGGAAATCATGGTGCTCCCTGCTTTTAATCAAATCGGGGGTGGCTGGAATCTTCACGGAAGCTCCGCAGAAGCTGGCGGCACATCGTACACACCCAAGTTACAAATTCTGCCAAGCCGGACTGCCCGGCCCCAAATCTGAACTTTCGTTTCCGAAAGACGCCGTAACACGCCGGGAATTCGACGGACGGCGAGGAAGCAAAAGTCCGGAAGGACCCTGTGCGGTGGCGGGCCGTCCATGCAAGCATGAAAGCTCAGCGAAGAACGCACCGAAAGGGGACTCGATGAACGCGAACGAAGTGCTGCTGGATGCGTTTGGCCGCATCCACGAGGCCGTGGCTGCCACGCTTCAGGGCATCGACGGCGACTCCCTGAGCCGTCGTCCCGCCGGCACCGGCAACTCGATCGCGTGGTTGATCTGGCACCTCAGCCGGGTGGAGGACGCGCAGGTCGCCTCAGCCGGAGGCCTGGACCAGGTCTGGACCTCTCAGGGCTTCGCCGGCCGCTTCGACCTGCCGCTGTCCCAGCGTGACACCGGCTACGGACATTCGAGCAGCCAGGTGGACGCGGTGCAGGCGCGTCCGGAGCTGTTGCTGGACTACTACGACGCCGTGCACCGGCAGACGGTGGAGTACCTGCAGACGCTCGGCGACGACGACTTCGACCGCGTGGTCGACACCCGCTGGGACCCGCCGGTCACCCTCGGGGTGCGGTTGGTCAGCACTGTCGCCGACTGCCTCCAGCACGTGGGGCAGGCTGCCTACGCTAAAGGCTTGGGGCGGAAACCGGACTGACCGCGGGCCGGTGGCCGGCGATGTTCGCCGGAGCGAGGGCGAGCACAATGAGCGCCGCGGCGAGGATCCCCATGCCGGCCCATCCCACGGTCCCCAGCCGTTCTCCGACGACGGTGACCGCAAGCAGGGCAGCGACCGCCGGCTCGGTGAGGGTGAGGGTTGTCGCGGTGCTCGGGCGCAACCGCGCCAGCCCGACGCCGAACAGAAAGTAGCCCAGGAACATCGGCACCAGCGCCATGTACGCGGCTACCGTGAATGACTGCGCCGACGCCACCAAGGGGGCTCCGGTCGCCAGCAGGACGGGAACCAGGAGCGCCCCGCCGGCTCCGAAGACTGCGCCCATTGATGCCGCGCGCCCCACCTTGTGGTGCATCAGGCGGTGGACCACCCACGAATACAGGGCGTACGTTATGCCGGCCAGCAGCCCGAGCCCGACGCCGGCAGCAGTCTCTGCTGTGCTGGCGGCGGCCGGTCCGCCTGCCCGCGAGAGGCAGAGCAGGACGCTGCCGAGGACGCCCAGGAACGCTGCGAGCATCCACCAGCGGCTCAAATGCCTGCGCTCGATGACGCGTTCCAGGATGCCGGAGGCGAGCGGCGCCGACGCCAGCGAGACGACGGTGCCGATCGCGACCCCGCCAAGGCGCATTGAGCTGTAGAACGCGAGGGGGTATGCGGCTACCGAAACTGCTCCGGCTGCCAGCAGTTTCGCGTGCGCCTGCAGCGACTGCCGGGCGCGCACCAGCGAGGGGAGGGCGATGGCCGCCTGCAGCAGTCCGCCAATCCCGAGGGCTGCCGCCCCGATGGCCAGCGGGCCGGCGTCGGAAGCGAAGGTCGCGGCGGTCCCGGTGGTTCCCCACAGGAACGACGTGACCAGGACCGCGATGACGCCGCCGGTAGCCCTGCTCCCCGTAGTTCTGTTCCCTGTACCCCTGTTCCCTGTACCCATATTCACAGGGCCGTCAGCATCTCGGCGGCGAACTCGCGGGCATGGACCAGCCGGGCCGGCTGGCCCTCCAGCCCGGCCCGGGCCATTGCTCCCTCCAGCAGGAAGCTGAAGCGTTCGGCCAGCCGCTGCGCCGACGACGGGTCGGTGAGCGTGGTCAGGTGTTCAGCAAGGAGGTGCTCGACATGTTCCTTGTGCCGGCGGACCGCAATCCGCCCGGGGTCGTCCACGCCCAGTTCAGCCGCGGCGTTGAGCAGGCCGCAGCCGCGGAAGCCGTGGCTGTAGGCGGCCGCGGCGTGGTCGATATAGGCATCGAAGACGGCCAGGACGCGCTCCTGCGGCGTGGCGGTGTCCGCGATCCGGGCCCTGTACAGGCCCAGCCACTCCTCATGGCGGGCATCGATATACGCCTCGACCAGCGCAGCTTTCGACGCGAAGTTGTTGTACAGGCTCATCTTCGCCACACCGGCCGAGGCGGTGATCACATCGATGCCCGTCGCTGCAATGCCGCCGGCATAGAAGTGCTGTGCCGCGGCGTACAGAATCCGCGCACGTGCCGGGCTTGGGCGCTGGCTTTCACTCTTTTGCTGTGCCGCCATGGCTGCCTCCTTGGATTAGGTAGACCAGTCTACCTAATCGCGCTGTACTTCCACCAGGCTGACGTCCGCCAAGAGGCCGGCGTCGACTGTTGCGCTGAGGTAAGTGCAGGCGGGTTGCCGCCGGCGGTCAGTGGGGGAGCCGGGGTTCAGCAGCCGCAGCCCGCCCGGGCCGGTTGTGTCCCAGGGGATGTGGCTGTGCCCGAACACCAGAACGTCGGCGTCCGGGTAAAGTGCCTCGCACCGCTGCTCCCGGTCTTTGGCCGGCCCGGTCTCATGGACCATGGCGAACCGCAGTCCGTCCAGCGTCACGGAAGCGGTCTCCGGCAGCCGCCGGCGGAGCTCGGGGCCGTCGTTGTTGCCGTAGACCGCAATTAGCCGTCGGCTGCGGTGCTCGAATTCGTCCAGCAGTGCTGCTGTCACCCAGTCGCCGGCATGGAAGACCACATCGGCGTTCTCGACGGCGGCCCATAGCTGGGAGGGAAGCGTCCGCGCCCGGCTGGGAACGTGGGTGTCGGAGACGAACAGGAGGCGTTGCGGCATAACCGAATCCTCCCACAGCGGTCAGCCCGGGGAGCTGCCTTCTGCCACTGCCGCCGCAACGAGCCGATCGAAACTGACCGTGCCGTTCTCAGGAGGAATAACGGCCAGGATCGCGGACCATTTTTCCGGGGCGCTCTTCTCCAGTGCCGGAGCATGTTCCACCTGCAGGCACAATCCGGGCACGCCGCTGACGGGCAGTGCAAGGCGCTCGCCGCTGTTGATGAGCTGCCGGAATTGCTTGACTGACAGTTGGTCACCCTGGGTACCGGTCACTTCACCGATCGTGTCATTTACGCGTTTGGCCAGCCCCTGGAGCAACCTCCTCCGGCCCGACACCGCGGGAGCCGTGAAGAGTGCCGCGAAAAGGACCGTGAACGACGTGACAGCGCCGAAGCTCCTGAGGACGGGCAGGAAGGTCATCAGGATCAGGCCCACGACGAGCCCGATGACACTGAGCAGGACGAACCTGGCTGCAGGATCCTGGCCGGGCTTCTTTGTCCAGCGGACCACCGTGACGGCGCTCTTCCCGGGCTCCTTGTGAACCGCATTGTCCATGTTTAGTGCCCCTTCACATCCATCAGCGCCTCAGCCAGGACAACCGCCTCGCGTGCTTGCCTGAGATCCCCATACAATCCGACGTCGGACACGGTTCCGGCGGCCTGGGTGGCGCCGGCAAGCTCGGAAAGAATGCTGCCGAGCTTTGCCCGGTCCTGCGCTAACATCCGGGACGAAGCCAGCTTGATCTTGCTCATTTCAAGCTCCAGCAACGATTTGTCGATAGCTGTGCGACGCCCCTGCATGACGCCGATCTTTTCCGCAAGCCGCCTGGTCCGGGCACGCAGCATTGCTTCCATCTTCACCGCCGTGTCATGGAGGTCGGTCAGGGAAGCGGACGGTTGTGGAGTTCCTGCAGAACGGTCCAAGTGCTCACCAACGTAAATGCGGCGCCGCTCCCATTTTCGTACGGCGGATTCATATGGTTCCAGAAGCAGCGTGACGGCTGTGATCGCCTTCTCCAGCGCAACGGCCCGCGTGCTGAGGTTGGTGGTGGCGGCGTCCAGCCTCGAGAGAAACTCCTCGTAGTTGTCAGGGGGAGGGACGCTCTGCCTGTTCATCTGAATGCGCCCCGGACTCCCATGGCAAGAGGATAGGGCTTCAGAGCAGGGGGTGCTAGTGCTGCTCTGATTAGCCAGAAGGGGTTGTTGCCAAAGTGGCCCGCTAGGGCCAAAGTGTAGGTGTTTCGCCGTCGCCGAACTTCCGGCCCGGCGCTTCAGGGTTTCCGCATACCGGCTGTGGAGGTCAATCATGAGCACGACTTCTGAAGAAGTGTTTGACGCAACCCCCGAAGGCGATGAACCCGAGCTCAAGCGGGTCCTCGGACCGAAGCTCCTTCTGCTCTTCATTGTCGGTGACATCCTTGGCGCCGGCGTGTACGCCGTCACCGGAACGATGGCAGGCACAGTGGGCGGCATCGTCTGGCTGCCATTCCTTCTTGCCTTCATTGTGGCCACGCTGACGGCTTTCTCCTACCTCGAACTGGTCACCCAGTATCCGCAGGCGGCCGGGGCGGCGCTTTACACGCACAAGGCCTTCGGCATCCACTTCGTCACTTTCCTCGTGGCGTTCGCCGTGGTCTGCTCCGGCATCACCAGCGCTTCCACGTCCGCGAACGTCCTCGCCCAGAATTTTTTTGGCGGCCTGGAAATCAACGGCTGGATGGATGTCCCCGATCAGGGCGTCATCACCGCGGTCGCTATGGGCTTCATGCTTCTGCTCGCCGCCATAAACCTGCGCGGCGTGGGCGAGAGCGTTAAGTTCAACGTGGTGCTGACCCTCGTTGAGATGACAGCCCTCTGCATCGTGATCGGCGTCGGCTTCTACGTGATGGCCCAGGGGACCGGAAATGCAGGAGAGATATTTGTCTTCAACGACTACCAGGACAAGGGCATGTTCCTGGCGGTAACCGCAGCCACCTCCATCGCGTTCTTTGCGATGGTGGGCTTCGAGGACTCGGTGAACATGGTGGAGGAGACGCAGCACCCCGAGCGGATTTTTCCGCGGACCATGCTGACCGGTCTGGGCATCGCGGTGCTCCTCTACATGCTCGTCGCAGTCTCGGTGGTCAGTGTGCTCACGCCAACCGAACTTGAGAATATCCGCGAGGCCGAAGGCGCCGCCCTCCTCGAGGTGGTGCACAAGGGCTCGCCCGGTTTCCCCATCGACAAGATCTTCCCGTTCCTGGCAGTCTTCGCGGTCGCCAACACTGCGTTGATCAACATGCTCATGGCAAGCCGGCTGATCTACGGAATGGCCCGACAGAACGTCCTGCCCAAGCCGCTCGGAAAGGTGCTGCCGGGACGCCGCACTCCGTGGGCCGGAATCCTGTTCTCCACCGTCCTTGCGCTGGGCCTGATCTTGTATGTCACGTCCGACCCCCAAAGCAACATTGTGGCAAATCTTTCCGGCACCACGGCGTTCCTGCTGCTGTGTGTGTTCACCGTCGTGAACGCGGCCTGCTTGGTGCTCCGCGGCAAGCGGGACCCCGCACGCAAAGTGTTCTTCACATCACCCGGGCCGCTGCCGCTCGTAGCCGCCGTGTTGTGTGCGTTCCTTGCCGGCCCGTGGGTGGGCCGCAACGTCATCCAATACCAGATCGCCGGGGGCCTGATGGCGATCGGCGTCGTGCTCTGGTTCATTACCTGGTTGGTCAACAGCAGGACCAACAGGGGACGAGGCGAGCCGGTCGGAACGCAGAACGCCGGCAACGACGGTTAGGCGTCGCCGCGGCCCGGATCACGGCTTCGTCATGGATGCGGGCGGCGGCGGGAAGGGTGCGGACGGATAGAGCCCGGCGACCTGTTGCATATAGTTCGCCCACTGCGGGCCCGCAAGCATGTAACCGTCGATGGCCTTGTAGAAGTTGCCGTTGACGGTAATGTTCTGGCCGGGCCGCTTCTGGCCTTCCAGGGCGTCGCCGAAGAAGGACGCAGTGGCAAGTCCGGAGGTGTAGCCGACCACCCAGGTGGCGCCGTTGTTGTTGGATGTACCTGTCTTGGCCGCCACCGGGAACTGGTTCTGGACCTTGGGATTGATGTAAACCCCGGAACCCCGTTTCAACACGTCCTGGAGTACGGCACTCACACCGTGGGCAACGTCGGGCTTGACGGCGTCGCGGCAGGTCGTGGCCTCCGCCGGGAGTTTACGGCCCGCTGCATCGGTCACGTCCACAAGGGCGATCGGCGTGCAGTACTTGCCGTCATTGGCGAACGTGGCAAAGGCGTTGGCCAGGTGGAGCGGAGCCACTCCGATGGCACCCAGGAGGTTGCCCAGCTGGTGCATGTTCACAGGGGCGTTGTCCACGCCGCTATGCAGCCCCACGGCGTCGACCATTTTCTGGATGCCGCAGAAGTCAAGCTGCGACGCCTCAGCAAAAGTGGCGGTGTTGATCGAGTTGTACAGCCCGTAATCGACCGCCATCCGGCGGTAGAACCCCTCGTCGTTGTTCTGAAGGTCGTCCGCGGCGCCGAGACCGGCGTTCTTCTGCTGTGTGCTGTATGCGCCGAGCACCTTGCCGCAGCTGGACTTCCACGGAAAATCCAGCGGGTAGGTGCGCCTCGACGCGTCCACCATGGCCTTCATCGACTTGCCCTCGTTGAGCCACTCCGCGAACGTGAACGGCTTCATCGTGGAGCCGGGCTGGAACCCGCCGGCGCCGTTGAGGTCACTGCCTTTGGCGTCCTTGGAGTCGACGTTGAAGTTCAGCTGGGTGTCGAATTTTCCCGGTTGCGGAAGAAACACGGTGTTTTGCGCCATCGCCAGGATCTTTCCGGTTCCCGGCGCGATGGAGACTATCGCCGCGCCCCACTTGTCCGGGTTCGGGCCGGCAGTGGCGTCCACCTGCGCCTGCGCCGCCGCCTGCAGCCTGCTGTCCAGGGTGGTCGTGATGGTCAGGCCGCCGCGGTACAGCACCCTCTCCCGGTCGGCCTGGCTGCCTCCGTAGGCCGGGTTGTTAAGGATGAGGTGGGAAATGTAGTCGCAGAAGTACGGGGCCATGTCGGCGGCGGCGCAGCCCTGCTTCCCCGGGGTGATCTTGAGCTCCACCCCGGCGGCAACGGCGGCGTCATGGTCGGCCTGGCTGATTTTCCCCTGGGTGAGCATGCTGTCGAGGACCTGGTTGCGCCGCTGGATGGAGTTCTCCGGGTTGACGGCAGGGTCATAGAAGCTGGGGCTGTTCACCAAGCCGGCCAGCAGGGCCGCCTGGGGGAGGGTGAGATCCTTGGCCGTGGTACTGAAGAAGTGCCGTGACGCGGCTTCGATTCCGTAGGCGTCGCGGTTGAAGAAGACGATGTTGAGGTAGCCCTCAAGGATCTGGTCCTTGGTGAACTTCTTCTCCAGTTCGATGGCGAGCTTAACCTCCCGCACTTTGTCGCCCACGCTCTTTTGCCCGCTGAGGATGACCTGTTGGCCCTTGTCCGCCGACAACAGGGACTCGTTGATCACGTTGGTCACGTATTGCTGGGTCAGCGTGGAGGCGCCCTGCCTCTCGCCGCTGGTCAGGTTGGACGCCAATGCCCGGAGAATGCCCTGCGGATCTACACCGGCGTGCTCGTAGAAGCGGCTGTCCTCGATGGCGACTATCGCGTCCTTAATGTACGGGGACATCTGATCCAGCCCGACTTTTACCCGGTTCTCCGCATAGAAGGTGGCGATCTGTTTTCCGTCAGCGCTCAGCACCGTGGTTGACTGCGACGGCGTCTCCACCGCCAGCTCCGAGGGCAGGTTGTTGAAGAAGATGATGGAATTCCGCATTGCGACGCCCGCGGCAGCCACACTCGGGACAACCAGGCTGGCGGTCAGGACGCCGCAGAGCGCACTGACAGCAAGCAACGCGAGGACCCTCAGCAGGGCCGAGACCAGACGAGATCCAAGTGGGTTAATCCGCGCCATCTTTTGCCAGCCATAACACTCGAAATGTGTGTTCAGAATACGCCGGAACTTCACGCATCGGCGGGCGGACGTCAAAATCAGGACCTTCGGCCCGGTAATGCCGGGGCCGCTACCAGGCATGTTTGGGTTGCGGATATGAGAGTGTGATGACTTATGAAACGGATCGGCTTTCTCTCGTTCGGCCACTGGCGCGACATTCCGGGTTCGCGCGTGCGTACCGCCAGGGACTCCCTCCTGCAGGCAATCGAACTGGCCATTGCCGCGGAGGAAGTAGGTATCGACGGAGCGTTCTTCCGGGTTCATCACTTCGCCGAGCAGCAGGCCTCGCCGTTCCCCCTGCTTGCCGCGATTTCCGCCCGCACCTCCCGCATCGAAATCGGTACCGGCGTCATCGACATGCGGTACGAGAACCCGCTGTACATGGCTGAGGAAGCGGCCGCCGTCGACCTCATCAGTGGAGGCCGTCTGCAGCTGGGAGTAAGCCGGGGTTCGCCCGAAACAGTGCTGGCCGGGTACGAGGCTTTTGGCCACGTCCCGTTGGACGGCGAGTCCCACGCCGAGATGGCCCGCCGGCACACTTCCCGCTTCCGGGATGCCATTTCCGGCGCCGGCATCGGCCGTGCCAACCCCCGCGCAGGCGGTGCCACCGGGCTGGTCCCGGTTCAGCCGCTGTCACCGACGCTCCCCGAAAGGATCTGGTGGGGCGCCGGAACCCGGGCCAGCGCCCGGTGGGCCGGCCAGGAGGGCATGAACCTCATGTCATCAACTTTGCTGACGGAGGATACCGGGGCTCCCTTCGACCAGTTGCAGGCCGAGCAGATCGCCGGGTATCGGGAGGCGTGGGCGGAGGCGGGACACCCGCGCACACCAAGGGTTTCCGTTTCGCGGAGCATCATCCCGCTGATCGACGAGGAGTCCCGCCGGTACTTCAGTTTGCGCGCCCAGGCCGATGCCCACGACCAGGTGGGTTACCTCAACGGCGGTCTGGCGCGCTTCGGGCGCAGCTACATCGGCGACCCCGGTCAGCTCGTGGAGGAGCTCTCCCGGGACGCGGCCGTCGCCACGGCGGACACGCTGCTCGTGACCGTTCCGAACCAGCTCGGCGTGGACTTCAATGCGCGGCTACTGGAGTCGATTTCCCGGGAACTGCGGCCGGCCCTGGGCTGGGACTGACAACCCGTCCTTGAGGATGCGACCGGCAGGCCTAAACTGGAATTCCCTTCTCGCATAGATTGCGGAGAATCCAGTGAAGAAACTCAGAACCCCTACGTTTCGGGCAGCCATGTCCTTCCTGGCCTCCGGCGCCGTGCTGGCCCTGTCGGCTGCCCCGGCGGCAGCTGCTCCTCCGCGGCCCTTCTACTTTCCGGAAGCCTGCAATTACGTTCCGGCTCCGTTTGATCAACTCGTCTGCATCAGCCAGACAGGGCGGTACAGCCAGGTCGCTACGCCCAGCGGCAAGACGGTCACCCGCGCCGCCATCGCAACCAGCACCACTGTCTATACGGGGCCCAGTAAGACCGAGAGCGTGACGGCATGGTCGGACACCACGCAGCAATTCAGCGTGCTCGCAGCGAGCGGTGACCCCGCACTCTTCCAACTGCGGCAGGTAGTCAGGGGCGACAACGTGCTCGTGAGAACGTCCTGCATGGTCAATGTCCGATTCGTCATCACGGGAACGCAGATCCGGCAAACCCACACCGAGGCCAGCTGTCAGTAGCGATCGGCCCCGCGCGTACTACTGCGGGGCCGATCCGGTGGCGCTAGCTACTGCTCTGCGCCGCCATGCAGGCCGTCGTCGCTGCTGTCGCTGGCAGGGGATGCGCCCGCATCGTCGGGAGCCAGGTCCATGTTTCCGCGGGCCTCCTCCATGGTGGGTCCTCCCGACGGAACGCTGTAGGTGTCCGGCCGGATACCGTGGGACTGCTCCTCGATCAACGCCTGCTCTTCGCTGAAGCGGATCACGTTTGCTTCATCGCCGGCGTCGCCAGGGATGTCCTCGCGGAGTTTCGAGGGATCCGGAACTATAAAACCGTTGTCGCTGTCATTTTTTTCAGTCATGGTCTCGTCCTTTCCGTGCTGCTCTGTCCTTTACATCGTAAGCCTACTTGCCATTCTGGCGCGGGCCTCACCGGTGACACTGCTTGCGGACCTGTGTGGGCGCGCAGCCATGCCTTAGCGGCCAGGGGTAGCTGTCCCTCGGCGGGTGGGAGTAAAGTCGCCCCACCAGCAAGGAGGCCGCTCATGGCAATGAAGGTTCACCACGTCGCCCAGCTCGACAGGGATGTGTCGGGCGAAGTCACGCAATGGCTGGAGTACCTCAAAGGCCAGGTGACCAGCGTCCAGTTCCTCACCACCACTGTGCCGGATCCCCAGGCTCCCGAGAAATGGCGCGTGCAGTACGAGGCCTACATCACCTACCAGCAGTGACCGCCAAAGGGGCAGGATTGAGGACCACCATGAAGAGCACACGCCTTTCCGCTATCGGACTTGTCGCAGCTGCCGCCTTGGCCCTCGCCGGCTGCGGGTCGGGGTCGACGGCTCCCGCCAGTTCGGCTCCGGCGGGTGGCGCAGATACTTCCCTGAGTGACGTCCAGAGCGCGGGCACGCTGAAGGTCGGTACCGAAGGGACATACAAACCCTTTTCGTTCCACGCCGAGGGCAGCGGCGAGCTGACCGGATACGACGTCGACATCATCACGGCCGTCGCAGGCAAGCTCGGCGTCAAACCGGCGTTCCAGGAGACCCAGTTCGACGCCATCTTCGCCGGACTCGAGGCCAAGAGGTTTGACATCGTCGCCAACCAGATCTCCATCACCGATGAACGCAAGGCGAAGTACGACTTCTCCACCCCCTACACCGTGAGCACGGGCGTAGTGGTGACCAAGTCCGACAACAACGACATCACCTCGTTCGAGAGCCTCAAGGGCAAGACCACCGCCCAGTCCCTGACCAGCAACTGGTACAAGCTGGCCCAGCAAAGCGGCGCCACCGTCGAGGCCGTCGAGGGCTGGGCGCAGGCGGTAACGCTGCTCAAGCAGGGGCGCGTCGACGCGACCATCAACGACAAACTGACGTACCTGGACTCCCAGAAGACGGCGAAGGACAGCGACATCAAAATTGCGGCCGAGACCACGGACAAGTCGCTAAGCGCCTTTGCGCTGCGCAAAGGATCCACCAGCCTGACGGGAGCCGTCAACAAGGCGCTCGGTGAGCTGCAGACAGACGGTACCCTGACGAAAATTTCGCAGAAATACTTTGACGCGGACGTGACGAAGTAGACGGCCGGACGCCGTCGTCGAGCGCCGAGCCAGAGGATGAACATCAACTGGGATCTGGTCTGGGGGTCACTGGGGCCCATCCTGATGGGCGCCATCACTGGCACTATTCCCTTGGCGTTGTCCTCGTTCGGCCTGGGCCTGTTGCTGGCCCTGCTGGTGGCGCTGATGCGGCTCAGCCGCAATCCCGTCTTCGCCGGCGTCGCCCGGACGTACATCTCTGTTATCCGTGGCACGCCCCTCTTGGTCCAGCTGTTCGTCATCTTTTACGGGCTGCCGTCTGTCGGCCTGACCATCAGCCCTTGGCCCAGCGCCATCATCGCCTTCTCGCTCAATGTGGGCGGTTACGCCGCGGAGGTCATCCGTGCAGCCATCCTGTCGGTGCCCAAGGGGCAATGGGAGGCAGGCCACACCATCGGCATGTCCCGGCGGCAATCGCTGGTCCGGATCATCCTGCCGCAGGCCGCCCGGGTGTCGGTCCCGCCGCTGTCCAACACGTTCATCAGCTTGGTGAAGGACACCTCGCTCGCTTCGCTGATCCTCGTGACCGAGCTCTTCCGTCAGGCGCAACAGGTGGCCGCCTTCAGCCAGGAGTTCATGCTGCTGTACCTGGAAGCCGCCGTCATTTACTGGATAGTCTGCCTGTTCCTGGCCGGCGGACAGTCCCTCCTGGAAAAAAGATTGGACCGCTATGTCGCCCACTGACTCCGCCCTGCCCGACACGGCGACCATCCTGACCGTGCGGGGGCTGCGGAAGGCCTTCGGCCGGCATGAAGTGCTGAAATCGATTGATATCGACGTCCGCCGCGGCGAAGTCGTCACCCTGATCGGCCCGTCAGGATCGGGCAAGACAACCGTCCTGCGGTGCCTCAACGGGCTTGAAGTGCCCGACGCCGGCATCCTTTCGTTCACGGGCGACCTCACCGCAGACTTCTCCGCTCCCGTGTCAAAGAAGCAGATAAACGCCATGCGCGACCGCAGCGCCATGGTCTTCCAGCATTACAATCTCTTCCCGCACATGACGGTCCTGCAGAACATCATCGAGGGCCCGGTCCAGGTCCAGAAACGTCCGAGGGCCGAGGCCGCCAGAGAGGCCCGGGAATTATTGGGCCGCGTGGGCCTGGAGGACAAGGAGAACAGCTATCCGTTCCAGCTCTCGGGCGGGCAGCAGCAGCGCGTCGGCATCGTCCGGGCGCTCGCCTTGCGGCCGGAACTGCTGCTTTTTGACGAGCCGACGTCGGCTCTGGACCCGGAGCTGGTAGGCGACGTCCTCACAGTTATCAAGGAGCTCGCAGATGAGGGCTGGACCATGGTTGTGGTCACCCACGAACTTGCCTTCGCCCGCCAGGTCGCCGACGAGGTCATCTTCATGGACGGAGGCGTCGTCGTCGAACGCGGACACCCTGACACCGTGCTGCGCGACCCCCGGGAGGAACGCACCCGGCAGTTCGTGGACCGGCTGCTGAACCCGTTCTGAGCGCGGCCGCAGCTTTGGCCGGTGGGGGTTGACCACGTGGTACTTCATCAGAACAGCGACGACGGGCCGGCCGGGGCGGCCCGACTTCACCCTGGGCTCTCCCGGGTATTGCTGCCCTGCACCCTCGTGTCGGTCTCCGGTTTCGTCCTGTTCGTTCTGCAGCAGAGGATCGCCGGCTTTGGACTGCTGGCCCTGGCGCTCCTTCTGGCGGCCTGGATCGACGCGGCCGTCTTGCGGGACCTGGCCCTTATCGCCGTCGGGCTAACGGCCATGAGCCTTGTGCCGGTGACGACCGATATCAGCACGGAGCACATGCTGGTCATGGGGTTGGGCATGGTGCTGGCTGTGGGAATTCCGTACGTTGTTTCCCGGTTTGTCTTCGGCGATGGTGCTGTCCGTTTTCCGGTCCTGACGGGGAAGCCGTGGACCCGGGCGGAAAAGTGGTACCTGCCGGCCGTCGTGGTCATGGGGTATGCGGTGCTGCCTGTTTACATGGTCAACACCGGCGTCTACCGCAACTGGCCGGCGGTCTCGGATCCGGAAGGAGTCGCGCGGCTCTTCCTGGGCACGAACGTCCTGGGCATCTGGGATGAGCTGTTTTTTATTTGCACAGTCTTCGCGCTCCTGCGCCGGCATCTGCCCGTGGCCCAGGCGAACGTGCTGCAGGCGGTGCTTTTTACGGCGTTTCTATGGGAGCTCGGGTTCCGCGCCTGGGCGCCGTTTTTCATTTTCCCGTTTGCCCTCCTCCAGGCGCTGATATTCACCCGGACCAAGTCCCTGTCCTACATTGTGAGCGTCCATCTGCTCTTCGATTTCATCCTGTTCCTGGTCCTGATTCATGCCCACAACCGTGCCTGGATCGACATCTTCATTTACTGAGGATCGTCACTCCTTCCGGCGTTTGGGGAAAGGGATCCGGTCAAGGTCCTCAGCGGCCACCACCGCGGCGCCGCCCGCGCGGGCGCTGGCTTGTGCGGCGAGCCCCGAGACGTCCGGGTAGCGTGAGGAAAAGTGGGTGAGGACAAGGGTGCCCACCCCGTCGGACGCGAGGGCGCCGGCCTGTCCGGCGGTGAGGTGACGGTACTGCGTGGCCAGACCGGCGTCGTCATCACTGAACGTCGATTCGGCCACCAGCAGGTCGACACCGTGGGCAAGTGCCTCCGCGCCGGGGCACACCGCAGTATCCATCACGAAGGCGAAGCTTTGGCCGGGCCGGGGGACGCTCACGTCGTCCAGCTGCACTCCGTTGAGGCTCCCGTCGCGGAGCAGGCGGCCGACGTCGGGCCCTGCAATTCCGGCGGCTGCCAAGCGGTCGGGGAGAAAGGTGCGGCTGTCCGGCTCAACGAGCCGGTAGCCGAAGGTCTCGATGCGGTGCCGGAGGGGCTCTACCTCCAGGCCTGCAGCAACCGGACCGGCGCTCCCGTGGGGGTGGAGCCGCAGGTCAGGGCCGGGGGAGGCGAGGGAAAGGAGGGCACGGACCGCCTCGTCCCCTGAGGCGGGATAGTGCAGATGCACGGGGTGCGTCACGCCGTCAAGGGCCAGGCGTGAGAGTACCCCGGGCAGCCCGAAGCAGTGGTCGCCGTGGACATGGGTGAGGCAGATGCGCGTGATCTGCGAGGCCGAAACGCCGGCGTGGATCATCTGCCGCTGCGTGCCTTCCCCGGGGTCGAAGAGTAACCCCTCGCCGTCCCATCGCAGCAGATAGCCGTTCTGGTTGCGGGACCGGGTGGGGACTTGGGAAGCGGTGCCGAGGATGACCAATTCGCGCATGGAACCGAGTGTCCCACCCGGTAGCCTCGCCGACCACGCCTTAAAGCGTCCACGACGCCTCACATTGGAGCGTCCACCAGGCCTTAAAGCAGGAACGGCCCCGCGCGCCGAGGCGAGCGGGGCCGTGGGATCCGCCGGCGAAAGCAGCGGAATGAGGGCTTACTTGTAGACGCGGACCCAGTCGACCTGCATCTGGGAAGCCTTGGTGGCGGAGCCGTCCGGGAACCAGTCCAGCTGCAACGTCTGGTGCATGCCCACCGTGGGCTGGTGGGCCGGGTTGGTGTCGCTGAAGGTCTTCACGCCGTCGATGTAGCCGGTGATGCCGGCCGGGGTCCACTCCACGGCGTAGTTGTGCCACTGCGTGCTGTCGACAGGCTTGGCCGCGAGGGTCTGGAAATCCCCGCCGCCGCACTTGTAGTGCAGGAAGAACTTCATCATGGCCGTTTCGGTGCTGCCCTCTGCGTAGTCGATTTCGGCGCAGTTGGATGAGGCGTTGTTGTTGGGCCACAGGATCATCACCGGGTGGTACTTCGGGTCGCGGTCGCTGGTCCTCATGCGGGACTCCCAACGGCCGTACTTCTGCTGCGCAAATTTGGCGGACATGCCACCAGTGGTGCCGGCGGAGTCACCACTGACAGTGGCTACGCCATTTGCAACAGACCAGGCCTGAGGGCTGCGTACGCCCTGGTTGTGGTGTCCGGGACCCTTGAAGACGCTCCATTTGGTGGAGTCGGGAGCGCCCGTGTTGGAGAACTCGTCTCCGGCCAGAACCGGGCCCCAGTTGAAGTTGGTGGCTGCCTCCGTGCCGCTGCCGGCTGTTGCGGCGGCAACGACGGGGGTTGCCGCGGCGGGGGCAGCGGCGACTGCGACTGCGGGAACCACGGGGGTCGCGGCGGCGGGAACGGCCGCGGCAGGCACCGCGGGGGCTGCGGGGGCGGGGGCTGCCGGGGCAGCAGCGGCGGGTGCGCCCTCAGCCGCATCGCCCTCTGACTCGGTGTCAGTGGCTACCGCCCCGAACATCGACGCTGCGGCGGAGGAGTCTGCCAGCGTCGCGGACGACGCGGACTCGCTGCGACCGGCCTGATCTGCGGCCCCGTCCGATGCGGGGGCGATGCTGCACCCGGTCAGGGACAGTGCGCCCATCGTTAGTGTGATGGCTATTTTCTTAAACAAGAGACCTCTTCGGGCATAGAACTGACGCAAACGGCAGCCGCAACTAAGGCGATGACGAGTGCTTAAGACTTCGTTCGGCTCCCGGCACAGGGCGGGAGCGAGCAGACGCCGAGCGGCGCGGCGGTGCCCACGTCGGGGCCTCCGGGCCCTGCATTCGGGCCAGCCCGTCGGGGCCAGGCGCCCACGTTACCCGATCGTAACCTTTGCCCGCAAACCGGAGTTCGCCCTCTCTTTGGCGCTCGACGCGAACAGTGAGGCAGTGGCAGAGGGCCTGGCGCGGGCAGTGAATAGCTTGGAATCCGGTGTCCTATGCCAGCCGGGAGCGAGGACGGTCGGTTCCGAGCCGCCAGCAAGCCGGTCGGTTAGGCAACCTGGCTGTGGTACCCGTGGGCGTACCTCGCGGCCTTGGCGTAGTGCCGGAGTTTACGCCGGAGTTCGTGCCCAAAATTCCGGACGGTAGGGGTTGGCTGGGGCGGCCGGGCCGGGGAACGGATGCCCGTCCTCTGCGGCCCGAAGCGTGTAGGGCACAGCGATGCCGGACAGAATTGTGCCGGGTAAGGGTGGCGCGGTGGATTGGTGTTTGTGGCCGGTGGGGGTGGTGATTTCGAGGGTGTGTCGTTCTCCGGGTTCGTTCGGGTTTGCGGGTCGGGGGCGGGGGCGGCTTGTCCAGCCGGGGAATTCTTTGGTGTGGTTGCAGGCTTCGCAGAGCCGGCTCCGTTTGCCGCGGTAGTCGCACCTCCTCCGGCCCAGGCGAGGATGTGGTCCATGTGCCGGATCGGGGCGTCGCAGTACGGGGTACGGCAGGTGTCATCCCTGGCTTGGAGGAAGCGGCGGAGCCCGGCGGGGAAGAGCCGGGCGCGGGAGTCCATCGCGACGAGGTCCCCGGTTCCGGGGGCGCTGTAGAGCCGCCGTAGCCAGGTCTGCAGAGCTTCGTTATCTGCGGCGCTGACCGGTCCTGACCGGTTGAGGCCGGTCGCCCGGGCCGGGCCGCGTTTGATCAGTGCGCGGGCCCAGCCGGCGGGGACGATGCCGTAGCCGGGGAGCCGGGCGGGTTCGCTGTCGCCTTGGAGGAGGGTGCGGTCGGTCATCACGAGCTGGATCTCGATGCCGCTGATTCCGCCGGGGTGCCGGCTCGAGCGCGGTGAGGGTGTGCGGCATCTCGGTCACGAGGGCCTTCGCGAGGCCCAGGTGCCGGGAGCCGCGGGCCGGGGATTCGCGCCGGGCGAGCGCGATCTGCGCCCCGACCCCGGCTCCGAGCTCAGCTTCGGGAACGCCCGCCGCGCGCTGGGCGCGCCGCTGGACCAGATCGAGGGCCACGGAGATCCGTGCCTGCCGGGCGGCGATGGCCGATTTCTGGTCCTCAAGTTCGCGGAGCTCGTCGATCAACGCCGCCCCGTCATCGCCCAACGCCGCTTCATCAACGCCGCCGCCGTCCCGTCCGCCGTCAAGACCGGCGGGGCCGCCGTCCGGTCCGCCGTCAACGCTGGCGGGGCCGTCGTCGTCGTCGTTGCGGTGGACGGCGAGTGGGGCAGAGGCGGGCAGACGGGTGGCGTCCACCACCGCGCTGCATGCGGCGCAACAGGGTCCAGCGTTGTTGCCTGCTGCCCGAACCACTTCGGGCACCTGCTTGCCGTCCATGAACCTATTCAACCCGGTGGGTCCGACAAAAAGAGCGCAGCTAAGAATCAGCCGTCGGGGGCGGAAAACCTTAGCCGCAAGGATGGTCCGGTTCATCCTGATGACCCAGAGGGATACGCAAGAATGAACGTATGAGTGACGCCGGCGACTTTATCGATGCCTCGCTGCAACGGGAAGGATCGTGGTTCCGAGCAGAGGACCTGCGATCCCGGTGGGGGAGCGGACTCCAGTACTACGGTGCTTCGGTGGGGGCGGTTCGGGGAACCGTACGCGATGCTCTGCGCCGCCACCGTGGCCTGACGCATGACGACATCACCGCGCTGAGTTCTGAACTGTGGTCGGTACCGGTGTACGAGCGCCGACTCTCGGCCGTAGTCCTGCTGCAGTCCAAGGTCAGCACGTTGGACAATGCAGACTTGACCCGGGTTGAGGGCTTCCTGCGAACAGCCGGTCTCCGCGAGTTGGCCGACCCGCTGGCCGTCGACGTGGTCGGACCGCTGGTCTCGGGTCTGGACCTGCTGGGCAGGGTGCGGGCAGACAGTGTGCTGGACCGCTGGGCCCGGGAAGAGGACGTCTGGCTCCGCCGTGCCGCCCTGCTGGCACCCCTCCGGGCGTTCCGGGGCGGCGGGGGAGACTGGGGTGCATTTGTCCGCCGGGCAAGGCAGGCGCTTGCCCTTTCGTTCCAGCATGACCGTGAAAATTCGTCAGAGCAGGACCATGAAAGCGACCCTGTTCGCGAGGCTGTCGCCCTTGTGCTGGATGACGTGGCGAAATACCGGCCCGAGCTGGAATTCAGGGTTGACGTGACGTGAGGTAGCTCTCTGCCTCAGCGGCTGGCCCGTCGTTCCACCACCGCATAGGCCTTGCCGTCCAGGAACTGCCAATCTGTCACGACCATGAAACCGAGGGCATCGGTGCGGTCGTTCAGGACCCGGACGTCGAATCCTCCGTCGCGCGGCTCGGCATCTCAGGTGGAGATGCAGACGTCGTCCCCCTCGAGGATCAGCAACTCCGTGTTGACGTCAAAATCCTGCTGAGGCTGGCCGCTCGGCTGGCAGATGGCTACGCAGTGGGCGTTCATTTCGAACCTCCCCTTACTGGATCTGGTGGATTAATCCTATGCCGGGCTCCGTGCCGCATCCGAGGCGCCTTTTAGGCCTTCCGTTACCTCGATGTGACTTTTCGTAATGGTTCCGTTACGTTGGACAGGCGCCCGTTGATTCCGACACCGGGCGCCCCCTGCCGATTGCCTAACTCTGCCGCGGCCTGGGGAAACCTCGCATCAATGTCCGGCAGAGACGGGGAAACCACTTTTTGGCCGGTTTGAACACAGGTCTTGGGGTGAAGCCGCACGGGCCCGCCATACGGGCCCACATGCGGCCGGGTGCCTCCCATCCGAATCCGACAGCTCACCTCGCAGGCATTGGGAGAGGCCACACGCATGTCTTCAAGCAATACTTCTGCGCGCCGTCAAGGTACCGCCGCCACCAGCCGCTTCTCAGCAGTGTCTTCGGCTTTCACCGGGAATGCAACCGCCATTGGCCGCCAGGTCGCCGTGATCGCCGCCGCGTCCGGTTTGGTGCTTAGTGGCGCCATGGCCGCGAATGCGGCCGGCGCCCCCGTTGAGCGTGAGTCCGCACCGGCCTCCGTCGACGTCAAGGGCCTGGTCACGGCTCCGGTCAGTGCGGACTCCACCGTGCAGATCACCTTCGAGCGTCCGGCTGTCATTTCTACACCGGCGCCCGTCGTGCAGCCCAAGCCGGTTGCCGAGGTCCCCGCGATTGCCCCGGCCCCACAGGTTGCCGCGGCACCGCAGGCTGTGGCCGCCCCGAAGGCGACCGTCAAGGTCCAGGCGGCCGCCCCGGCCGCTGCTCCCGCGGCTGCCCCGGCCGCTGCCCCCGCGCCGGCAGCTGTGCCTGCAGCAGGCGGCGTCAACGCTATCCTGCTTTCCGCGGCCTACGGCCAGGTCGGGATCACCCAGGACTGCACCGCCATGGTGGAGAAGGCCCTCCGCGCGGCCGGAGTTGCGGTCGGCGACATCGGCCCCACCGCGTTCCTGAAGTTCGGCAAGGTTGTTGCCACCCCGCAGCCCGGCGACATCATCGTCCAGTCCGGCCACGTAGCCATCTACGCGGGCAACGGGCAGGCCGTCAGCGGCGGCATGAACGGTGTCAACGCAACCATGGCGCACCCGCTTTCCTGGCTGACCGCAACCGGCGGCGTGACCTTCGTCCGCGTCGGAGCCTGAGCCGCAGGCTTCTGGAGTGCAGGAGCCTAAAGGCCGGTGAGCTGCTGCCTTGGGGGCAGCGGATCACCGGCCTCTGGCGTCTCCGCGGCCAGACCTAGCCGGCGTTGCGCGGGGAAAACATTATGACTGCCACCCCGACCAGGCAGATTGCCGATCCGGCGATGTCCCAGCGGTCAGGCCGGAACCCGTCGAAAGCCATGCCCCAAGCGAGTGAACCTGCCACAAAAACGCCACCGTAAGCGGCCAGGATCCGGCCAAAGTGCGCGTCCGGCTGAAGTGTCGCGGCGAAGCCGTACAGCCCCAAAGCCAGGAACCCGAGTCCGGCCCACCACCAGTCCCTGCCCTCGCGCACCGACTGCCACACCAGCCAGGCCCCGCCAATCTCGGCAACGGCTGCCAGGACGAACAACACGATTGTTTTTGCGATAGTCACGGACCCATCATCGCAGGGCTCCCGCTCAGCGTTTCCGCGCTCCTCCCAGACGCAAGCGCAGGAGGCGGTATGCGGCCCCCGCCGCGAACATCAGCAGTCCTGCGATCACCGATTCCCCCGGCAGGGTGGCCACCAGGACGGCGCAGGCAAGGGCGCCGGCAAGCTGCAGGGCCTTGGGGTACCGTCGGTTGTCGCGGCTCTGCGTATAGGCCGCGATGTTGGCCACAAAGTAGTAGATCAGGACGCCGAAAGAGGAAAAGCCGATGGCGCCGCGCAGGTCGGCCACGCTGATGATGAGGCAGATAACGACGGCGAGCACCACCTCGGCGCGGTGCGGCACTTTGAACTGCGGATGGACAGCAGCCAGCCAACGGGGCAGGTCAGCCTCACGGGCCATGGCAAGACTGGTCCGTCCGAGGCCGGCAATCAGGGCGAGCAAAGCGCCCAGCGCTGCCAACGCGGCTCCCAGCCCGACAACCGGTAGGGCCCAGTCCCAGGAACCGGCAGCAACGGCGGCGGCAAGCGGTGTGGGCGTGCTGGCAATGCCGTCCGGGCCCAGCACCGCGAGGATACTGACGGCGATCGCGGCATAGACTCCGACGACGATACCCAAGGCCGTGACAATAGCGCGCGGGATCGCAGTGCGGGGATTGAGAACTTCTTCGCCCATCGTGGCAATACGGGCATAGCCGGCGAAGGCGAAGAAAAGCAGGCCCGCGGACTGCAGGATGCCGTACCACCCGTGGGCCAGGGCGCCGCCGCCGTCGAACATCCCGGCATGCGCAGCCCCGTACGGTCCCCAGCAGGCCGCAACCACGATCGCAAGGACCATCAGTACGGCAGTCACGATGATCCGGGTCATACCGGCCGTGCGCGTCACGCCCCGGTAATTCACAGCCGCAAGCAGGACAACGGCGGCAATCGCCACCGGCCGCTCCCACCCGGCCGGCGCGGCATAGGCTGCAAAGGTCAGTGCCATCGCGGCACTGCTGGCCGTCTTACCGATCACGAAGCCCCAGCCGGCCAGGAACCCCGGCCATGGTCCCAGCCGCTCCCGCCCGTAGACGTACGTTCCTCCCGACGTCGGATATTCCGCCGCCAGCTGGGCCGAGGCTGTTGCGTTGCAGAATGCAACCGCGGCTGCGAGGAGCAGGCCGATCAGCAGCCCTGATCCTGCGGCCTGTGCCGCGGGGGTAAAAGCCGAGAACACCCCGGCGCCGATCATCGATCCGAGGCCGATGGAAACCGCATCAAACGTCGTGAGCCTTCGGGCAAGCCTGGGATGGGAACTCAACGCTGCAAGCCTTCCTCGAGTGCGACGGCGGCCGCGGTCCGCCAGTTCCCACTCTAGCGAGCGAAGCACACAGGCTCACGCCGCGTAGCAAAGCAGCACCACGCCGTCGCTGCCTTACGGAGAAAGCGACCGCAGAATTCTTCAAGGTCCAGGCTTGCGCTTGAGTCCGGCCAGGGCCACAATTCAGGAGATCCAAAGGTCCAGGGCTGGTTCACTTTCGGAGGGAAACACATGCCTGGGAACGTACTTCTGGCGTCAGCTGTTCCGCGGAGCGTTCCCGTTCTCCGGCACCCTTCCATGCATCGAGAATGAGAATCCCGTGGATTCGGCAGACCCCCCGCACCTTCGTTCCGGCCACCCCGAGCAGGGAGCCGCTGAAGATCGCGTCCGGGCCCCTGTTCAGGGTCCTCGCGCCAGGGCCCTGACGGCTACCGCAGTCAGCCTGGCCCTGGTTGGTGCCGCAGCGTTCTACGCTTCCATCGGGACCGGCCCTCCGGCTGATGCGGTAGCACCGACCAAATCGCCCGTCTTCGCAATGCGGACCGCGCCGGCCACCTCCCAACCCGAAAAGCACGAGGGTGCCACGGCACCCGCTGCCCCGCCGGCGTCGTCCCCGTCAGCGCTGGCGCCCACGGTACCGCCGGCCGCGGTACCCCCGCCAGCGTCGTCCCTGGCGTCGGCCGCTGCGGTACCGCCGGCCGCCATACCTCCGGCGGTGCCGCCTGCTTCACCGCCAGCGGTACCTCCGGCGTCGTCGCGTGCCGTGTTACCTCCTGCCGCCCCACCGCGCCTCCATGCTCCAGACGGGACCGGTGCGCGCTTCAGTCCTGCCTTCGATGCCGCTGTCAACGGCATCATTGCAGCCAACAGCCGGTACACCGTGGGGGTAGCCCTCATTGAAGTCAAGGACGGGGCCGTCCACGAGTACGGGGACAAGACAAAGTTCGTAGCAGCCAGCACCGCCAAGATCCTGGCAGCGGCGGCCTACTACCACCTGGTGGAAACCGGCCGGGCGTCGCTGGCCACGCGGATGGGAACGTCCACTGCCGGCGTGCAGATCCGGCAGATGGTCCAGCAGAGCAACAACGATTCGTGGGCACTGATCCTCCGCGCTGTCGGCCAACAGGGTATGACGGCGTACGCGGCGTCGTTGGGGATCACTTACGACCGCACCGTCAACCTCCTGACCCCGGCGGAAACAGCCAGGACGCTGTCCCTGCTCTACTCCGGCAAGCTGCTCAACCGACAAAACACCGCGCAGCTCCTGTCCTACATGCAGCGAACCAACTATGAAACCCTTATCCCGGCCGCGGTCCCGGCGGGCATCGAGGTCTTCCACAAATACGGGTTGCTCTTCGGAAACCTGCACGACGCAAGCATCCTGGTGCAGGGCGGAAAGGCCTACGTCTTCGTGGTCTACACCCTCGGCCGAAGCGGAGCGGACATGGCGGCCCGCACCCGGATCATCCATCAACTGACGCAAACCGTGGCTGAGCAGCTGTTTTGAAGCACCCGGCCCGGATGCCCGTTCCGCGCACGCGCAGGGAATCGTACGCTGGAGAGGGAGGTGATTGAAATGAAAGCAGCCCAGGGAGACCGCATCATCATCCGAGGCCACACGGTGGAGTCCGCTGACCGGCACGGGGAGATCCTCGAGGTCAGGGGCGTCGACGGGGCGCCGCCTTACCATGTGAGGTTCGACGACGGTCACGAGACAATCCTGTTTCCCGGCGGAGACTTCGTCGTCGAGACCAGTTCCAACGGCTGAGGGGCCCCGCAGGGACGCCCGAGCGTCGTGCTTGCGGGTAGCAGAGCCACTGGCGGCTCTGTCGGCTCTGTCGGGGCCGGCGGTTCGGCTAGGCTGGCTGCAACCGCCGTCCGGCTCTCCATGAAAGGCCCAAGCCCATTGCCCGGTAAGACATCGTGATCGTTTCCGCTGCGGGATCAGCCAGCCCCGTTGACGACCTCACCGGGATCGTCGGGTTTGCCGCCCGCGCCGTCGACTCCCTGGGGGAGTGGGGCGTGGGCCTGTTTACGCTGGTGGAGACGGTGTTCCCGCCCATTCCGAGCGAAATCATTCTGCCGCTGGCCGGTTTCCTCGCCCGGCTGGGGTCGATGAACCTTGCGCTGGTTTATCTCACGAGCACCCTGGGTGCCTACGCGGGTGCCCTGGTTCTCTATTGGGTAGGCGCGCGGCTGGGACTGGAACGGTCGATCCGCTGGCTTTCCAGAATGCCCCTGGTGGACCGCGAGGACTTCGAGAGAGGCGGCCGAGTGGTTCAGGAAGCACGGCAGGTCCGCGGTATTCTTCGGCCGCCTCCTGCCGGGCGTCCGGAGCCTCATTTCGCTGCCTGCCGGCGCCCACAGGATGAACCTTGGCACGTTCAGTCTGTTCACCGTCGCGGGAAGCGGTCTCTGGAACGGTCTCCTGATCGGGCTTGGCGCCCTGCTGGGGCCGCAGTACCGGCTGATTGATGAATACGCGCGCTACCTGAACTATGCGGTGTACGCCGCCGTGGCGTGCGCCGTCGGCTCGCTGATCCTACGGAACATACGACGGCGACGCACCCGCACATGAGGGCGGCCCGCTACCAGTGAGCGGGCCGCAGCCGTATGTGCCGGAACTCCTATACCCTGCTCCTGCGGCCAGCAACGGCGCCATAGATCAGCAACACAATGATGGCGCCAAGGATGGACAGGAGCCAGGTCCGCAGATCGAAGAAGTCGCCGAGACCTCCGCCGAAAATCAGTGAACCGATCCAGCCTCCCAGTATTGCGCCAACAACGCCCAGCACCAGGGTGATGATCCAGCCTCCACCCTGCCTTCCGGGAAGGATGGCTTTAGCAATTGCTCCTGCGATAAGCCCGAGAATGAGAAATCCGAGGATCCCCATGTCTGTACTTCCTTTCGGTCTGACGGTCGCGCAATTGCGGCCGTAACCATGAGTTTCTCAGCATGCTTACCAGGGTTCAAGACCCTGCGGCACGCGCGTGGCGACTAGTCGTGGTCCGCACCGGCCTTCCCTGTGGGATGGTCCTCCGGAACCTGATGCCGCGCCTGTTGCAAGTGTTGTGCCAGTTTTTCCTCCGCTTCCGCCCGGCGCTGCCCGATGATCCGCATCTGCTGGGTGGTCGGATTTTCGTGACGGACAGCGTGCCCCGCCTGGCGGGCGCGTGATGTGCCCGCGGAGGAACCATGGGGCACCTGGGGGTCGGTGGGTTCGCTCATAAATGAATCGTCCCACAGCCCTTGTCGCAGCAGAAGGGGCAGCTTTGCCCGCTGTCATCGGGGTATCCGGCGGCCGCCGGACCGCTTCAGGATGAACAGCAGAATGGCGGTCAACAGAAGAACCGGTGCGATCCAGAGGAGAAATGACACCGCCTGTATGATGCCGCCGAGCACAAGAGCGACGACGGCCAGGACCCCGACGACCCAGATCAACCTATTCATCGGACTGGTTATTCATTGGGCTGGCGATTCATCGGGCTGTCTATTCGCTCACCGGTGGCGTGCCGGGGAACTGCCCCGGGGCCGTGGCTTCGCTGGTGGCATCCGTCGTACCCAGCCCCGCTGATCCATGGCCGCCCGCAGCCGAGCGGGACACGGGAACCTTCCGGCTGGGAGCGGAGTCCTGATCCGGAGTGGGAATGCGGACTTCGAGGACGCCGTCCGTGTAGGAAGCCTTGATGTCCTCCTCCCGGGTGCCCTGCGGCAACTGGATACTGCGGGTGAAAGCGCCGTATTGAAATTCGGAGCGGTAATTGTGTTTGCCCCGGTACTCGGACTTTTCTTCCCGTTTGGCCGCAATGGTGAGCGTATTGCCCGAGACGGTGATATCGACGTCGCGGTCCGGCTCTATTCCGGGAAGTTCAGCCCGGACCACCATTGTTGATCCGTCCTGGAATTCCTCGACCCGGAGCATTGATCCGGTCTCGCCGTGCAGGAACCGCCGGAATGGTTCGGGTACATCGAAAGGGACGTGCCGCATGATGTCGCTCATGATTTCCTCCCGGTTGGCAGATGTGGTGTGGGCCGGCGCTGGCGGGCCTCGGGGCGACGCCGGGCCGGTATCAGTAAAGCTACGCCTGCGCCCGGACATCCGAAAGGCTGAGAGGATATGGCATGAAGCTTAATCTCAGCCATGGAGCCGGACTGGCCTTTGCCGCCGGGTTCAAAGCACTGAAAGTCCTGCGACCGGACCGGCCGATACACCCTTCGGGCGTCGCCCTGGCCGGAACGATCGAAAGGCAGGGCGGCGGAAGCGCCAGCGGGATCGGTTGGATTGATTCCGCGGGCACCGATCCGGTGCGGGCACGGTTGTCCCGGTCGCTTGGTACCCCGCAGGGCTGGCCGGACATCGTCGGGTTGGCCCTGCGCATCAGCACGGAGACCGGGCCTGCGGATGTCCTGCTGGCCTCAACCCTCCTGCGGTGGCCCGGGCGCCTCCTGCTCATTCCGCAGCGCCATGCCAGCAGCAGCAACCTGACCTCGCTCATGCCCTATAAAGGGGCCGACGGTCCGGTTCTCCTGGCCGCCCGCACCGAGCCTCCCGCACCCCGGCTTCCCGCTGCACCCGACGGTTTCCGCGAGGCACTGGCTTCCGGAACGTGGACCTTGGGGCTTTACCACTCGCGGCCCACCGGGCGCTGGCACCGCTTTGGCACGCTCACCCTTGTCCTCGATCCGGACGAAGCCGACACGGCGATGCGCTTCGACCCGCTCGTCCACACCCTGCCCGGCGCAGGAAACTACCGGTGGGCGGCCAGGCTGCGCGAGCCGTCGTACTCTGCCGCCCGCAAGCCACGGGCGTAGCACCGCGGACCACAAACGCCGCCGATGGTGCGCGGGGCGGATCAGTCGGTTGTCGGGGCGTCCTGGCCGTACTCCGCGGAGATGAGGATGGGGAGGTGGTCCGACGCGCCGCGGGGGAGGGTTTCCACGCTTTCAATCACCAGTCCCTGCGAGGTGGCGAAGTCGAAGTGTCCCTTGAAGACCTTGTACCTCGTGTACGTGCGCCGGTCGCTGAGGGTCAGGTCATAGCCTGCGTCCTTCATCTGGGCAGTGAGGTACTTCGTGAAGAACGGGTAGTTGAAGTCGCCGACCATGAGGGACATCAGGCCGCCGCCCATGCTGAGCAGTTCCGCGTGCGCCGCGTGGATCTGGTTCCGCCGCAGTGAATTCGAAGCGGTCAGCGGGGCCGCGTGGAAAGAGGCGATGACGAGATCGTGGTCTGTTTCCCTGTCGACCACCCGTGTGCCGATAAGGCGCTCGTGTGCGGGGGACAGGACGCGGTCGTGGACCGACTTTTTCAGGGCGAAGGTCTTGGTCTCGTAGGCCGTGAACCGGCTCATGCGGTAATAGATCGCCAGGCCCAGCCGGTTGCCCTTGGTGGCATCCGCCAAGTGCAGGTCGCCGATGGTTTCCGGCAGATCCTTCGTATCGCACTCCTGGAGGCACAAGGCATCGATCTCAAAATCACGGGCCAGATCAGTCAGCTCACCACTGGCCTTGTGCTTGCGGAGGTTATAGCTGATGACTCGAATCAGGAGAGCACCTCTTCGGAGGATAGTTGCGGGAAAACCTGACTCCGAGTGTACCCAGTCCGGCCGATCGTGTGGCAACACCCGACACGCGGGTCGGACGGGCGAATCCGGGGCGGCGTGGGCGCCGGCCCGCGCTGCACCGGATACGACTTATGTCTGCGGAATCATCAGCACGTCGAACTCGTTGAGGCAGTGAAGGGTGGCCGAGGCCGCCCGGGGCAGGCAATTCCCGGTAACGAGAACGGAGACGAGACCATGGCGAAGGCAATGTGGAACGGGGCGGTCATCGCCGAAAGCGAGAACACGGTCATTGTGGAGGGCAACCACTACTTCCCCCTCTCCTCGGTCAAGGCCGAGTACCTGGAGGACAGCAGCCACAGCAGTTTCTGCGCCTGGAAGGGCGAGGCCAGCTACTACACCCTCGTGGTCGACGGACAGCGGAACCAGGACGCTGCCTGGTTCTACGCCGAGCCGAAACCCGACGCGGCCCTGATCAAGGACCGTGTGGCGTTCTGGCGGGGCGTCCGCGTCGAAGCCTGAAACCCGGCGGACGGCATGTCCTGCACGCCGGCCGCCGGCAGCTGCGGCTGCGTTCAGGGGCGGCCGGCAGGTCCTTTGGCGGCCGTGTACTCGCCGGCGGTGACGGTGCCTTGCTGCTGTGCGCCGTCGAGGGATCCCGCACCCAGCCCCGCCGTAACCTGCGCTGTGCCGCCGGTGTAGACCGTGTACTCCGCGCCGGCCTTTATCGCGGCGGAGGAAAACACGAGCGACGCCGTCTGCTTCGCCGTGACGAAGGTTGCCACCACCTGGCCGCTCGAATCGGCCAGCTGGATGGTTGTCCCGGCCGGTACCGCTGTTCCGAAGGTGACCTGGGCGCCGGACTGCGTGGACGACGTCGATGGGGTCACTGCCATGCCGGCACTTCCGGCTGCCGCGACGGTACCGCCGCTGACGGCAAGTTCACCGTTGACGTCCAGCGCGCCGTTGCCTGCGCCACTGGGCCCGTTGACGACGACGGTGCCGCCGCTGATGGTGGCGTTGCCGTTCGAGTCGAGGCCATCGCCCTGGGAGTTGATGGTGAGCTGGCCGCCGCTGATGTCTACCGAGTAGTCGCCGACGGTTTCGCCGCCGCCCGGTCCGCCGCCCATTCCGCCGCCCGGTCCGCCGGCCTGCGCTCCGGTCTGTGCGGTACCGGAGCTGCCCCCGGCGGCGTTCACGCCGTCGTCGTTGGAGGTGACGTTGACCGTGCCGCCGCTGATGGCAATATGCGCGGATTCCAGTCCCTCGTCGGACTCTTTCACCGTGACGGCGCCGCCGGTGACCCTGAGCTGGGTGACGGCCTTGACGCCGTCGTCGCCTGCCTTCACCGTCAGCGCTCCGCCGCTGACCAGCAGCCAGCCGCGCCCCTCGTCGGCGTCGTTGTCCGCCTTCACCCCGTCGCCGCCGGCGGTGACGGTGTAGGCGCCGTCCAGCAGCACCGTGTAGTCCTTGCCGCGGATGCCGTCGTCCGCAGCATCGACGCTGACGTTGCCGGCGGCGAGCACCAGGCCGTCCTTGGAGACGATGCCGTCGTTGTACTTGCCGGTCACCGTGAGGGAACCGGTGCCGGCGATGGTCAGGTCGGCCATTGAGTAAAGTGCGGCGTTGGGTGCGTCCGTTCCCTGGTTCGCATAGCTGGCGGCGTCGGTGAGGGTGTTCGTGCTTCCGCCCTCAAGGTAAACGATGGCCTCGTTGGCGCTCTGGACGACGAACGGAGATCCTGTGGAGCTGCTGAGGTCCGCCCCATCCAGGATGATGCGCACTACATCCTCCTCGCCTGCGGCGACGACGAGCTGGCCGTCGGACAGGCTGCCGGAGAGCCGGTAGGTCCCGGCCGCAGTGATGGTCACCGTGCCGCCGTCCACCTTGACGGCGTTCGACGTCGACCCCGCGGCCACGGTACTGCCACCGTCGGCGAGGGTCACCGCCACCTCCTTAGCAGCGTCCCAGGTGAGGTCGTCGGAATCGAAGTGCGTGTCCTCTTCCACGGACGCGACCGTCACGGCGGACTGGGCTCCGGATGCGGTGGCGCCGGCCTGGCCGGTGGAGGCCGCCGTGCCGGCAACCGAGCAGCCGGTGAGTGAGACGGCGAGTGCGAGGGCTGCGACGGACATGTAGGTGCGGAACTTGTTCATGGTGGGGTCCTTGTCTGGTTAAGTGCGGGGGAAGTGGCGGGCAGGCGGGGCGGTTCAGGAACGCTGGTCAGGCAGCCGCTGCCGCTGCCGGGATGAGGTTGAGGTGCCGCTGCAGCGTGCGGTGCCAGCGGTTCCCAGGCAGTTCGGGGCACAAGGCCGCCATGCCGGTGGCGAATTTGGAGATGCGGCTTGGCCTGATGCCGCTGTCCCAGAGGAGTCGGTCCAGCGGACCTGCCGTCGATCCGGACTTTGTCTCCAGCACCAGCGACCCGTCAAGCAGCCAGGGCCTCCCTCCGGGGCGTTGCCAGGTGACTGCTTCGTCGAGGGTGGCACGGCTGTCCGATCCGGGCAGGAACAGCGAGGTGCGCCGGTAGCGGGTTTCCAGCACGGGCTCCAGGGGACCGGACGGGACGCCGCCGATGGTTTCCGTGAGCGTGTCGTTGATGTAGGCGAGTCCCTCGGCGGTGATCCTGCTCCGGTCCGCCAGATGGTAGGGGATGCGGTCCTTGACCGTGGCTTCGCGGCTGCCTTCCGTTTTGACTTCGAGGAAGCTCGCGGCGCTGTCCACGTAGGTGCGGGTGCGGATCTTGTAGCGCCGGCGCCGGCCCCTGGCCGCGAGCAGGTAGCTGTCCAGCTGTGGGGTGTCAAAGTAGACGGAGTCGTAGTCAAAAGTGCGTTTTCCGTCCATCTCCAGGATCCTGAGGTCCACCTCGAATGCGCCCAGCAGCTGTCTGGCCTGGAGGGCCGGGAGGACGTACTTGCGGTCCACCCTGGTCTGCAGGGCTGCTGCGGCGTTCAGTTCCTCCAGCCCGATGGCGGGCAGGTGCCGGAGGCTGCCGGCAATGCCGGCGCTCATGCCGCACCGGCCGTGGCGGAAGCAAGAGCGTGCCGCGGGAGCTCGTCGCCTGGGTGAGCGCCGGGCGCGAAGCTGCGGGGTGCACTGCCGGTGAGGTAGGCGTAGCGGACGTCGACGGTCGTCTTGTCGTTGACCAGGTCCAGTTCATGCACGGTGGCTGAGTGGACCGTGCCGTGCAGGACCTCCTCGAGGCGGGCGATGAGCTCGGCCTCGGCGGCGATCGCACGGTCAAGGACCACTGTCTGGTGCCGGTAGGCGGGCAGGACGCGCGGGTGGTCTCCTACGAACATGACCAGCAGGATCATCGCCATCAGGGACAGCGGCAGCCACACCGGCTCGATGCCCAGGCCCGAGATGAGTCCGAGCGCCAGGGCCGAGAAGTAGTAGGCCACCTCGTGCTGGCTTAGTTCCGTGGAACGGAGCCTGATGATGGACAGCACTCCGAACAGGCCCAGGCCGAGTCCGATGCCGGCGGCCGACCCGGCGAGCGCGGCAGCTACGGCCATCACGCCCACGTTCATGCCGAGGTAGGACACCACGAGGTCGCGGCGGCGGTGCCGGCGCAGGTACAGGGCGAAGGTCAGGACGCTGATGCCGGCGAGGTCGGCGGCGATGAGGATAAGCGGTGTCATGGGAATCTCCGGAGTCAGTGGGTGGATTGGTCTCTACGATTCCCGCGCTAACTGTGCGGGAACTGTGCCGGGACCATGGCGGGTATATGAGTGCACATGTCCGGGGGTGAACAGGAACCGCTGCTGCACGGAGTAGCTGACCGTGAGCAGGGCCGCTTCCACCAGCAGCTTGGCCGGAAGGGCCGCCACCGCGACCCGGTCCAGCGCCGACATCAGGGCGAGGTTTGCGCCTAGGAGGACGACGACGAGGGCGAAGTACCGCGTGCCGGTACGGCCGGCCTTGTGCTCGCCGCCGTGGCGGAACACCAGGTGCCGGTTGATCAGGAAGTTCACCCCCGAACTGATGCCCCGGGCACCGACGACGGCGAACAGGACCGAGCCGGTGACCGCGATGAGGATGAGGAACGCGGCGGTGTCGACAACGAAGGCGGCCAGGGAAGACGCCAGGAACTTCAGCAGGGGAGCGTAGATCCGCACCGAGTCAGCGAAGGGGCGGAAGTGCGAACCGGAGTTGGAGTCAAGGTAGACGGTGGCGATGCCGACCGTCCGGATCAGGTAGCCGGCCTGTCCGGCCTCGAGCAGGATGTTGAGTTCGTACTCGTAGCGCTCGCCGGGGACACCCCGGAGCCAGGGCAGCATTCCCGCCGGGTATCCCCGGAGCCCGGTCTGGGTGTCGGGAATGTCTTCTCCGGTGGCCAGCCGGAACAGCCACCGGGTGGCGGTGTTGCCGATTCTGCTTCTGGCCGGGACCTGGCCGCTGAAGCTGCGGGCGCCCAGGACCATCACGTCCGACGCGACGGGCAGGCGGTCGGCGACCCGGAGAATATCTTCGACGCGGTGCTGGCCGTCGCTGTCCGCGCAGACAACGTCCCGGCCGGGGAAGTGGTCCGCGATGAAGCCGAAGCCCGCCTTCAGCGCGTGGCCCTTGCCCCGGTTTGCCGCATAGCTGATGACGGTGCACCCGAGCCGGGCCGCGCCGTCGAACACGGGCCCGTAAGCCGGTCCGCTGCCGTCGTCGACCACTACGAGCGTAAGCTGCGGAGCCGCGTTGAGGATGGACCGGATCAGGCGCAGCAGCTGGTCGTCCGGCTCATAGGCCGGTATCAGGATGATCATGGCTTCGGCTCAGTTCCCGATGTACAGGATGTCGGAAGTGCCGCGTTCCTTGCCCTGGCCCAGCGGGTTGTTGACGAGCTGGCCGTTGAAATACATCGTGGAGGAACCGCCCCCGTCCAGGTTGTACGCCGTGGTGGCGCCGAGGCGCTGCATGATGTCCGCGAGGCCGGTCATGGTGACGCCGGCGCTGTAGCCCGGGCTCCGTCCGTCCACCACGACGAAGACCAGGTGGTTGGTGCCGACAACTCCCACGGCCGTCCGCGGCTGCGCGCCCTGGATCGAGTGGTTCCCGACGTTGGTGTCCACTTCAACGTCCTCGATGCCGTCCACCACCTGGCCGTTCTCAAGGACGGCGGGACCGAAGGACAGGGTGTTCCAGACCCCGTCCGCCACGAGCTGCGCGGCTGTGGTGCCGGTTTCGTCGTAGACCTTCACCGTCCCGTCCCGGTAGAAGGCCAGGCCCTGGCGGGCGCCCTCATCGCGGTAGACGACGCCGTTGCGGATGACGATGCCGGAGTCCCGGAAGCCGTAGTAGTCGCCGTTGATGGCGAACACGGCGTCGTGGTCAGCAGCCGTGGCCGACGTGGTCTCCGTGACGTTCTCGCCGAAGCTGTTGTTGGCGAAGGCGGATTGCAGGACAGTGGCGTCGGTGAGGACGACGTCGGCCACGTAGTAGGTGACGGTGCTGTTGCCGCTGCCGGTGACGACGGTGGAGATGTTGATGCTGGAGTCGGCGGAGGTGTAGGAGGTGGCCGTGGTCTCGGCCGCGGTGCCGGCGGAGTCCGCCGTGCCGGCGACGCCGGACGTTACGCCCTGGCTTGCCTCGTAGGCCGCGACGTCGGAAATCTCGACGTGTTCGAAGACGAAGCGGTCCAGCGCCCAGGCCGTGGCGCCTCCCGCGGAGAGGGTCAGGGCCAGGGCCCCGGCCAGCACGGCGCGCCGCACTCGGCCGCCCAACCGGAGTGTGTTCGTGTCAGGAGTCATGCACTATTTCTAGGCACCGGACTTATACCGGCCGTGAGCCTTAGTTGAGCGGGAGCTGTGAAAGCTGCGACCGGCACAGAAGGGTAGGGTGTTGGGAAATCACCAGCCACGCGAAAGGGCGGACGTTGACTGCTGTACTACCGGAACTTGCCGAGGGCGACTTTTACTACGAGGTGCTGGGCGACGGGCGGTTCCGCTCCACCATCCACGCCCAGGGTGCCTGGAACGAGCATGAGCAGCACATGGCCCCCGCCTCCGGCATCATGGCGGACTGCCTGGACCGCCATGAGCCCCGCGACGACATGCGCATGGCGCGCCTCAGCTATGAGATCCTCGGCCTGATCCCGGGCGGCGAGTTCGAGGTCACCACCACGACGCTCCGCCCCGGGCGGACCATCGAGCTGGTGCAGGCCGAGCTGGTGGCCGGCGGGCGCGTGGCCATCCGAGCGACGGCCTGGCGGATGATGATGTCCGATACCTCCGCCATCGCGGCCTTCGAGGATCCCCGGATCCCGGCGCCCGAAGCCTGCGAGCCCTACGACGCGGCAAAGGTCTGGCCCGGCGGCTACATCAAATCGCTGCAGATGCGGATTGCGGAGGGCCACCGCGCCGGCTCGGGGACGGTCTGGCTGCAGACCGGGCACCCGCTTACCAACAAGGAGGACAGCAGCGACCTGGCCCGGCTGATCGGGCTGGTGGACACGGCCAACGGGATCGCCGCGCGCGTCCCGCCGGGGAAGGGCAGCTACGCCTTTCCCAACCTGGACCTGCAGATCCACATGTACCGCCGGCCGGAAGGGGAGTGGCTGGGGCTGGACAATGAGGTCTCCTTTGGAACGGACGGGATCGGCCTGACCTCGACGGTGCTGCACGACCTTCAGGGGCCGTTCGGCCGGGCGGAACAGATCCTGACCCTGCGGGCGTCCTAGCTAGTGGAAGACGAGCCAGCCGACCGCCGTGGCCAGGCCGGTCAGCGCGGCGCCCCAGAGGATGTCCACCACCACGATGCTGAGAGGCCACTTTTTGAGCGTCGCGGCGTTGGTGAGGTCATAGGTCGCGTAGGCGAACGTTCCCAGGGCGGCGCCGTAACCCAGGGCCGTGAGCCAGCTGCCGCCGTCGAGCGCCGGCCGGAGCGCGAAGAAGACGATTCCGGCGATGTACAGGACGTAGAAGACGACGGCGTACCCTAGATGGGGTTTGTCCGCCAGGAGGTGCCCCAGATTGCGCCGGTAGAACTTGCTCGTCGACTTGAGCCAGACGGAGTCGAGAACGGCAAACGCGGCGGCAACGACGAGGAACTGCAGGATGACCATAAGGGAGCATAACAACATGCCGGAAGCCATGGGCGGAGAACGGACGCTGACCATTGTCCGGCAGGAGGAGTCGCTGGGCGCGGCGGCTGACCTGGACTTCGCAATCGGGCTGCTGCAGCAGGTCAAGGCCGGCCGGTTGGGACCCACGCTCCGGCTCTACCGCCCGGTGCCGACGGTAGCATTCGGGCAGCGGGACAAGCATCTCCCCGGCTTCGACGACGCCGCCCGCGCCTGCCGCAACCTGGGCTTTGAGCCGTTGGTCCGTAAGGCCGGCGGCCGGGCCGCTGCCTACCATCAGGGGACCCTGGTGGTCGACCATCTGGAACCGGAGCGGGACGCGATCGCCGGTGCCAAGGGCCGCTTTTCGTTCTTCGGCGAACTGCTGGCCCAGGCGCTCCGCAGCGCGGGCGTGGACGCCGCCGTCGGCGAGATCCCCGGCGAGTACTGCCCCGGCGAATTCAGCGTGCACGGCCGGAATACGGAGCTGCCGTCCCACCAGGTGAAGCTGGTCGGCACAGCCCAGCGGGTGGTCGCGGGAGGCTGGCTGTTCAGCTCGGTGATCGTGGTGGAGAACTCGGCCCCCATCCGGGCCGTCCTGGAGGCCAGCTACGCCGCCCTGGGCCTGGAGTGGGACCCGGCGACGGCGGGCGCCGTCAACGACCTCGTCCCGCACGTGGGGGTCGACGCCGTCGAGGCGGCTGTCCTCGATACCTATGCCCGCTATGCGCAACTGGACCACGCGCAGTTCAGCACCCTGCGCTAACGCTGCCACCCCGATCGATTGCTCCGTAACTGCCGTTGTGAAGGTTCATAACGGCAGTTTCGGAGCAATCGATGGGGTTTAGGGTGCGCTCAGTGGCCCCGGGCGATCCAGTCCTCGAGCTGCGGCGCTTCGGCGCCGACCGTCGTCGGATCGCCATGGCCGGTCAGCACCACGGTGTCCGCGGGGAGCGTAAGCAGCTTACCCCGGATGGATTCGATGATGGTGGGGAAGTCACTGAAGGAGCGGCCGGTTGCGCCCGGGCCGCCCTGGAAGAGCGTGTCGCCGGAAAAGACCGTCCCTTCGCTTTGCAGGTAGAAGCAGGTGGACCCAGGCGAATGGCCCGGCGTGTGCAGCGCCACCAGGCGGGCACCCGCGACCTCGAAGGTGTCCCCGTCCGCGATGGCGTGCTCCGGTTCGGTGCCCGGAAACACGCGCTCCCACAGCATCCAGTCCTCGCGGTTCAGGTATACCGGAGCTCCGAGCCGGCCGCGGACCTCGCCGACGGCGCCGATATGGTCATCGTGGCCGTGGGTCAGCAGGACGGCCTTGACCCTGCGCCGGGCGACGGCGGCCTCGACGGCCGCCGGATCGTGTGCAGGGTCGATGATCAGGCATTCCTCGTCGTTGCCGACGATCCAGACGTTGTTATCGACATCCCAGGTGCCGCCGTCGAGCGAAAACGTGCCCGAGGTGACCAGCCGGTCGATCCGCACGCCGTTTCCGCCGCTCACAGTTCGACCACCGAGCGCAGCACGGAACCGGCGTGCATCTTGTCGAAGGCTTCCTCGATCTGGTCGATCGTGATCCGTTCGGTCACGAAGGCATCGAGATCCAGCTTGCCCTGCCGGTAGAGGCTGATGAGCATCGGGAAGTCGCGCGAGGGCAGGCAGTCGCCGTACCAGGAGGACTTCAGTGAGCCGCCGCGGCCGAAGACGTCCAGCAGCGGCAGCTCCAGCGCCATCTCCGGGCTCGGTACCCCGACCAGCACCACGGTGCCGGCAAGATCGCGGGCGTAGAAGGCCTGCTTGTACGTCTCGGGGCGTCCGACGGCGTCAATGACCACGTCGGCGCCGAAGCCGCCGGTGAGCTCGCGGATGGCCTCCACCGGGTCCGCCGTAGAGGAATCGATGGTGTGGGTGGCGCCCATGTCCTTGGCCCGTTCGAGCTTCTTGGCGTCGATGTCCACGGCAATCACGGTGGTGGCACCGGCAAGCGCGGCACCGGCGACGGCCGCGGTGCCCACCCCGCCGCAGCCGATGACGGCGACAGAATCGCCGCGCTGGACGTTGCCCGTGTTGATGGCGGCGCCGATGCCCGCCATGACGCCGCAGCCGAGCAGCCCGACGGCGGCGGGGTCGGCGTCGGGGTCTACTTTGGTGCACTGGCCGGCGGCAACAAGGGTTTTTTCGGCGAAGGCGCCGATGCCGAGCGCGGCCGTGAGCTCGGTGCCGTCCTCCAGCGTCATCTTCTGGGTGGCGTTGTGCGTGTTGAAGCAATACTGCGGCTTGCCGCGGCGGCAGGCCCGGCATTCGCCGCAGACGGCCCGCCAGTTCAGGACCACCCGGTCGCCGGGGGCCACCTCGGTGACGTCCGGTCCGACGGCGCTGACCACGCCTGTGGCCTCATGGCCCAGCAGGAACGGGAAGTCATCGTTGATGGCACCGAGCTTGTAGTGCAAATCGGTGTGGCAGACGCCGCTGGTGAGGATATCCACCAGCGCCTCTCCGGGGCCGGGATCCGGAACCAGGATGGTCTCCACCGACACGGGTGCTCCCTTGGAGCGGGCTACTACGCCTTTAACCTTGTGGACCATGAAAATCTTCCTTTCTTGCGCCCGTGTTCATGTGAGCGCGGGACGCGCTAAGGCGCGGTCCCGCAGGACCGCGCCTTGGTGGTTGACATCGGAAATGGGCGTGGGGCCTAGGCGGCGAGCCGGCTCTTGACCTCTGCTGCGGAAGGGTTAGTGGCCGCGGTGCCGTCCGGGAACAGCACGGTGGGAACGGTGCGGTTGCCGCCGTTGAGCTGCTCGACGAGGTCGGCAGTGCCTTCGACTTCTTCGATGTTGATCTCGGTGTAACCGATGCCCTGGGCGTCCAGCTGCTTCTTCAGGCGGTTGCAGTACCCGCACCAGGTGGTTGAAAACATGGTGATGGTTCCGGATTCGGGGGTGAAGTCCACGAAGTTCTCCTCAAGGGCTGGTTGACGGTGCCCGCTAGCGGTGCACTCTAACTGTGCTGGCCAGCGGCGGCCTGTCGCTGCAAAAGTCTTACGTTATCCAACAACCGTAACCCGAAGCCGGCTATTCCCGCACGGCCGGCAGCGGTGGCATGCTGGTGCCATGTGTGGACGCTATGTGATGGCCCGTGCCGTCGGAGACCTGTTGGCCGAGTTCGACGCCGGACTCGAGGAGGAGATCGCCATCCCGCCATCGTGGAACGTGGCCCCGACGGCGGACGTGCCGGTGCTCCTGGAGCGGCTGGTGGACGGTGAGCCGGTCCGCCAGCTGCACATCGCGCGCTGGGGCCTGGTCCCGTCGTGGGCGAAGGACCCGGGCATCGGCTCGAAGATGATCAACGCCCGGAGCGAAAGCGTTCTGGAGAAGCCGGCCTTCCGCAAGGCCACGCGCTCGCGGCGCTGCGCCGTCCCGGCCGACGGCTACTACGAATGGAAGGGCGAAGGCCGCAACAAGCAGCCCTATTACGTGCACCCCAAGGATGGTCGGCCCATTGTCTTTGCCGGGCTTTATGAATGGTGGAAGGATCCGTCCAAGTCCGAGGACGATCCGGAGCGCTGGTTGCTCTCAACCTCGATCATGACGACCGACTCGCCCCCCGAAGGCTATGCCGGAGGCGTGCTGGCCGAGTTGACCGCGCTGCACGACCGGGTTCCGCTGCCCATGGACCGCGAAACCATGCAGAACTGGCTGGACCCGCAGGCCGACGACGCCGCCGCCCTCGTGGGGCTGGTGCGGGCGGGGGCGCATGATGTCGCGGAGGGCTGGACGATCGACGCCGTCGGCACCGCCGTCGGGAACGTCAGGAACGACTCCCCGGAGCTCATCCAGCCGGTAGGAAGCCTGTTCTAGCCCAAGGGAGAGTCAGAGCGTCACCCGGCCGTCGCCGTCGACCTTCCAGGTGGGGTTGAAGGCAACCTCCCACCGGTAGCCGTCCGGGTCGGCGAAGTACCCGGTGTAGCCGCCCCAAGGCTGCGTTTTGGCCTCAGTGACGATCGCGGCCCCTGCCCTCGCGGCGTCCGCCATCACCTGGTCGACTCCCGCGGCACTGCCGAGGTTGTGGCTCAGCGTGATGCAGGGAATCCCGGCCGGGGGATCGGTGGCCGCCTCGGACTGCATCTGCCCCGCATCCCACAGCGAAAGGAGCAGGCCGTGGTTGGCCTGGATGAAGAGGACTTCGCCCGGCACTTCCCGGTGCACGGCCCAGCCGAGGCCCTCAACGTAAAAGCGGCGGGAGGCGTCAACACTGCGGACACCCAGCGAAATTAAGTCGACTCGTGGCTGCATATTTGGATACTGTCATGCATATGTCCACAAATCACGCAGACGACAAAACCGCCCGGGCTGACCGGGAGCAGCTCGCTGCCGTTCGGGTTGCCGTCGATGAGGTCGACGAGCAGATTGTGGCCCTGATTGGACGCCGGGAACGGCTGATCCGGATCGCCGGCACGCTCAAGGCGGACAGCGCCGAGGTGCGGGCTCCGGGGCGGGTGGAGCGGGTCATCGAACACGTCAAGGCGACTGCCGAACACAAGGACATCGACGTTGACCTGGTCGAAAAGACGTACCGGGCCATGATCGATGCCTTCATCACGCTGGAACTGGAAGTCTACAAAGCCAGCTCCTAGCGGGTCAGGCTCAGAGGGCCTCTTCCACCGGAACGTTGGCCTGGTACTCCCGGCCGTCACAGTCGCTGAAGGCGGTCATGAGGTGCCCCTTGGGGAGGCCCAGCACCGTCTCTATGGGGAAGTTCCCGGTGATGGAGTTGCCTGAATGCTCCACACCTTTGAGGTCGAAATTCTCTTCCGTGCCGTCGTGGTTGAAGTAGTAGAAGGAAACGGCCTCGCCGTTCATGAACTCAATCCCCAGCCTGCGCTGGTGCGAAAAGTCCGGTTCGGCGGCTAGAAGGCCTACCACGTAGGCGCCCTGGCCCGGGATATTGCCCTCTATATCGAACTTCGCCACCAAGGCGGTGTCCTTGGCGGCGATGCTGACGTGCTTCAGGAGTGCGTTATGGGAGCTCATGGCTCAATCCTGCTCCCAGCGCAGTCGTCCGTCCACCCCGAATCTAGGTTTTGCCCCGGCCCCGGCGTAGACTGGAACTATTCGAAGATATATTCGAATAGTTACTCTGCAGTTTGGTTGGTCCGGGAGGCACATTGGGCATGTTCAGCGCGTCGGTTGACGTTGTCTGCACCCCAACAGGTGTCCCGCTTCAGCTGGATTGGGAAGGCCGGCACTACACCGTGTGTGCCGAGCCGATCCGCTGGTATGAGCGGCGCCAGTGGTGGGCCGAGGAACAGCGGGCGCCGCTGGGAAGCGGACCCGGGATTGTTGACCACGAGATCTGGCGCGTCCAGGTGCGCCAGGATGGAATCCCCGAACCGGAAACCCTCACCCTTGACCTGACCCGGCATGTGCGCAGCGGACGCTGGCGCCTGCTGCGGATCCATGATGCCCTCCGCCCCCAAAAATCGGCATGAGCTTCACCCATCTCCACGTTGCCACCGCTTTCAGCGCCCATTACGGAGTCTCCTGGCCCGATGAACTGGCGGCCGCGGCGGCCGCCGATGGCGCGACCGCGCTCGCATGCACAGACCGCGACGGCCTGTACGGGACAGTCAAGCACCTGAAGGCCTGCATGGCCGCGGGACTTGATCCGATCGTCGGGGTGGACCTGGCGGTCTTAGACGACGACGGCGACCTCAGCACCCAGGTGGGCGGACGGGTCCTGGTCCTGGCCCACGGGCACAACAACGGCGCCGGCTACCGGGCGCTGTGCCGGCTGATCTCCGACGCGCATGCCCGCACCACCGGCAAGGCCGGGGGACCGGTGCCCGTCGCCGTCACCCGGGCGGAGCTCGCCTCGCGGACCCTTTCCCCGGAAACCCTGCAACCGGTGCTGACCGTCCTGATCGGACCCGACTCCGACGTCGGACGGGAGATGGGCGGCCGGCGGTACCTGCGCCCCCGCACACTGTTCAAGCGCTGGCTGGACGCCCTGCCACCGGGGACGCTCGCCGCCGAGGTGGTCACGCAGCTCAGCACGCCCGGAGAACCACTGAGCACCGCCCACGCGGTGCGGATGCTCAAACTCGCCGCGGAACACGGTGTGCCCGCCGTGCTGAGCAATGCCGTGCGCTACGTCGCCGAGGACGGGGCCGCCACGGCTGATGTGCTGGACTCGGCCCGTACCCTGAAGTCGCTGCCGGAGCTTTCGGCTGCCCCGTTGCTCCAGCCCAACGGGCAGGGCTGGCTCAAATCGGCTTCCCAGATGCTGCAGCTGGGCAAGGAGATCATGGCGGCGGCGGGATACGGCACCGCTGACCTGAAGCGGCTGATGGCCCAGACCGAGGCGCTCGCGGACCGCTGCCGGATGGACCCGGTCGCGGACATGGGGTGGAAGCAGCCGGTGGTTCCGGAGGCGTCAGTGATCGGAATCGCCGGGGACCCCCTCGTGGAGCTCACCCAGCGCTGCGAGGCCGGCATCAGCCGCCGTTTCCCCGGAATCAGGGGGAAAGCGGCGGAGCAGCTGCGCCACCGGCTCGGTCATGAGCTGCGGATCATCGACAGCCTGGGCTTCGCTTCCTACTTCCTCACCGTGGCCGAAGTCTCCCGGATGATCCTGGACATGGGAGTGCGGGCCGCAGGCCCGCGGATCCGGGGCTTCCAGTCTGGTCAATTACCTGATCGAGGTCAGCCAGGTGAACCCGCTCGAGCACGACCTCATTTTCGAACGCTTTTTGTCCCGGGACCGCGCCACCCTGCCGGACATCGACATCGACGTCGAAAGCGCCGAACGGCACAACGTCTACCGGAAGATCTTTGAGCGCTTCGGTTCTGAACGCGTCACGCTGATGAGCATGCAGAACGGCTACCGCGCTCGCGGTGCTGTGCGTGATGCCGGGCTGGCGCTGGGCATGGAGGAAGGAGAAATCGGAGATATCGCCAAGCAGCTGTGGCGTTTTTCTGCCCGCAACTTCCGGGAGGCGCTGGAGGAGAAACCGGAACTGAAGGAATTCGCCGGCCGGGTGGAACAACGGGACCACCACGGAAACCAGCAGCTGGACCTGCTGGTGGACCTCACCGAACGGCTGGACCGGCTCCCGCGCCACATCTCCATGCATCCCTGCGGCGTCATCCTGGGGGACGCCACCCTGCTGGACCGCACCCCGGTCCAGCCCAGTGGACTCGGCCTGCCGATGAGCCAGTTCGACAAGCACGACATGGACCCCATGGGCATGCTCAAGCTGGATGTCCTTGGGGTCCGGATGCAGAGCGCCATGGCCTTCGCGGTCCGCGAGGTCATCCGGCTGCATCCCTCCAAGGCCGAGGTTGTGGCGGCGGGCTCCCATCCGGCAGGTCCGGACGGAACAGGACCCGACTACATCTCCGCGGACGGCCAGATCGACCTCAATGCCGTACCGCTCGATGACGAACCCACGTATGAACTGATCCGCAGCACCCACACCCTGGGCTGTTTCCAGATTGAGTCCCCGGGGCAGCGAGAGCTCATCGGCAAGCTTGCGCCGCGGGAGTTCAACGACCTCATTATCGACATCTCGCTGTTCCGGCCGGGGCCGATGAAATCGGATATGGTGCGGCCCTTCCTGGAACACCGGCACGGCTTCGCGCCGGAGGTCTATCCGCATCCGGATCTCAAACCGGTCCTCAAAGAGACCCACGGCGTCACTGTGTTCCACGAGCAGATCCTGAAAACCTTCGATGTGATGACCGGCTGCGGGCTGGCGCGGGCCGATGAATTCCGCCGGGCCCTCGGCAATGAGGTCCTGGAAGGCAAGGTCGAGGAGTTTTTCCGCAAGGAGGCCCGGACACGGAATTACAGCCCCGAGGTGGTGGACAAGGTCTGGGGGACGCTGAAGGCCTTCGGCAGCTTCGGCTTCTGCAAAGCCCACGGGGCCGCCTTTGCCGTGCCCACCTACCAGTCAGCCTGGCTCAAGGCCCACCATCCTGAGGCGTTCCTCGCCGGGCTGTGGGAGCACGATCCCGGGATGTATCCCAAGCGCCTGCTGGTCGCGGAGGCCCGGCGGCTGGGGATCCCGATCCTGCCCCTGGACATCAACCTGAGCCAGGCCGAGTACCGGGTGGAGCGCGTGGCGGCCGGCCCGGACCGCGGCAAGCTCGGCATCCCGGCTGAGCCTGAACGGCATATACGGCCTCTCCGCCGCCGAGCTGAAGCGGATCGTGGCGGGACAGCCCTATGATTCCCTCGCTGACCTGCGCGCCCGGTCCCGGCTGAGCAAGCCGAGCATCCAGCGGCTGGCCCAGCTGGGCGCCTTCGATTCCCTGCACAGGGCTTCGGGCAATTCCGGCAACCGCGCCGACCTGGTCCAGCACCTGCAGAGCCTGCAGGGACGGCCGCACCGGAAAGGCACCGAGGTAATTGACGGGCAGCTGGCCCTGCCGTTAGGCGACGTCGAACTCAGCAACCTGAAGCCCGTCCTGCCCGCACCGACCCTGGTGGACACCGTCCGGGCGGAACTGGACCTGATGGCGGTGGACGTCAGCGACCACCTGATGTCCAGCCACCGGCCCTTGCTGGACCGGCTGGGTGTCACCACCGCCGACAAGCTGCTGGGTCTGCGCAACGGCACCGAGGTGCTCGTCGCCGGCGTGCGGGTCGCCACCCAGACCCCGCCCATGCGCGGCGGCCGCCGGGTGGTGTTCATCAGCATCGACGACGGCACAGGCTGCGTGGATTCCGTCTTCTTCCACGAAGCCCAGGAGCAGGCGGGGTCCTTGCTGTTCGGCACCCGGCTGCTGTTGATCCGCGGCACCACCCGGCGGACCGGTCCGCGGGGGATCAGCATCAGCGCCAGCATGGCCTGGGACCTCAGCAACACCGGCACTCTGCCCTTCCCTGAACCTGCCTCCGGCGTGCCTGTCCACCGTGAACCGGAGCCTCCGGGAGCGCTGGACGGGATTACCCGGAACCTGGCCATCACCGGGTTTAACGGCTGAGGGGCGCGTTGGTTGGCCTCCGGAGAAACCGATAGCATGGACGAGGCTGGCTGTGGTCCCCGTACGCCACAAGCTACGAAGCCTTAACTTTGAATAGGAGACACCCGTGTCAGATGCCCAGCAGATCACCCTTCTCGTCGACGGCGAAGAGACCAAGGTGACTACCGGGACCACCGGCGCGGAACTCTTTTTTGAGCGCCGCGACGTTGTTGTGGCCCGCGTCAACGGCGAGCTCAAGGATCTGGACCAGCCGCTTCCCGAGGACGCCACGGTCGAGGCCGTGACCATCGATTCCCCGGACGGCCTCAACGTCCTGCGCCACTCCACTGCCCATGTCATGGCCCAGGCGGTGCAGCAGCTGCGCCCCGACGCCAAGCTTGGCATCGGCCCGTACATCACGGACGGTTTCTACTTCGACTTCGACGTCGCGGAGCCGTTCACTCCGGAGGACCTGAAGACCCTGGAAAAGATGATGCTCAAGATCATCAACCAGAACCAGAAGTTCGTCCGCCGCGTGGTGTCCGAGGACGAGGCCCGCGAGGCGATGAAGAACGAGCCCTACAAGCTCGAACTGCTGGGCAAGAAGAACGACGCCGCCGACGCCGGTGAAGGCGTCAACGTCGAGGTCGGCGCCGGTGACATCACCATCTACGACAACGTGGACCGCAAGAGCGGCGACAGCGTCTGGTGCGACCTGTGCCGCGGCCCGCACCTGCCCAACACCAAACTCATCTCCAACGCCTTCGCCCTGACCCGGTCCTCGGCCGCCTACTGGCTGGGCAACCAGAACAACCAGCAGCTGCAGCGCATCTACGGAACCGCCTGGCCCACCAAGGACGCCCTCAAGGCCTACCAGGAGCGCATCGCGGAGGCCGAACGCCGCGACCACCGCAAACTCGGCGCCGAGCTGGACCTGTTCTCCTTCCCGGACGAGCTGGGATCGGGCCTGCCCGTGTTCCACCCCAAGGGCGGCATCATCCGCAAGGCCATGGAGGACTATTCCCGCCAGCGCCACGTGGATGCCGGCTACGAGTTCGTCTACACGCCGCACATCACCAAGGGCCACCTCTACGAAGTCTCGGGCCACCTGGACTGGTACCGGGAGGGCATGTTCCCGGCGATGCACATCGACGCGGAACTGAACGAGGACGGCACCGTGCGCAAGCCCGGCCAGGACTATTACCTCAAGCCGATGAACTGCCCCATGCACAACCTGATCTTCCGTTCCCGGGGGAGGTCCTACCGTGAACTGCCGCTGCGGCTGTTCGAGTTCGGCTCCGTCTACCGCTACGAGAAGTCAGGCGTCGTACACGGCCTCACCCGGGTCCGCGGCATGACCCAGGACGACGCCCACATCTACTGCACCCGTGAGCAGATGAAGGACGAGCTGACCACCACGCTGAACTTCGTGCTGGGACTCCTCAAGGACTACGGCCTGGACGACTTCTACCTGGAACTGTCCACCAAGAACCAAGACAAGTTCGTGGGCGATGACGCCACCTGGGACGAAGCCACCCGCACCCTCGCCGAAGTGGCCGAAGCCTCGGGCCTCGAGCTCGTTCCGGATCCGGGCGGAGCGGCGTTCTACGGCCCCAAGATCTCCGTCCAGGCAAAGGACGCCCTGGGCCGGACCTGGCAGATGTCCACCATCCAGCTGGACTTCAACCTGCCGGAACGCTTCGAGCTCGAATTCCAGGCGGCGGACGGCACCCGCCAGCGCCCCGTGATGATCCACCGCGCCCTGTTCGGCTCGGTGGAACGCTTCATGGGTGTCCTGACCGAGCACTACGCCGGCGCCTTCCCCGCCTGGCTGGCGCCGGTGCAGGTCGTCGGCATCCCGGTGGCGGAGGCCTTCAACGACTACATGTTCGACGTCGTGGACCAGCTCAAGGCCGCCGGAATCCGTGCCGAGGTGGACATCTCCTCCGACCGTTTCCCGAAGAAGATCCGCACAGCCAGCAAGGACAAGATCCCGTTCGTGCTGATCGCCGGCGGGGACGACGCCGAAGCCGGGGCCGTGTCCTTCCGCTTCCGCGACGGCAGCCAGGACAACGGTGTGCCGGTGGCCGAGGCCGTCCAGCGCATCGTCGACGCCGTCCGCAACCGGACCAGCTAGGGGCGGGGCGTGCAGGAGAGCGCAGGAGCAGGTCCCGGGCATCCGGGCGACGGTGCCGTGACGGATGATTTTGGCCTGGTGGGGGTCCCGGACGCCTTCCAGCGTTTGTGGACCCCGCACCGGATGGCGTACATCAAGGGCGGCCAGCACCAGTTCAAGAACCAGGACGACTGCCCGTTTTGCGTTGCGCCGGACCGGAACGATGAGGATTCGCTCATCGTGTACCGCGGCCGGACCAGCTACGTGGTGCTGAACCTGTTCCCCTACAACCCGGGCCACCTGCTGGTCTGCCCGTACCGGCACATTCCCGACTACACGGATCTGACGGTCGAGGAAACCGCGGAGTTTGCCGAGCTGACCCAGACCGCCATGCGCGTGCTGCGGAAGGTCGCCAATCCCCCCGGCTTCAACCTGGGCATGAACCAGGGCGTCGCGGGCGGTGCAGGCGTCGCCGCGCACCTGCACCAGCACGTCGTGCCCCGGTGGGGCGGTGACGGGAACTTCTTCCCGATCATTGCCCAGACCAAGGCGATCACCCAGACCCTCGGGGAGGTCCGCGAGCAGGTTGCGGACGCCTGGCCCCAGGAGACGGGCAGCCCGCAGGGAACCGGCGCTTCGCCGGAAACTGCTGCCGGGGAGCCTCATGCTGAATAGGCACGCGCGCGGATTCTTCACCGCGTTGTTCTCCCCGCTCGCCCGCTGGCTGCTGAAGATCGGCGTCTCCCCGGACGCCGTCACCATCGTAGGAACCCTGGGCGTGGTTGTCGGTGCGCTGGTGCTCTACCCGCTGGGACAGCTCTGGTGGGGCACGCTGTTCATCACCGCCTTCATCTTTTCCGACGTCATTGACGGCATCATGGCACGGATGCAGCAGCGCCAGGGCCGCTGGGGCAACTTCCTGGACTCCACCCTTGACCGGGTGGCGGACGGTTCGCTGTTCGCCGGCCTCGCGGTCTGGTACTTCACCGGCGGCGCGGACACCCGGATAGCGGGGGCGGCCCTGGTCTGCCTGGTTCTCGGGATGGTGGTCTCCTACGCCCGGGCCAAGGCTGAGGCGCTGGGCTTCTCCGCCAACCTCGGAATAGCCGAGCGCGCCGAGAGGCTCGTGTCCGTTCTCGTCGTCACCGGGTTCACCGGCCTGGGCCTGCCAAGCGTGGTGCTCTTTGTGACGCTGTGCCTGCTGGCTTTGGCAAGCCTGGTCACGGTGGTGCAGCGGATCCTCGCGGTGCGCCGCCAGTCGCTTGCGGAGCCCGAAGGCACCGCCAGCGAGCAGCCGGCCTGAGGCCGCTGAGACCTCCCCGCGCATGTGTGACGGGAATTAAGCAGCATCGCGGCGGGGGACTAGTATAAGGATTACCGGCCAATGGATCCGGTAATCCGGTGTGTGCGAGAACGGCCACTGCGTGCCGCCCGCGCCCCGGCCAGGTTATCTATCTACCCATAGGGGTTTTTGTGTCTACACCAGATGTAAGCAGCGAAGCCGGCGCGTCCGCCCAGAACGTCACGGGCAGCAACCGCGTCAAGCGCGGCATGGCGGAGATGCTCAAGGGCGGCGTCATCATGGACGTCGTCAACGTCGAGCAGGCCCTCATCGCCGAAGATGCCGGTGCCGTGGCCGTGATGGCGCTGGAACGTGTTCCCGCCGACATCCGCGCCCAGGGCGGCGTGTCCCGCATGTCCGATCCCGACATGATCGACAAGATCATCGAAGCCGTGTCCATTCCGGTGATGGCCAAGGCCCGGATCGGCCACTTCGTCGAAGCCCAGGTCCTGCAGTCGCTCGGCGTGGACTACATCGACGAGTCCGAGGTCCTCACCCCGGCCGATTACACCAACCACATCGACAAGTGGAACTTCACCGTTCCGTTCGTCTGCGGTGCCACCAACCTCGGTGAGGCCCTGCGCCGCATCAACGAGGGCGCGGCCATGATCCGGTCCAAGGGCGAGGCCGGAACCGGCGATGTCTCCAACGCCACCACCCACATGCGCCAGATCCGCGCCGAGATCCGCCGGCTCGCCGGCCTGGCCGAGGACGAGCTCTACGTCGCCGCCAAGGAACTGCAGGCCCCGTACGAACTGGTCAAGGAAGTAGCCGCCACCGGCAAGCTCCCCGTCGTCCTGTTCACCGCAGGCGGCATCGCCACGCCGGCTGACGCCGCGATGATGATGCAGCTCGGCGCCGACGGCGTGTTCGTCGGCTCCGGCATCTTCAAGTCCGGCAACCCGGCCCAGCGTGCCGCCGCCGTCGTGAAGGCCACCACCTTCTTCGACGACCCGGACGTCATCGCCAAGGCCTCCCGCGGCCTGGGCGAGGCCATGGTCGGCATCAACGTGGACGAGATCCCGCAGCCGCACCGCCTCGCCGAGCGCGGCTGGTAATTGGCCGCCGCTCCTCCTGATTGAACGACGCCGGCCGGTCACCCTCCTGAGGTGACCGGCTGGCGTCGTTCTTTCCCATCGATTGCTCCGTACCGGCCCTTATGAGCCTCCAAAAGGGCCGTTACGGAGCAATCGATGAGGAGTCAGTCGAGGCCGCGGCGCTTCAGCAGCGGCTCGAGCTCCGCGTCGCGGCCCCGGAAGGCGCGGAACGACTCCAGCGGGTCCCGGCTGTTGCCACGCGACAGGAGTTCGGCCCGGAAGAAGTCGCCGTTGGTCCGGCTGAGTCCGCCGTTTTCCTTGAACCACTCCACGGTGTCGGCGTCCAGGACTTCACTCCAGATGTAGGAGTAGTAGCCCGCGGCATAGCCGGCGCCGGCGAAGATGTGCTGGAAGTACCCGCTCCGGTAGCGCGGCGGAATCAGGCCGTGCGCCACTCCTGCCGAGGCCAGGGCCTTGGCCTCGAACTCCAGCACGTCCTCGGGCACCCCGGAAGCGTCCAGCAGATGCCAGGCAAGGTCCAGCAGGGCGGCACCCAGGTACTCCGTGGTCCCGAAGCCTTCGCCCCAGAGCCGTGCAGCGTCGAGCTTGTCGGCCAACTCCTGGGCCAGCGCCTCACCCGTGACGTGGTGCCGTGCGTAGTTGGCGAGCACCTCCGGCCACATCATCCACATCTCGTTCACCTGCGACGGGTACTCCACGAAGTCACGCGGTACCGAGGTCCCGGAGAACCGCGGGTACGCCACGGAGGAGAAGAGCCCGTGCAGGGCGTGGCCGAACTCGTGGAAGGCGGTGCGGACCTCGTCGAGGGTCAAGAGCGTGGGTTCCCCGGCCGGCGGCTTGGAGATGTTGAGGTTGTTGATCACCACGGGCCGGGTGTCCAAAAGTCTGGACTGGTCCACGAGGGAGTTCATCCAGGCGCCGCCGCGCTTCGATTCCCGGGCGTAGTAATCGCCCAGGAACAAGCCAAGCCCGCTGCCGTCCGCGTCCCGCACCTCCCAGACGCGCACGTCCGGGTGGTAGCCCGCCAGGTCGGTGCGTTCGGCGAAGGTGACGCCGTACAGGGCGTGCGCGGCAAAGAACACACCATCATTGAGGACGCGGTCCAGCTCAAAGTAGGGGCGCAGGGCCTGCTCGTCCACGGAGTACCGTTCGCGCTTGACCTTCGCCGAGTAGTACGCCCAATCCCAGGCCTCCAACGGGTGGCCGGCAATTTCGGCCAGTGCTTCCGCCTCGGCATCGGCGTTGCGTACGGCCGCGGGCGCGAGCCGCTTCAGCATGGTCCGCACCGCCTCGACGTCGGGGGCGGTCTGCTGGTCCACGGTGAGCCCGGCGTAGTTGCTGAAGCCCAGGAGCTTCGCCTTCTCCGCACGGAGCCGGACCGTCTGTTTGACCAGATCCAGCACATCGAGGGGGCCGCCGCCGCTGCCGCGTCCGATCGAGGCCTCGTACAGCCTCCGGCGGACATCCCGGTTGTCCAGGGCAGCCAGTGCCGGCTGGTTGCTGGGCTGGATGAGCGTGAGCAGGTACTTGCCGTCGTGTCCGGCGGCACGGGCTGCCTCGGCCGCGCTGGCCACATCATCGGCCGGCAACCCGGCGAGCTCGGCGGAGTCATCCAGCAGCAGGGACGCGGATTTCATTCCGTCCTTGACCCGCTGGCCGTACTCCGTTCCCAGCCGCGGGCGAGCTCCGCGTTGATGGCCTTGAGCCGTTCCTGGTCCGCCTCATCCAGCTGGATGCCGGACTGGCGGAACTCCTTGAGGTATTCATCCACCAGCCGGGCGGATTCGGGATCAAGCTGGTCCGTCGCAATGGCGGCGAAGCGCTCGTACAGGCCCCGGTTCAGGTAGACGGCGTCCTGATGGGCCGAGAGAAGCGGGGACACCCGGGTTTCCAGTTCGCGGATGGCGTCCGAGGCGTCGGCGGAGGCAAGCGTGAAGAACGACGCCGTCGCACGCTGCAGCAGCTGCCCCGAGCGCTCCATCGCCAGCGCGGTGTTGTCGAAGGACGCCGGTCCCGGCGCCTCGACAATGGCCCGGATCTCGGCCAGATGCCCGGCCAGGCCGGCCTCGACCGCTTCGGCGTAGTGCCCGTCGACTATCTCGGCGAACGGCGGCAGGCCGAACGGCAGGGTGCTGGGGATCAGCAGGGGATTGGTCATGAAATGACTCTTTCACGAGGGCAGAAAGATCTCAACGGTCGCTTCGGCTCTTTGGAGCGGCGGGGACCTAGGATGACACACATGGGGAACTCCTCAGCAAGGCTGCCCGGCAGCCTCGGCGCCACCGCCGCATCGGTGGTTCTTGCGGCAGTCCTGGCCTCCTGCGGCCTGATCGGGGCCGGCCCGGACAACAACGCCCCAAGTTCCTCGGCCGCCGCCGGCGGGACGACAGGGGACGCCGCGACCGGCACCACTCCGGCGCCGGCCGCCTCGGCGCCGGCCGCCCCCACGTCGGCAGCCCCGCTGCCGACCCCGCTGCCGACCCCGGGCAAAGGGCCCGGCTGCGCCGCGGTCCGCTGCGTCACCGTCGCGTTCACCGGGGACATGCTGGTCCACGCCCAGCTCTGGGACCAGGCCCGCGAGGATGCCCGCAAGGCCGGTGTGCCCGGGCTGGACTTCGGCCCCATGCTGGAAGGTCAGCGGCGCTACCTCGCGGCGAGCGACCTAGCGATCTGCCATCTGGAGACTCCGGTGGCGGACGCTGCGGGGCCCTTCTCCGCGTACCCTTCCTTCAACGTGCCGCCGCAGATCATCCCCGCCGCCCGGGCGGTGGGCTACCAGGCCTGCACGACGGCGAGCAACCACACCATTGACCGTGGTACCGGGGGACTCGTCCGCACCCTCGACGCCCTGGACGCCGCCGGGGTGCAGCACACGGGCTCCTACCGCACGGAGGGTGAATCGGAGGGAGTCCTGATCCTGAAGACCCCGGCGGCAAAGATTGCCGTGGTAGCTGCCGCGTACGGCCTCAACGGGCAGAGCCCGGAGCAGCCCTGGCAGGTGGATCTGCTGGACCCGGAAGCCATGATCGCCAAAGCGCGGCGGGCCAGGGCCCTGGGCGCGGACATCGTGCTGGCCGCCATGCATGCCGGTGACGAGTACTCCAGCGAGCCGAACGCCCAGCAACGGGACGTCGCCCATGCACTGGTGGACAGCGGCCAGTTCAACCTCGTCTACGGCCACCACAGCCACTCGGTGCTGCCGGTCGAGCAGTACAAGGCAACCTGGATTGTCTACGGACTCGGCAACGGCATCACCGAACTCTCGCCCTGGTACGTCGTGAACAACGAAGGCCTGCTGGTCCGGGCGCAGTTCAGCCTGGACTCTGCCGGAACGTGGACCGCCTCCGATCTGGCCTGGGTGCCCTCGGTGATGGTCCGCGGACCCTACCGCTGGTGCTCGGTCGCTGCCGACGCGCCGCAGGGTCCGTGCGGCGGCGCCGCGGCCGACGCGGCAACGCGGCAACGCACCAAATCCGTCGTGGAGTCGCTGGGCGCCGCGTCGGCAGGGGTCCACGAGCTGCTCATCTCGAAAGAGCCCTAAGCTTGGGGACCATGGAGACCTTGCCTGAACGGCGGCGCACTGTCGCCTCGAAAGGCGCAGAACTAGCGGTGTTCGCATACGGGGCGGAGCCGGGCCCGAACGTTCCGACGCTGCTGTTGGTCCATGGCTACCCGGATGACCATCGGGTGTACCTGCCCGCCATCCGGGACCTCGCCCATACCCATCACGTGGTTGCCTACGACACGCGGAACGCCGGGGCCTCCGCCGTCGTCGACTTCCCGGGCGACTTCAGCCTGGCAACACTGGTCGACGACATGTTCGCCGTGCTGGACGCCGTCGGCGCCGCCGGCGTCCACCTCGTCGGACACGACTGGGGGTCTATCCAAGGCTGGGCCGCGGTCCAGGACCCTCGGGCTGCGGGGCGGATCGGCCGGTACACCAGCATCTCCGGCCCCGACCTGGGGCACTTTGGGCGCTGGGTCCGCAGCAGGCTTTCGAGGCCCGCCGCCTGGCCGCAGCTGGCGGGCCAGCTGCTCCGCAGCTCGTATGTCGGCGTCTTCCTGCTGCCGAAGCTGCCGGATGCGGCCTGGCGGCTCTTCCTCACCCGCCGCTATGAACAGTGGGTGGAGCGCGACGTCGGCGCTGACCCCGTCCGCGGGCTCGCCCTCTACCGGGCCAACATCTTTTCGGGCGGTACCCGCACGGCCGGCCGGCGTGTAGGCCTTCCTGTCCAGGTTGTGGTGCCGGTCCGTGATCCGTTCCTGTCGCCGGCCCTTGCGGAGGGGCTGGAGGAGTGGGTGGAGGACCTCACCGTCATCCGGGTGGACGGCGGCCATTGGTGGCCCGCCTCCCGGCCTGCGGAGTTCGCCGGGCTGCTCCGCGGCAGCTTCTCCAACAAGTAGCGGCGGCGTCTCACTTCGCAGGGTAAGGTGCACGGACAGGAGGCATAGATGGCAAGGACTGAAGCGGCCGCACGCGCTGCCAGGGTCGGCACGTTCCGCAACGGCATGGAGTACCTGGGCTGGGGCGAGGGGCCGAAGACGCTGCTGTTCCTCCAGGGCGGCCCGGGGAGTGCCGTGCCGCGGGGGCTGATGCGCCGGCTGTACCGGCGCCAGTTCGAGCCGTATCTGGCCGCCGGCTTCGCCGTGTGGATCGTCACGCGGCGCAGGAACATGCCGCCCGCGCACACGATGTCCGACATGGCGGACGACTACGCCAGGGTGATCGAGGAGGAATTCGGCGGCCGGGTCGACCTCGTCGTCGCCGAGTCGTTCGGCGGAATGGTCGGGCAGTATCTGGCGGCGCTGCACCCGGATTCGTTCGGCCGGATCGCGCTCATCATCACGGCCGCGGAGCTCAGCGACTGGGGCAAGGACATCGATTCCCGGATGGCCGAGGCCCTGGCCAGCGGCGACCCCCGGCGCGCCGGGACGGTCTTCACCGAATACCTGTTGACGGGCAGGCACACGCGGTGGCTGCGCCGACTGCTGGGACCGCTCATCGGCGGGGGACTGTCGGCCGGCTCGGACTACCCGCCCGAAGACCTGCTGACAGAGGCCAGGGCGGAGCGGCTCTTCAACTCACGTGCCGTGCTGCCCCTGATCCAGGGGCCCGTCCTGCTCATCTGCGGCGGCAGCGACCGGTTCTTTCCGGCGGACGTTGCCGTCGAGACGGCCGGGCTTATCCCCGACTGCACCCTGGTCACCTACAAGGGCCAGGGGCATCTCCGGGTCGGCTCCAGCAATCGGGTGGCCCGGGACGTGCTGGCGTTCGTCAACCGGTCCTGAGTCAGAGTTCCCGGGTCATAAACACGCTGTTGGGATCCAGGACGTAGCCGGCAAACGGAGCGCACACTTCAAATCCGTGGCGCTCATAGAGCCGGCGTGCGGGGGCGAAGTACTCCTGGCTTCCGGTCTCCAGGAACAACCGTATGTAGCCGCCGTCCACGGCCTCCGCCATGATGCGCGCCAGCAGAGCGCCCGCTATTCCCCGGCCCCGGGCGTGCGCCGCAGTGCGCATGGACTTGATTTCACCCTCGCCCGGCCCGATCTCCTTCAGCGCCCCGCAGCCGAGGACCTCGGTGCCCTGCCGGCCGGTCCAGAAGGTGATGCCCGGGCCGGAGAGGGCCGCCGGTGCGAGGGCATGGACGCTTTCGGCCGGGGAGGTGGCGAACATGTCCGCCAGATGCCCCGCCAGGAGCTCCCGTACGTCCTCATGCCCCGGATCATCCCGCTCGATCCTGATCACCGCAGCTCGCTCTCAGTCAAAAAGACCCAGCGGGCCATCAGCGCGGCCGGCGGGCCGCGTGTTCGCGGGCAAGGACCGCGTAGGAGTCGTCCGGGCTGCCGGGGGAGAAGCTGCCGTACTTGCGTTCGACGGCGGTCCGGATCAGGAAGTCCGCCAGCTGGGGGTTCTTCGGCAGCAGGGAGCCATGCAGGTAGCTCGCCACGATGTTGCGGTACCGGGCCCCTTCTTGGCCGTCGTTGCTGTTGTTCCCGGTGCCCTTGGCAGTCGTCCCCAAGGGGGTGACGCCGGGGCCGAGGCTGGTCTGGCCGCTGTGGTTTTCATACCCCAGGATGCTGCCGAATTCCGGGGAGGATACCGCGACGTTGCCGATCAGCCGCTCGTCGGTGCCGTGCGTCTCCACGTCCAGGACGCCGATTCCGGGAATGACCGATCCCGTCCGCGTCTTGAAGAACTTTCCGAACAACTGGTACAGGCCACAGATCAGCAGCATCGGCGTGCCGTTCTCGGCCAGGTCCTTCAGCGCTGACTCCCGGGAGAGCAGGTCGTCCTGGATCACGAGCTGTCCGCTGTCCTGCCCGCCACCGCCGACGATCAGGTCAACGTCCGCGGGGAAGTCGTCGCCCACGTTGTATTCCAGCAGCTGGGGCGTGTAACCATGCCAGCGGAGGCGCTGCGCGAGGACCAGCGCATTGCCCCAGTCGCCGTAGATGTTCATGTCGCGGGGATACAGCTGCAGGACGCGGATGGTCCCTTTGCTCGGGGAGGCGTCCTCGGGCGGGAGCCTGTGACCGAAGGACAGGTGTTGGCCGGGCTGCTCCGACGGCTGCTGGGGGGTCATGAGACCACCTCCACTGTAGTGATTTTGGACAGCTCACGGCGGATGGCCAGCATGGCTGTGTAGGTGCAGAAGATCCGTTTCGGCTTGTCCTTGGCGTCGCGGATGAAGGATGCCAGCGCAGGTGAGATCTCGGTGTTCACGGCCCCGATCGGCACCTCGTCGTACTGCAGCCGGAGGGCCATGTCGTAGGCCCGGGAGCCGCTCAGCTGTTCCACGCCGCCGTCGCGCAGGGTGTCGAACTCGACATCCCAGAGCCAGGACATGTCCCGCCCGTCGGCGTAGTTGTCGTTGATCGCGATCATGGTGGCGTAGCCCGCGGCCGGGAACGATTTGAGGCCGAGCCGGAAGCCGCTCGGGTTCTTCACCAGCACCAGTTCCAGCGGCAGGCCATCGACCACGAGGCTTTCGCCGCGGCCGAACGCCGGCGCCACCCGGGACAGGGCGGTGAGCAGGCCGTCGTTGTCCGCGACGGCGGATCTGCCCTTGACCGCGATGGCGCGGGCCAGGGTCAGCGCGGCGGCCGCGTTGAAGATGTTGTAGACGCCGCGCAGCTTCATCGCCGTGGTGACGGTGGCGCCGTCGTACTCAAAATCCGCGTCGTCCGCACCTACACGGCGGAGTACGACGTCGGCCCGCGGCCGGACCGGGACCGGCGGGACCGGGCTGCCGGGGGCCGCGCGCATCTCGTCATCGTTGGGGAAGGTGCTCAGCAGGGAGTCATCCAGTCCGAAGTACAGGACCTCGGGCCCGTCGATGGCCTCGGCGATCCGGGCCACCCGGGGGTCCTCCCTGTTCAGCACGACGGTCCCGGTGGTCTTGGACGCGATGTGCTCCAGCAGCTGCGCGGTCTTGTCGATCTCGCCGAAGCGGTCCAGCTGGTCCCGCAGGACGTTGAGCAGCAGGCAATAACGCGGCGGCACGCTGTTGACGAAGTGCACGGCGTGCGCTTCGTCAAGCTCCAGCACCGCGACGTCGGCGCTGAGCCGCCCGCGCCAGTCCACCTCGCCGAGCAGGGCGGCGGCGACACCGCGGGTGAAATTGCTGCCCGTGCGGTTGGTGAAAACCTTCAAGCCCTGGCTTTCCAGCAGTTCCACCACCATTTTGGTGGTGGTGGTCTTGCCGTTCGTTCCGCTGACGACGGCGACGCCGAGCGGCAGCGTGGACAGTGTCCTCTGCATGAAGCCGGGGTCGATTTTCTCGACCACCAGACCGGGAAGGGCCGAGCCTCCGCCCCTCAGCCGGGAGGCCCTGCGGACCAGTTTGCCGAGCGGAACACTGAAGTAAAACATGCTCTGTAATATATCCCAGCGGCGGCATGGAGGCCTGCAAAGGCTGTCCCGGTGCGGCTAAGCGGAGCCCCGGGCATTATGCTGACAGCATGACCACCCCCCTTATTTCCCCGCGTGGTACCCGCGTGGGATCCGGCCTGAGGATCGGCGTCCTGGCGCTCCAGGGCGACTTCCGGGAACACCTGCACGCGGTGGAGGCCGCCGGCGCGGCCGGCATCGGCGTGCGCCGCCCGGCTGAGCTTGACGGCCTCGACGGCCTGATTATTCCCGGCGGGGAATCGACCACGATCGACAAGCTGTCAAGGATCTTCGAGCTCCGGGAGCCGTTGCGCGATCGCATCCACGCCGGACTGCCGGTCTACGGCTCCTGCGCGGGCATGATCCTGCTGGCCGACGACATCGCCGACCCCGCCCAGGACCTCGCCGGACAACCGCAGCAGACGTTCGGCGGCCTCGATATCACCGTGCGCCGCAACGCCTTCGGCCGGCAGCGCGAGTCCTTCGAGACGGACCTGGAATTCAAGGGGCTGGACTTCAGCGCCGGCGATTCCGGCGTGCCCCCCGTGCACGCCGTCTTCATCCGCGGGCCCTGGGTGGAACGCGTCGGGCCCGGCGTCGAAGTCCTGGCACAGGTGGAACCGTCCCGTGCGGGCCACCCGGAATCCCTCGAGGGGACGGCTAGAATTGTTGCTGTGCGGTCCGGCCAGCTGCTGGCCACCTCCTTCCACCCGGAAGTCACAGGAGAGAAGCGCGTGCACGAACTGTTTATTCGAATGATCAGAGGAGAAGCGTAAAGCATGTCAGGCCACTCCAAATGGGCGACAACGAAGCATAAGAAGGCCATCCTCGACAGCCGCCGCGCCAAGTCGTTCGCCAAGCTGATCAAGAACATCGAAGTCGCAGCACGCATGGGCGGACCCGACCTGGCCGGTAACCCGAGCCTGGAACTGGCTGTCACCAAGGCCAAGAAGACGTCTGTTCCGGCGGACAACATCGACCGCGCCATCAAACGCGGTGCCGGCCTCACCGGTGAAGTCGTCGATTACACCGAGATCATGTACGAATGCCGTGGCCCGCAGGGCTCGGCGCTGCTGATCGAGTGCCTCACGGACAACAAGAACCGTGCCGCCTCGGAAGTCCGCCTCGCCATCTCCCGCAATGGCGGCACCATCGCCGATCCGGGTTCGGTCAGCTACCTCTTCAGCCGCAAGGGCGTCGTCTCGCTGCCGAAGAACGGCCTCAGCGAGGATGACGTGCTGATGGCGGTCCTGGACGCGGGTGCCGAGGAAGTCAAGGACAACGGCGACAGCTTCGAGATCCACTCCGAGCCGACCGACCTTCAGGCCATCCGGGACGCGCTCAAGGAAGCCGGCATCGACTACGACACGGACGAAGCCGAATTCGTGCCGTCCATGGAAGTGCCGCTGGACCTCGACGCAGCCAAGAAGTTCATGAAGCTCGTCGACGCCCTCGAGGACCTCGACGACGTCCAGAACGTGTACAGCAACGCCGACCTCAGCGACGAAGTGCAGGCCGCACTGGAAGCAGAGTGACCCTTCGCGTCCTCGGCGTCGATCCGGGCCTCACCCGCTGCGGGATCGGCGTCGTGGACGTCGAAAAAAACCGCCGCGCCACCATGGTGGCGTTCGGCGTCGTGGGGACCTCGCCCGAGGAAAACCTCGACCAGCGGCTGCTCGTCATCGCCACATCCATTGACGACTGGCTGGACCGCTATGAACCGCACGTTCTTGCCGTCGAACGCGTCTTCTCGCAACTCAACGTCAGCACCGTGATGGGGGTGGCGCAGGCCTCCGGCGTGGTGATCGCCTCCGCTGCACGCCGGGGGATCCCGGTTGCGCTGCACACGCCCTCCGAGGTCAAGGCGGCCGTCACCGGAAGCGGAACGTCCAACAAGGACGCCGTCACCAAGCTGGTGACCAAGATCCTCCGCCTCGACGCCCCGCCCCGCCCGGCCGATGCCGCCGATGCGCTGGCGCTGGCGATCACGCATGCCTGGCGGGCCGGCAGCGGAGCCGCGGTGGCGACCACCGGGCCCGGCAGCCAGTCGTTGACTCCCGCCCAGCGGGCCTGGGCGGATGCCGAGGCGAAGGCGCGGCGTGCACGGTGAATGTCCTGGGCGCTTGCTAGGGTATTCGTAGATATGTTCGGATGGCCGGTTCTTCCGGCTGCAAACCAGGAGCCCGGCCTTGATCAGTTTTCTCCGCGGAACCGTAGCGCACGTCGGCCTGTCCTCGGCGGTGATCGACCTCAACGGCGCCGGCATGAGCGTGAACGCGACGCCGCAGACCCTCAGCAGCCTCACAGTGGGTGAGGAGGGAAAGCTGTTCACCTCCCTGATCGTCCGGGAGGACTCGCTCACCCTGTTCGGCTTCTCCAGCGATGACGAACGCGAGGTGTTCGACATCCTGCTGAGCGTCAGCGGCGTCGGCCCCCGCCTCGCGCTGGCCGTGCTGGCCGTGCACGAACCCGAAGCGATCCGGGTGGCCGCCCATTCCGGCGACGGCAAGTCCTTCACGAAGGTGCCCGGGATCGGGCCGAAGGTGGCCGGCCGGATCGTCCTGGAGCTGGCCGGCAAGCTGGTGCCGCACGGCTCCGGCGCCGGCGCCGGAGCCGCAGCTGCCGTCCGCTCCGCTGAAGCGGTCTGGAAGCCGCAGGTTGTCGCCGCCATGACCAGCCTTGGCTGGTCCGAAAAGGACGCCACGTCCAGCATCGACAAGTCACTGACGGATTCCCCCGAGCTGGCAGAGCAGGGCAACGTGGCCGAAATCCTGCGGGCCACGCTGCGCTGGCTTGGCCAGGACGGCGCCCGCGCCGGCAACAGGGTAGGCGCGCGTGGCTGAACCGTCCCTCGTCGGCGGGGGAGAGGAACCGGAGGAGCGGGTCATCGAGGCTGCGCTCCGGCCCAAGAACCTGCATGACTTCGTGGGCCAGCACCGCGTCCGCAAGCAGCTCTCACTGGTCCTGGAGGCTTCCCGGATGCGGGGACGCAGTGCCGACCACGTGCTCCTCTCCGGGCCTCCCGGGCTCGGCAAGACCACGCTCTCGATGATCATCGCCGCCGAGATGAACGCCCCGCTGCGGATCAGCAGCGGGCCGGCGATCCAGCATGCCGGCGATCTCGCCGCCATCCTCTCCTCCCTTTCGGAAGGGGAGGTCCTGTTCCTCGACGAGATCCACCGGATGTCGCGGCCGGCCGAGGAGATGCTCTACATGGCCATGGAGGACTTCCGCGTCGACATCGTCGTCGGCAAGGGGGCCGGCGCCACCGCCATCCCGCTTGAACTGCCTCCCTTCACCCTGGTCGGCGCCACCACCCGCGCCGGGCTCCTGCCGGGCCCGCTCCGTGACCGCTTCGGCTTCACCGGCCACCTGGAGTTCTATTCGGTGGAGGAGCTCGAGCTCGTTCTGCGCCGCTCGGCGGGCCTGCTGGACCTCAAGGTCAACTCCGCCGGGTTCAGCGAGATCGCCGGACGCTCCCGGGGCACACCGCGCATCGCCAACCGGCTCCTGCGCCGGGTCCGGGACTGGGCGCTGGTGCACGGGATCGAACAGATCGATGCCCGGGCGGCCTCCGCGGCGCTGGACATGTACGAGGTGGACAAGCGCGGCCTGGACCGGCTGGACCGCGCCGTACTGGAAGCACTGATTACGAAGTTCGGAGGCGGTCCCGTGGGCCTGTCCACCCTCGCGATCGCTGTCGGCGAGGAAACGGAGACCGTGGAAACGGTGGCGGAGCCCTACCTCGTCCGCGAGGGGCTGCTGGGCCGGACGCCCCGGGGCCGGATCGCTTTGGCTCCGGCGTGGAGCCACCTTGGCTACGCCGTGCCTGCCGGAATCTTCGGGCAGGACCCGCTGGAACTGTTCGCGGCCCCGGACGCCGCTGAGGATACCGGTGTGCCAGCGGATCCGGAATGGATCCGTAACAGTCAGTAGCAGCTTGCAGGGATGTTTCCCTTTAGACTGGTTTAACGCTCGGCACGTTCGGGTCTTTGCTTCTATGCGCGGCATGTATCAGGCCGATGCTGGCCGGGCATGGTTTTCTGGCGGATACAAACTGCCGGACAGGCCGCCGCATGGCCCGGAGTGAAGCGGACGTTGCTGAAACCCAGCTACGCAAGTACAGAACGGAACTTTCCCCTTGGATCCAATGACAATTCTCCTGTTCGTCATGCTTGGCGTGTTCGTCTTTATGATGTTCCGCCGCAATAAAAAGACGCAGCAGCAGCAGACGGAACTCCAGTCGAAGTTCGGCCCCGGCGTCGAGGTCATGACCAGCTTCGGACTTTTCGGCCGCATCGTGGAAATCGACGAGGAAGAGAACAAAGTCCTGCTCGAACTTTCCCCGGGCAACACCGCCACTGTGCACCGCCAGGCCGTCACCAAGATTGTTGAACCTGTTGTTGCAGCCGAGGAGCCGACCGTTGTTCCCGACGATGCCTCCGCACTGACCGCCGGAGCAGCGGACAGCCCCGCCAACGACACCCTGCGCAATGACAGCACCCTGCGCAATGACAACACGCTCCGCAACGGCAGCACCCTGCGCAACGAGACTCCCGACGAAACGTTGCGCCGCCTCAATGACGAAGGCAAGAAAGACAGCTAGTCTGCCCATCTGAGCCATCCCGCAGCACCGGTTGCGGGCATCCGCCGGTGCAGGTCTTCGGGCCCGCGCCGGCGGTTCCTCCGTAATTAATAGAAAGATCGACAATGGCACGAACTGGCCCCAAAAACCCAGCCCTCAGGGTGCTGGTCTGGCTCGGCGTTATTCTCGCCGTCCTGACTGCCGTCCTGGCGGGCGGCACCATGGCCGGCCAGGCGAGCTGGGCTCCCAAGCTCGCCCTGGACCTTGAAGGCGGAACGCAGATGATCCTCGCCCCCAAGGTCGAGGGCGGTTCGGACATCAACGAAGAGCAACTCAACCAGGCCGTGGCGATCATCCGCCAGCGTGTGGACGGCTCGGGCGTCGCGGAAGCTGAAATCAGCACGCAGTCCGGCCGCAACGTCGTCGTAAGCCTCCCGGGCACCCCTTCGAAGGAAACCCGCGCCCTGATCCAGGCCTCCGCCGACATGAACTTCCGGCCGGTCCTGCAGTCCGGTGCCGGCGCAGCGGTCCCGGCCGAGTCACGGACCCCGGTCGAGCAGCTGCCGAAACCCACCGCGGAGCCCGCCAACAGCAGCGACGACAACTGGATCACCCCCGAGATCTACCAGCAGTTCGAGGCGCTGGACTGTGACAACCCGTCGCAGGACAAGCAGGAGCGCTCGGACCCGGCCAAGCCGCTGGTCACCTGCGAGCCCGCCGCTGCCGGCTCTCCCGCGATCAAGTACATTCTTGGTCCCGTCGAGGTGAAGGGCTCGAACATCAAGGGTTCGTCCTTCCAGCTCCAGCGCGGAGCGCAGGGGGCGGTCACCAACGAGTGGGCCGTCAACATCCAGTTCGACGACGAGGGCACCGCAAAGTTCAAGGAAGTCACCGAGCGGCTGTACCAGTTCTACAGCGCCGCAGGCGGCGCGACCGGTACCGACCCGAAGGCCCAGTTCGCCATTGTCCTCGACGACCAGGTCATTTCCGCCCCGCGTTCCCTCGCCGTCATCACCGACGGGCGCCCCCAGATCACCGGCGGGTTCACGGAGGCGTCTGCGAAGGCGCTCTCGGACCAGCTGCGGTTCGGCGCCCTGCCGATCAGCTTCGAAATCCAGAGCGAACAGCAGATCTCGGCAACGCTCGGCGGGGAACAGCTCCGGATGGGCATGCTCGCCGGCCTGATCGGCCTGCTCCTCGTGGTGGTCTACTCGCTGTTCCAGTACCGGGCGCTCGGCTTCGTCACCGTCGCATCCCTCGTGGTGGCAGGCGCACTGACGTACCTGGCCATCGCCATCCTGGGCTGGACCGAAAACTACCGCCTGTCCCTCGCCGGCGTCGCGGGCCTCATCGTCGCGATCGGCCAGACGGCGGACTCGTTCATCGTCTACTTCGAACGCATCCGTGACGAGCTCCGTGAGGGCCGCGGCCTCGTGTCCGCGGTGGAGAACGGGTGGAAGCGCGCCAAGCGGACCGTCCTGGCATCCAAGGCCGTAAACCTCCTCGCCGCCCTCGTGCTGTACTTCGTGGCGGTCGGCAACGTCCGGGGCTTCGCGTTCACGCTCGGCCTCACCGCAATCGCAGACCTTATCGTCGTCTTCATGTTCACCCACCCCACCCTGAGGCTGCTGGCTCGCACCCGGTTCTTTGGGGAGGGACACCGGTTCTCCGGGCTTGACCCGAAGCGCCTCGGCGCGGTTCCGCTGTACCGGGGTGCCGGCCGGATCCGCACTCCGCAGGACAAGCCCGCGGTGGCAGTCCGCGCCAAGAACACCGGCGCCACAGCCGAGGCCGAACGCCGGATGACCATCGCTGAGCGCCGCCTTGCGGAACGTCAGGACCAGGAAAAGCAGGGCCAGCTTGCTGGTTCCTCCAAGAGTTCGTCCAAGGAGGGCAAGTAAATGGCCAGCTTCGCTACTTTCGGTAATGAGCTGTATACCGGCAAACGCTCGTACGACTTCGTCGGTGCCAAGAAGATCTGGTTCCTGATCGCTGCGGTCGCCGTCGCGCTCTCGATCCTGCTTCCGGTGGCCAAGGGCGGATTCAACCTCGGCATCGAGTTCCGAGGCGGATCCGAATTCACGGTATCCAACGTCCAGACCACGGACCCGGCTGTCGGCGAGAAGGCCGTCACGGATGTGGTCTCCGGCAGCGTGCCGCGCGTGGCGAACGTCGCCGGGAACACGATGCGCATCCAGACGGACAAACTCACGGACGACGAGACCCTGCAGATCAAGGACGGCCTCACCAAGGCCTACGGCGTCACCCAGAACGAGGTGACATCCACGTTCGTCGGACCCACCTGGGGAGCAGACGTCACCAAGCAGGCCCTGCTGGGCCTGGTGATCTTCGTCGGCCTCGCCGCTGTACTGATGGCGCTCTACTTCCGCACCTGGAAGATGTCGCTGTCTGCGATTGCCGGCATGCTCGTGACGATGTTCATCACGGCCGGGGTCTACGCCCTCAGCGATTTCGAGGTGACGCCCTCGGCCATCATCGGATTCCTGACAGTGCTCAGCTACTCGCTGTACGACACCGTGGTGGTATTCGACAAGATCCGCGAAAATACCCACGACCTGCAGGCGTCCACGCGCCGGACTTTCGCTGAGGAGGTGAACCTCGCGGTCAACCAGACGCTGGTCCGTTCCATCAACACCATGATGGTGGCCATCCTGCCCGTCGGCGCCATCCTCTTCATCGGTGCCGGACTCCTGGGCGCCGGTACGCTGCGGGACCTCTCCCTGGCGCTGTTCGTCGGCATCCTGATCGGAACGGCCGCAACGATCTTCATCGCCGCCCCGCTCTACGCCTGGCTGCGCCAGAACGAACCCGACCTGGTCAAACAGGCCAAACGCGTTGAGCAGCGCCGGGCCGAGGCCGCGGCCAGGAACACGCAGCCGGCCACGGCCTGACCGGCGGAAGATCCGCCGGGTCGGGTCCGACGGGCCGGAGAACGTCATTCGTGACGCTCTCCGGCCCGTCGCCGTTTCCGGCCCGGTTATCGAAGTATCCTGCCACGGGAATAGACTTGAATAATTAACGGGTTGTGAGGGGTGCTTCATTGGAAGAACGTTCGACGCCGGTGCAGGCGGCACCAGCGGATAAGAGTGCTAGCCAGGCTTCGCAGACTGGCGTGGTGGCTCCCGTGCGCGCTGAATCCGCCGTTCCGGTCGACTCCGGCGCCCGGCCTACGTTCCCCGGCCGGCGGGAACGTACGCGCTCCCGGCTCGCCCGGCTGACGGGACGCGGCGCTCCCGCCTACTCGCCCATCCTCGAGCCGTTGCTGCGCACGGTCCGCGCCAACAACCCCAAAGAGGACTTCGACCTCATCCAGCGCGCTTTTGTCGTGGCGGAGCGTTGCCATCGCGGGCAGAAGCGCAAGAGCGGGGACCCCTACATCACCCACCCGGTGGCCGTCGCCACCATCCTCGCTGAACTGGGCCTCAGCGGCACAACCTTGGCCGCGGCGTTGCTGCACGACACTGTGGAGGATACCTCCTATACCCTGGCGGACCTCAAGGCCGAGTTCGGACCCGAGGTGGCGATGCTGGTCGATGGCGTCACCAAGCTCGACAAGGTCAGCTTCGGCGAGGCCGCGCAGTCCGAGACCGTGCGCAAGATGGTCGTGGCCATGGCCAAGGACATCCGCGTGCTGATGATCAAGCTCGCTGACCGGCTCCACAACGCCCGCACCTGGCGCTTCGTCTCTGCGGAATCCTCGGCCCGGAAAGCCCGGGAAACCCTGGAAATCTTCGCCCCGCTGGCCCACCGGCTCGGCATGAACACGATCAAATGGGAGCTGGAGGACCTGTCCTTCGCCGCCCTGTACCCGAAGGTCTACGAGGAAATCGTGCGGATGGTGGGGGACCGGACCCCGGAGCGCGAAAAGAACCTCAGCGTCATCCGCAACCAGATCACCGAGGACCTGCGGGAAGCCAGGATCAAGGCCACCATCACCGGACGGCCGAAGCACTACTACTCGATCTACCAAAAGATGATTGTCCGCGACAAGGACTTTGACGACATCAACGACCTCATGGGCGTCCGGGTCCTGGTCGATTCCGTCCGGGACTGCTACGCGGCGCTTGGCGCCATGCACTCGCGCTGGAACCCTCTGCCCGGGCGGTTCAAGGACTACATCGCGATGCCCAAGTTCAACATGTACCAGTCACTGCACACCACCGTGATCGGGCCCGGCGGCAAACCGGTGGAAATCCAGATCCGGACCCACGAGATGCACCGCCGGGCCGAGTACGGCGTTGCCGCGCACTGGAAGTACAAGGACCAGCCGAACCGCACGGCGTCCGGGCCGGGAAGTCCCCGCGACGGTGATATGGGCTGGTTGCGCTCCCTCGTCGACTGGCAGCAGGAGACCTCCGACCCCGGCGAATTCCTCGATTCCCTGCGCTTTGAGATCAACGCCCGCGAAGTCTTCGTCTTCACCCCCAAGGGCGAGGTCATGGCCCTGCCGGCGGGCTCCACCCCCGTCGACTTCGCCTACGCCGTGCACACCGAGGTAGGCCACCGCACCATCGGTGCCCGGGTCAACGGCAAGCTGGTACCGCTTAACAGCGAACTGAACCACGGCGACTGGGTGGAAATTTTCACGTCCAAGGCCGAAGGGGCCGGCCCCAGCCAGGACTGGCAGCACTTCGTCAAGAGCGCCCGGGCCCGGAACAAGATCCGCCAGTGGTTCAGCAAGGAACGCCGCGAAGAGTCGATCGAGCGCGGCAAGGATCTGCTGACCAAGGCGATGCGCAAGCAGAACCTGCCGCTGCAGCGACTCATGACACACGATGCCCTCGCGGCGATCGCGGAGGACTTCAAGTACGTCGACATCTCAGGGCTTTACGCCGGTGTTGGCGACGGGCACACCTCGGCCCAGTCCGTGATGGAACGCCTCGTTGAGAGCCTCGGCGGCAACGACACCCCCGAGGACGACCTCACCGAGGTGTCCATCCCGACCCAGGTGACCAAGGCCCGCTACTCCGATTCCGGTGTTGTGGTCCGCGGTGTCGATGACGTCTGGGTCAAGCTCGCCCGCTGTTGCACCCCGGTGCCGCCGGACCCGATTCTGGGCTTCGTCACCCGCGGCTCCGGCGTCTCCGTGCACCGGACCGACTGCAGCAACGTCACTGGCCTCCTGGAGCAGCCGGACCGGATCGTTGAAGTGGAATGGGCGCCGACGCAGTCAAGCGTCTTCCTGGTCGAAATCCAGGTCGAGGCCCTGGACCGCAAGTCCCTTCTCTCGGACGTGACCCGGATCCTCTCGGAAAACCACGTCAACATCCTCGCGGCCAGCGTGCACACATCCACGGACCGGGTGGCCATCTCCAAGTTCGCCTTCGAAATGGGCGACCCCAAGTACCTAAGCCACGTGTTGAGCGCCGTGCGACGGATTGACGGCGTCTTCGACGTGTACCGGACCACCGGCAACCGGCGGCGCAGCTAGGGCGGACGTGCGGCCTCGAGGGCGTCAAGCCGCTCCAGCGCCGCCTTCTTGTGGGGTACCCGCGGGGTGGCTTCCACGGCGAGCCTGAGGAGGCGCAGCCGCACGCCGAGTTCGCTGCGTTCCAGCAGTGCGGCCAGGACCGGCAGGGCGCGATCCGTCTCCACATGCAGGGCGATGTCCAGGGCAGTCCGCAAGGGACTTGAGACCATCAGTCCGCCCAGGCTCACCACGTCCAGGGCGCCCAGCCGCACCTCGTGGAAGGTGCAGCCCCGGGTGGACCTCAGGCTGGAGATCCTCCGGTTGGCGTCCACCAGCAGTGCCAGCCGGTCCGGTTCCTGGGCGCAGCCGTAGACCCACGCTGCCGTCAGCCGGCCGGCAACCACGCGCTGCCTGATCGTGGGCGGGATCATAGTGCCCAGTGCGCGCGCCCGTAGGTGGGGTGTGGACCGGGCGCCCGGCGGCAGGTAACCGCGCTGGTACAGCTGCGTCAGCACGCCGTCGGACGCCATGGCCTGCAGCTCCGGCCACGAGAAAAGCCGACCGGGGGAGTACAGCTCTGCCGGAAGGGAAACGGGGGCAGCCGGGTCAGGGTTGCCGGGTGGGTGGACCATGCAGCAATCGTCCCGGCTGCCCCGGAACGGAAACAGGCCCCGCCGCGGTCATGTGGATAACCGAAACGGGGCCTGGACTGTTTTTGCGGCCGTGCGCTAGGAGAGCTCGCTCGCTGACCGTTCGAGCTGTTCCAGCCATGCCTGGCGGGCCTCGAGGGCTTCCTTGGCGGCCTTGATCTTGCGCTCGTCGCCTGCCTTTTCCGCCTTGGCAAGGTCATCCTTGAGACCGGCGATGGCGGATTCGAGCTGGCTGAGCGCGCTGTTGGTGCGGGCCTTGGTTTCCGGGTTGGACCGCTTCCAGTTCTCGTCCTCGGCCTGGCGGACGGCGTCCTCCACCTTCCGGAGCCCGGCTTCGATCCGGCCCATGTCGCCGCGGGGCACCTTCCCGGCTTCTTCCCACCGGTCACGGATGGATTGCAGGGCCTTCTTCGCGGCGGCAAGGTCCTTGATGGGCAGAAGCTCGTTGGCTTCAACCAGGAGCTGTTCCTTCACGGCGAGGTTTGCGCCGTACTCCTGGTCGATTTCATCATTGGCTGCCTGCCGGTTCGTGAAAAAGACGTCTTGCGCTGCCCGGAAACGCGCCCACAGAGCGTCGTCATCCTTCCTGCTGGCGCGCGGCGAGGCCTTCCACTGGTCCATGAGGCGGCGGTACTCGCCGGCGGCGAAGCCCCAGTCGGTCGAGGAGGAAAGGGCTTCCGCGTCCGCGATCAGCTTCTCCTTGGCGGCCTTGGCTGCCGAGTTGTTGCTGTCCAGCTGCGAGAAGTAGGCGCGGCGGTGGCGGTCGAAAACGGTGCGGGCCGCACGGAAACGCTTCCAGAGGGCGTCTTCGTTGCTGCGCCCAAGGCGTACGCCGCTCTTCTGTGCCGTCTTCCAGCTCTCGAAAAGCTCGTTCATGCGGGCGCTGGAGGTCTTCCACTGGATCTGCGCGGGGTCGTGGCCGGCAATTTCCTCGGCTTCGGCAACGATGGCTTCGCGTGCTGCCAGTTCTGCGGCCCGGACGGCGTCGTGCTCGGCCTTTTCGGCTTTCTCCAGCTCGTTGATCTGTGTGACCAGGGCATCCAGGCGGCCCTCGGCGGAGCGCAGGTCGCCCACCATGTTCCGCTCTGCCAACTGTTCGCGCAGGTGCGTGACGGTCTTCTGCATGTCCGTGGTGGGCGCCTTGGAGTTGACGCGCTGTTCCAGCAGGACGATCTGTGCGACGACGTCGTCGTACTTGCGGGCGAAGTAGCTGAGGGCCTCGTCATCGCTGACGCCCGGGTACTGTCCCACCGGGTGCTCCTCACCGTCGACGGTCAGGAACACGTGGCCGTCGCCTTCCACCCGGCCCCAGCGGGCGGCCTCGGCCAGGGAAGCGGCAGAGGAAACCGACGCGGGTGCGGCCGCCGGTGCGGCCGGGGAGGGCTTGGCCTTCGGCCGGGCCGCGAACGCCGCCGGAGACGGGGCGGGACGCCCCGGGGCCGGTGTAGCCGGAGCGGGTGCTGCAGCCACAGGTGCGGCGTCAGCTTCCGGTGCTTCGGGTGCCGCCTGCGGCTCTACGACCGCCTCCGCCGCCTGCGGCTCTACGACCGCCTCAGCCACCTGAGGCTCTACGACCGCCTCCGCCACCTGAGGCTCTACGACCGCCTCAGTCGCTGTGTCTGTGGGAGTGTCGGTTGCCCCGTCTGAGGACTGCGTTGCCTGTTCCGAGGACTGCTCCGAAGCCTGTCCTGTGCCCAGTCCTTCGGACCTCGCCTCCGTGTCGGTCTCGTTGGCAGCTGCCGCTGACACTGTTTCGTCGGATTTCTGACTGTCTGTCACCGCTAGAAGTCTTTCGCTTGGAGGTATATACCGGCACCGCAGCCACGAGGGCCCGCGGCTGGTTACTTCAGTGAGAACGAGTCTATCGTGACTGGTTCCGCAGGTGCGCCGTCGGTGGCGTTATCACCCGGTTTAAGGCCTGCCGCGGCGATCCCGGTGACTACATCCAGGCCGGACGTCACCCTGCCGACAACGGTGTATCCGCCGGCAGCATCGGCCGGAATGACGGTGTCCTTGTAGACGATGAAGAACTGCGTGCCGTTACCGTAGGCGTTGCCGCTGGTCCGGGCCACGGCGATGGTCCCTGCCGGATAGTTGTTGTCCGCAGGGGTATTTTCCAGCGGCCCCCACGTGTAGGCCGGATCGCCGCTGCCATCGCCGGTTTTGGAACCGCACTGCAGTACGCCGAAGGTTTCGCCTGTGGTGAGCCGGTGGCAGGCGAGGCCGGCGTAGAAGTTCTGGTCCGCGAGCGACTTGAAGACGGCCGCCGCCTGGGGAGCCTTGCTGCCGTCCAGTTCGACCCCCAGCACGCCCCTGTTGAGCTTGAGCTCGCCGGTGAAGGTCTTGCCGGCCGCGGTTTCCGGTTTGGGGATGTTCCCGCCGTTGCTGGGCGAGGCCGACGGCGTCGCGGACGGTGAGGCCAGGCCCGCCTGCGCTGCGGCGAACTCCTCCTCCGAGGGGTTGGAGGAAAAGACGGTCAGCTGGAGGATGAGCGCGAGGGCAAGGGCCGCTGCGCCCCCGCTGATGGCGAGGATGTTGTCGCGCTTGCGGCGTTTGACCTGTTCCCGGCGCAGCTCGCGCTTCGCCTCCATCTGCTGGACGCGCCGCTTGGCATCGCGGGCACTCCGTGAACTGGCGGCCAAAAGTCCTCCTGGGTGTGGTGCCGGAACCGCGGCGGGCCGTGGCGCCGTCGCGGTTTCAGCTTCGAAGCTGTAGGCGGTCCGGTCCGTGCACGGCCGCATTAGAGAAGCCGGCGTTCAACGCATAAACTGACTGCCGCACACAGTTTATGCACGACTGGCCGCTCGGCCGCCTATCTGTTCCCCGTTTCGGACTACCGTTACGGCCGGACCGGGGCGGCAGTTTCCCGGCCGGGAATACCTGAGGAGAAAATTCCACCATGGCACGCACCGCCTCCCTGTCCGGATTCCCCGAGTGGCTTCCCGAGGAGCGGCTGGTGGAGCTGCATGTGCTGGACACGCTGCGCCGCGTCTTTGAGCTCCATGGCTTCTCCTCCATCGAGACCCGGGCCGTGGAGACGGTGGGCCAGCTGCTGCGCAAGGGCGAGATCGACAAAGAGGTCTACGGCCTCCGCCGGCTGCAGGACGAGGAAAGCGACGAGGCCAAGGCGCACAAGGACGACCCGAACGCCCTTGCGCTGCACTTCGACCTGACCGTACCGTTCGCCCGCTACGTCGTCGAGAATGCCGGCTACCTCGCCTTTCCGTTTCGCCGCTACCAGGTCCAGAAGGTCTGGCGCGGCGAACGCCCGCAGGAGGGCCGCGCCCGGGAGTTCACCCAGGCGGATATCGACATCGTCGGCGACGGCGAACTCCCGTTCCGTTACGACGTCGAGATTGCGCTGGTGATCGCGGAGGCGCTCGGCGCCCTGCCGATTCCGGACTTCCTGCTCCGGATCAACAACCGGAAGCTGGCCGAGGGCTTCTACAACGGCATCGGCCTCACGGACACCGCCGGTGTGCTGCGCAGCATCGACAAGCTGGAGAAGATCGGCCCCGCCAAGGTCGCCGGGTTGCTGCAGTCCGAACTCGGCGCCACCGCGGAGCAGGCCGAAGCGGCGCTCAAGCTCGCCTCGATCCGTACCGAGGACACGTCCTTCGTGGAGCAGGTCCGCGCGCTGGGCGTCAGCAACGAACTCCTCGAGGAAGGCCTCACCGAGCTGGAGCAGGTCATTGCGGCCGCCGTCCAGCGCGCCCCCGGCAGGGTGGTCGCGGACCTCAGCATTGCCCGCGGCCTGGACTACTACACCGGCACCGTGGTGGAGACCGTGCTCGTAGGCCATGAGCAGCTCGGCTCGATCTGCTCCGGCGGACGCTACGACGCGCTGGCCAGCAAGGGAAACCGCAAGTTCCCCGGCGTCGGGCTGTCGATCGGCGTGACCCGGCTAGTCTCCCGGATCCTCAGCCAGGACCTCGCCAGGGCCTCCCGTGCCGTGCCCACCGCCGTGCTGGTGGCGCTTACGAATGACGACAGCTGGGGAGCGGCCCAGGACGTCGCCGCACAGCTGCGCGCCCGGGGCATCGCCACCGAAGTCGCCGCGAAGGCCGAAAAGTTCGGCAAGCAGATCAAGTTCGCCGACCGCCGGGGCATCCCCTTTGTCTGGTTCACCGACGACGACGGCAAGCACCAGGTCAAGGACATCCGCTCCGGCGAGCAGGCCGATGCCGATCCGGGCAGCTGGGCGCCGGCCGAGGAAGACCTGCACGTCAGGGTCACCACGGCCTAGCTCCGGGCGCCGGCTGCCTGCCATTCCGGGTCAGGCCCGGCCTGCGGGTAAACTCGAACGGGACCGTTCCAGTAGCGGCTCCACCTTGATTCTGTCTTTCCCTCTGTCTTCTTCAGAAAGGCGTGCTGTGCTGCGCACACATGACCTCGGATCCCTTCGTTCCGAGCACATTGGACAAACCGTAACCCTGGCCGGCTGGGTCGGCCGGCGTCGTGACCACGGTGGTGTCGCATTCGTTGACCTGCGCGACGCTTCAGGCGTCGCCCAGGTCGTCGTCCGCGAGGAAGAGGTCTTCCACGGCCTGCGCAACGAGTACGTGCTGCAAATCATCGGCACCGTGTCCAGGCGTCCCGAGGGCAATGAGAACCCCGCGCTGCCAACCGGAGAGATCGAGGTGATGGCCGAGAAGGTCACCATCCTGAACACCTCCGATCCGCTGCCTTTCCAGATCGACGAGCACGTCGAGGTCGGCGAAGAAGCACGCCTGAAGCACCGCTACCTGGACCTGCGCCGCCCGGGCCCCGCCCGCAACATGCGGCTGCGGTCGGAAGCCAACAGGGTGGCCCGCGAGCTGCTCCACGGGGAAGGTTTCGTCGAAATCGAAACCCCCACGCTGACCCGATCGACGCCGGAAGGCGCCCGGGACTTCGTCGTCCCCGCCCGCCTGGCGCCCGGCTCCTGGTACGCGCTTCCGCAGTCGCCGCAGCTGTTCAAGCAGCTCCTCCAGGTCGGTGGATTCGAGAAGTACTACCAGATCGCCCGCTGCTACCGCGACGAGGACTTCCGCGCGGACCGCCAGCCCGAGTTCACCCAGCTCGACATCGAAGCCAGCTTCGTGGAGCAGGACGACATCATCCGCCTCGGTGAAGGCATCGTAAAGGCGCTCTGGAAGCTGATCGACGTCGAGATCCCGACTCCGATCCAGCGCATCACCTACGCCGACGCCATGGCCCGCTACGGCTCCGACAAACCGGACCTGCGCTTCGGCCTGGAGCTCACCGAGCTCACCGAGTTCTTCAAGGACACCAACTTCGGCGTGTTCAAGGCCCCCTACGTCGGCGCCGTCGTCATGCCGGGGGGCGCCTCGCAGGCCCGCCGCGCGCTGGACGCCTGGCAGGAATGGGCCAAGCAGCGCGGCGCCAAGGGCCTGGCGTACGTCCTGTTCAAGGAGGACGGCGAACTCGCCGGCCCCGTGGCGAAGAACCTCACCGACACCGAACGAGCCGGCCTCGCCGACGCCGTCGGCGCCAAGCCCGGCGACTGCATCTTTTTCGCCGCCGGCGAGAAGACGCCGTCGCGCGCCCTGCTGGGTGCTGCCCGGGTGGAGATCGGCCACCGCACCGGCCTCATCAACCCGGCCGACTGGGCCTTCTGCTGGGTGGTCGACGCGCCCATGTTCGAACCGGCCGCAGCCGCCGTCGCTTCCGGCGACGTCGCCGTCGGTGCCGGCCAGTGGACCGCTGTGCACCACGCCTTCACCTCGCCCAAGCCCGAGTTCATGGACAGCTTCGACAAGGATCCCGAATCGGCGCTGTCCTACGCCTACGACATCGTCTGCAACGGCAACGAGATCGGCGGCGGCTCCATCCGTATCCACGAGCGCGAGGTCCAGGAACGGGTCTTCGAGCTCATGGGCCTGGACAAGGAGGATGCGCAGACCAAGTTCGGCTTCCTGCTGGAGGGCTTCAAGTTCGGCGCCCCTCCGCACGGCGGCATTGCCTTCGGCTGGGACCGCGTGGTGGCACTGCTGGCCGGCGTCGAGTCGATCCGCGACGTCATCGCCTTCCCCAAGTCCGGCGGCGGTTACGATCCGCTGACCCAGGCGCCTGCCCCGATCACGGCGCAGCAGCGCAAGGAAGCCGGTGTGGACTTCAAGCCGGAAGCCAAGAAGGCCGCGCCTGTTCCCCAAAGGGCCGAGGACGCAGCCAAGTAGGGTGAACTGATCGTCAGCAAGGCTCTCCGGGAAACCGGGGGGCCTTTTGCTGTCCCGGTAGTTGCTGACGCACCAGGGGTGAACGGAGGGAGTAGGTCTGATGGAACCGGATCCGATGCACGCAATCGAAGCGCTGATGGACGCCGCGTGGCCCGCCCCGGACCGGGAGGAAGCCGGCGGGTGGGTGCTGCGCGCCGCCTCCGGGGTGACGCAGCGGGCCAATTCAACCTGGCCGAAGGAACCCGGCCGGGACCCGCACCAGCAGCTCGCTGCACTGCGGAACGCACGGCTCTGGTACCGGGACAGGCGCCTGCCGCTGATATTCCAGATGTTCGAGGACCCGCGGTCGGGGCCCCTGAACGCCCTCCTCGATGCGGAGGGCTTCACGCGGCAGTCCGAAACCCTGGTGCTCGTGCGGGAGGGCGGCACGGAACCGGCGGAGCCGGAGACAGGCGTTGAGCTGGCACCGCAGCCCTCCCCGGAGTGGCTGCGGCTCTGGTGGAGCGTGGACGGGCGCGGCGATGACCGTGCCATGGCTGTCGCCCGGGAAATCCTCCAAGCCTGCCCGGGCCTGTACGCCCTCGTGCGCGACGACGACGGCATGCCCGCCGCCGTCGGACGCCTTGCCGTTCCTCGCGGCGGAGCCGGCAGCTCGGGCGGCCTGTACTGCATGGCTACCCGTCCGGACATGCGTCGTCGCGGCTACGCCTTGCGGGTCCTGGAGGCGTTGCTCGGGGCGGGGGCGGACTTAAACGTGACCGCGTACTGGCTGCTGGTGACGGCGGCCAACACCCCTGCGCGGGAGCTCTATGGCCGGGCCGGTTTCTCCGAGGCCGGCCGTTACCTCTACCGGCAGGAGCGGCCGAAGCGCCACCTGACCGGCTGCTGAAGGGGGAGCTGCGCCGCGCTAGGCCGAAGGCGGGTCTGTCACCCGGATCCGCACAGCGCACAGGTCTGCCGCGGCCTTCTTCAGCACGACTGCGCGGGGGTCCGGGACGTCGAGGAACGGCAGCCTCGCCAGGGCCGCGTATTGCTTCAGCGCCGGCTCGGCAAGCACCAGCTCGGCCAGGGCCTGATCTCCGCCGTGTGCGAGGTACTCGATCTGCTGCTCTGCGAAGATCCGGGCGGCATGGTCGGCCACGGCCTCGACGAGCGCATCGGCCTGGTTGGCCCGACGCCGGGCGAAGCGCTGCTGCGACCAGCCGCCGGCCGCCGTCCGGGACTGGACGTGCCGCGTCCCGGTCTTCGAGAGGAGCACTGTGCCGCCGCTGACCACAGCCACCGAGTAGCCGCCCCGGCGGACCAGCACAGCCCCAATGCGCCTCGGCTGGCCGGCGAGCGAGCCCAGCCGGGACACCGCGTCACCGCCGCGCCCCGGCCGGCCGTCCACCGGCCACGGCGCCTGGAGCAGGGCGGTGGCCCCGTCCGCGGCCCGCAGCTGCAGTCCGCCGTCGAGCTCTTCCTCCGCGACAGTGCCGTGGCTGGCAGCGAAGCGCTCGACCCAACCCGGCAGGCGCTCACCGGAAACGAACGCCAGGCGGGTGTCGGGGTTGGCCATGGGGCGGGGCTCCGTCGGATAGGTGTCAGGGCGGGGAGGATCTAGAAGTAGCCTATCTATGTGGATGATCTCTTTGGCGCAGGGCAGGATAACGCCGGTGGACGCGACGACGACGCCGAAGAGGCCAGGGACGGCCGGCCCACAGGTGGAGCCACGTCGCCCCGGAGCCCGCTGGCTGTCCGGATGCGGCCACGGACGCTGGACGACGTCGTCGGCCAGCAGCATCTGCTGGGCCAGGGGTCGCCGCTACGCCAGCTTGCGGCGGGAACGGACGCGACCGGGCCCGCGGGCCCGAGTTCGCTGATCCTCTGGGGTCCTCCCGGGACCGGCAAGACCACGCTCGCGCACGTCATCGCGAAGGGTCCGGGCCGGAAATTTGTGGAGCTCTCCGCGATAACGGCCGGCGTCAAGGACGTCCGTCGCGTGATGGACGAGGCCCTCACCGCCCGGGACCTCTACAAAACCACCACCGTGTTGTTCCTGGACGAAATCCACCGTTTCAACAAAGCACAGCAGGACGCCCTGTTGCCCGGCGTCGAAAACCGCTGGGTGGTGCTGGTGGCCGCGACCACGGAAAATCCATCCTTTTCCGTCGTCTCCCCGCTGCTTTCCCGGTCGCTGCTGCTGACCCTCAAACCGCTCACCGACGCGGATGTCGAGGGCCTGCTCCTGCGCGCCACGGCCGATGCCCGGGGCTTGGGGGGCAAAGTGGAACTTAGTGCCGAGGCCCTGGAACACCTTGTGCGGCTCTCCGGCGGGGATGCCCGGCGGGCGCTGACCGCACTGGAGGCCGCTGCCGGCGTCGCGTTCGGTGATGCGGACGACGCCGACGCAGTCGTTGTGGGGGCAGCCGCCGAGGGAGCCGCTTCGGCCGGGCCGGCTCCGGTCAGGATCGAGCTGAGGCACACCGAGCGGGCGCTGGACGTCGCATCCGTGCGGTATGACCGCGCCGGGGACCAGCACTACGACGTGGCCAGCGCCTTCATCAAGTCCATCCGGGGCTCCGACGTTGACGCCGCCCTGCATTACCTCGCGCGGATGCTCGAGGCGGGGGAGGACCCGAAGTTCGTTGCCCGGCGCATTGTCATTTCCGCGGCGGAGGACGTCGGCATGGCAGATCCCACGGCGCTGCAGACCGCCGTCGCCGCGGCGCAGGCCGTGCAGCTGATCGGAATGCCCGAAGGCCGCATCGTCCTGGCCGAGGCAGTGGTGCACCTTGCCACGGCGCCGAAGTCCAACGCGGCCTACATGGGCCTGAACCAGGCGATCGCCGACGTCCGCGCCGGACTGGGCAACGGCATCCCCGCGCACCTGCGCGACGCCCACTATCCCGGCTCCAAGCAGCTGGGCCACGGGAAAGGCTACAAGTACGCCCACGACGCGCCGCACTCCGTGGCCACCCAGCAATACCCGCCGGACGACCTGGTGGGCCGCAACTACTACCAGCCGACCGCCAACGGCGCGGAGCGGGACATCGCCACCCGGCTGGAGCGGCTACGGAAGATCGTCCGCGGCCAGTAAGCCGCCGAGGGCAAGATGCCGTGGGTAAGCCGCGGCGGGGGAAAGACGGCCGGGGGAAATGCCCGTTGACTTCCCGCCCGGGAGGTCTAACGTTGAAATACGTCAGCACGGATCTGCTGCACGTGCATGCTCCCGAACGTCTCCTTCCCAGGTTTTCCCGTTCTCAGGTCGTGTCCGATGTCGGTAAATTTCGTCACAGCTATGGCTATCAAGTCTTTTGATGTCCCGGACAAGAAGCGGTGTCCGGACGACAAGGCCGAATTCGACCTCGTCACTGTGAACGATTTCTCCGTGACGCGCCTCATCCTTGGCCCCGGCTGGCGATGGTCGGAATGCATGAAGCTGCTCGAGCGGACCGAGCTGTGCCAGCACCACCACTTGGGATTCTGCGTTTCCGGGTCGATGGAAGTTGAAACTCCGGAAGGCCTGCGATCCACCATCCATGCCAACGACACCTATGCGATCCCGCCGGGCCATGACGAATGGGTGGTCGGGTTAACCTCGTTCGTCGCTGTGGAGTTCCTGGGTGCGGCGTCGTTCGGGCGGCGCGGCAGCACGGGCGTGCACGCGAGGATCTGACCGGCCGCCGGTCCTGCCGTGCTAGGATTGTTCGTTGTCTGGCAAGGCACGGACGCACAATCCACCCGTATTCAGCAATTCTTGCTGTCTGAAGTTTTTTCGGTGGGTTCGCCCTGTGCCCAGTAGCAAAAGGCAGCGGTTGGCCGATGCTCTCCATCGTGGAGGCCAGTAACACTGACACACCGCAGATATTGGAAGGACACAAGTGGCTAACAACACTCGTGCTCGCCGTACCGCACGCCTTTCGCGTGCACTCGGCATCGCTCTGACCCCCAAGGCCGCCAAGTACATGGAGCGCCGCCCGTACGGCCCCGGTGAGCATGGCCGTGCCCGCAAGAAGCAGGACTCCGACTACGCCGTACGTCTGCGCGAAAAGCAGCGTCTGCGCGCCCAGTACGGCATCCGCGAAGCCCAGATGACCCGCGCCTTCGAAGAAGCGCGCCGCACCAAGGGCCTGACCGGTGAAAACCTGATCGAACTGCTCGAAATGCGTCTCGACGCCCTCGTGCTGCGTGCAGGCTTCGCCCGCACCATCGCCCAGGCCCGCCAGCTGGTTGTCCACCGCCACATCCTGGTTGACGGCATCCGCGTTGACCGCCCGTCTTTCCGCGTCTCCGAGGGCCAGCTGGTCCACGTTCACAGCCGCAGCGAGACCATGCCCCCGTTCCAGGTTGCAGCAGCCGGCGCCCACCGCGACGTCCTGCCCATGGTTCCGGCATACCTGGACGTCAAGCTTGACGCCCTGCAGGCCCGCCTCGTGCGTCGCCCCAAGCGTTCCGAGATCCCCGTGACCTGCGAAGAGCAGCTCGTCGTGGAATTCTACGCACGCTAAATTCAGCGCAACACCTTACGAAGAAGCCCGTGGCAAGCGCCGCGGGCTTCTTTGTATGTAAGGTACTTGGGGGAGTTCTGCGGTTGCCGGCTGATCAGCCGGAGCAGGGCGCAGAAACTACAACGCAACAAGGAGATGAACGACTATGTCTGGTGGCGATATTGCCGGCCTGATCGCGGCCGGAGTGTTTGCACTGCTGGTCCTGCTGCTCGCCGTGCCGATCCTGAAGCTCGGGGGAGTGTTCGACGAAGTGCGCGCCTCCATCCGCTCGATCAGCGACGGCGCCACCCCCCTCATGGACGAAGTCACGGCCACCGTCTCCACCACCAACCAGCAGCTGAAGAAAGTCGACGGGATCGCAAACAACGTCTCCGACGCTTCGGCGAACATCTCCGCGCTGTCCTCGCTGGTGGCCGCCACCGTGGGCTCACCGCTCATCAAGGTCGCCGCGTTCAGCTACGGTGTGCGCTCTGCCTTCAGTTCCCGCAAGAAGCCCACCACCGGCCGCCGCAGCCGCTAATCCAGCTGGAGACACAGACATGAACAGAATCATCTGGATGGGAATCGGCGTCGCCATCGGCGTCATCGCCTTCCGCAAGGTCACCGCGGTGCAGAACACTCTCGGCCCCGAAGGCCTGAACCGGGCCGTGGGGCGGCTTGCCGACGGCCTGTTCGACTTCGCCGACGCCGTCCGGGACGGGATGCAGGAGCGGGAAACCGAGCTCCGCGGCGCCCTTGGCATCGATACAGGCATTGATACAGGCATCAACGCCGGCACCAACGCAGCCATCGGCAGCGGCGCCAGTGCCGCCGTGGGCCGGGATGCAGTACGCCGCTAGCCGGGAGAGAATAAAAGGGCCGCACCCGTAAGGGCGGCCAGGCCGGTTTGCGGACCGGAACCACATTGTCCCGCGGAGTACACGCGCGGACCACGAACGCAGTGCATATTGAAACGCAGTGCATATTGAAGGGTAAGTAATCAGCTCATGAAGTCGCAGGAGATCACTAAGCGCTGGATCGACTTTTTTGCCAGCAAAGGACACACGCCGGTCCCTTCCGCGTCCCTGGTTTCCAGCGACCCCTCCCTGCTGTTCACCGTGGCCGGCATGGTCCCGTTCATCCCGTACCTGACCGCGCGCGAGGAAGCGCCCTACAGCAGGGCAACCAGTGTGCAGAAGTGCATCCGTACCGGCGACATCGAGGAGGTCGGCAAGACCGCCCGCCACGGCACGTTCTTCCAGATGTGCGGCAACTTCTCCTTCGGCGATTACTTCAAGGAAGACGCCATCAAGTTCGCCTGGGAACTTCTCACCACCAGCGTTGACGACGGCGGCTACGGACTGCCGCCGGAACTCCTGTGGGTCACCGTCTACGAAGAGGACGACGAGGCCGAACAGCTCTGGCTCCGGAACACCGGCATGCCGGCCGAGCGCATCCAGCGGATGGGCAAGTCCGACAACTACTGGTCCACCGGCCAGCCGGGCCCGGCCGGTCCGTGCTCGGAGATCTACTACGACCGCGGCCCGTCCTACGGCGTCGAGGGCGGCCCCATCGCCGATGAAAACCGCTACGTCGAAATCTGGAACCTCGTGTTCATGCAGTACCAGATCGACAACGTCCGCTCCAAGGTGGACTTCGACATCGTCGGCGAGCTGCCGAAGAAGAACATCGACACCGGCCTCGGCATGGAGCGCCTCGCGATGATCCTGCAGGGCGTCGAGAACATGTACGAGACGGACCAGGTCCGGCCCGTGATCGACCGGGCAGCGGCCCTGTCCGGCAAGGAATACACCTCCGCCGAAACGCCCGAGGACCCGCACCACACCGACGACGTCCGGATGCGCGTCGTCGCCGACCACATCCGCTCGGCCCTGATGCTGATCGCCGACGGCGTCACCCCCTCCAACGAGGGCCGCGGCTACGTTCTGCGCCGCCTCATCCGCCGCGCAGTCCGCTCGATGCGCCTGCTCGGCGTCGAAAAGGCCTGCCTGCCCGAACTTCTGCCGGCCTCCCGGGACGCCATGAAGGGCGTCTACCCGATCGTGGAGACCGACTTCGACCGGATCAGCCGCATCGCCTACGCCGAGGAGAAAGCGTTCCTGCGCACGATCGCCTCCGGCACCGCCCGGCTGGAAGACGCTGTCCAGGAGTCCAAGGCCGCCGGCCGCCCGCTCTCCGGAGCCGACGCCTTCGCGCTGCACGACACCTACGGGTTCCCGATCGACCTCACCCTGGAAATGGCCGAGGAGGCGGGGCTGAAGGTCGACGAGCCCGAGTTCCGCAAGCTCATGCTCGAACAGCGCCAGCGCGCGCAGGCCGACGCCAAGGGCAAGAAGGGGTCCCACGCGGACCTCAGCGCCTTCCAGGAACTGCTCTCCGCCGGCGAGACCGTCTTCACCGGCTACACCGATCTCACCGGCGAATCCAAGGTCCGCGGCATTCTCTCCGGCGGCCGGAAGGTGTCCCAGGCCTCCACCGGCGACGAAATCGAACTCGTCCTCGCGGAGACCCCGTTCTACGCCGAGGCCGGCGGCCAGGCCGCCGACACCGGCCTCATCACGGGCGACGGCTTCGTCGTCGAGGTCCTGGATGTCCAGCGCCCCGTCAAGGGGCTCAGCGTGCACAAGGCAGTGGTGCGGGAAGGCGAAATCGGGGCCGACTCGCTCGTCCAGGCCGCCGTGGACCGCGAACGCCGGCATGCCGCCGAGCAGGCCCACACCGGCACGCACATCGTCCACGCCGCACTGCACCAGATCCTCGGCCCCGAGGCTCTGCAGCGCGGTTCCTTCAACAAGGCCGGCTACCTGCGCTTCGACTTCGCCTGGGGTGAGGGCCTCAGCGCCGCCACCCGCTCCGAGATCGAGGAAGTCTCCAACCTGGCCATCCGCAACAACTACCGGGTGGAGACCAAGGTCATGGGACTGGCCGAGGCCAAGGCCCTCGGCGCCATGGCACTCTTCGGCGAGAACTACGGCAACGAGGTGCGCGTGGTGGAGATCGACGGCGCCTGGTCCCGTGAGCTCTGCGGCGGCACGCACGTCGAGAACACCTCGCTGATCGGCAGCCTGTCCCTGCTGGGAGAGCAGTCGGTCGGTTCGGGAAACCGCCGCGTCGAGGCCTTCGTGGGCATGGACGCCTTCCGCCACCTTGCCGCCGAACGCGCCCTCGTCACCGAACTGACGGAAATGCTCAAGGTTCCGTCCGGCCTCCTGGCAGACCGGATCGCCACGACGCTGACCAAGCTCAAGACGGCCGAGAAGGAACTGGAACGCCTGCGCAAGGAACAGCTCACGGCTGCGGCCGCGCAGCTCGTCGGCACCGCCAAGGACGCGGCAGGGGTCAGGGTCATCGCCCACGACGCCGGCCAGGTCAGCGGCGCCGATGATCTGCGGGGACTGGCACTGGACCTCCGGACCCGCCTCGGCTCCGACCCGGCCGCCGTCGCGGTGGCCGGCGTCAGCAACGACCGTCCCGTCATCCTGATCGCCACCAACGAAGCCGCCCGCGCGGCCGGGGTCAAGGCCGGCGCGCTGGTGCGGCTCGCCGCCGGAATCCTCGGCGGCGGCGGAGGCGGCAAGGACGATGTCGCCCAGGGCGGCGGCACGGACTCCACCAAGGTCGGCGCGGCACTTTCCGCCGTCCTGGATGCCATTACCCGGCGATAAGCGGACACTGGTGAACGAATCTGCTGTGCCCGGTGACTACCCCAAGGGCGTGAAGCTCGGGGTGGACGTCGGCACCGTCCGGGTGGGCGTCGCGGTCTGCGACCGCGACGGCATCCTGGCGACGCCCCTGCGCACGCTGGAACGGAACGCGAAGAAGAACACGGACGTGCGGATCCTGGCGGCCCTGGCCGACGAGCTCCACGCCGTGGAGATCTTCGTGGGGCTGCCGCGGACGATGAAAGGCGAAGAGCACGCCTCGGCGCGGATGGCCACGGAGTATGCAACGCTCCTGGCGGGCGCCCTCCGGGACCGCGGCGCCGATGTCCCGGTGCGGCTCGTGGATGAGCGGCTGAGCACGGTGACCGCCCACCGCAACCTGCACGAAGCTGGCATGAGCAGCCGCAATCACCGTAAAGTAGTTGATCAGGTCGCGGCCGCAGGTATCCTGCAGCACGCGATTGATATGCAAAGGGCCAGGGGAACGGAGATCGGAAGCCGCGTTGACGCGCGTTCCGCTGCGGGGCCAACCCGGGACGGCGCATCCGCCGGCCGGGACGTACACACGCAATCTGCGGAAAACGGAAGGCTACAGTGAGCCCGGTCAACAGTGACGATTCCCCAGGGGACGCGGTCGGCGCCTCCGGCGACCCGCTGACGCGCAAAGAAATCCGGGCGCGCGAAAAAGCCCTGACGACCCAGGGCCACGACGTTGTCCCGCCCGAGGCCTCTGAGGCCGCGGAGGAACATCCAGGGGCGGAGTATTCCGGGCACGGCATCCACATCCTCGATGAGGCGCCCGGCTATCACCATGAGGATGCCGGGCACGGCGTACATGAGGAAGCCGGGTACGTCGCCGTCGCAGCGGCTTCCGTGGTCGGAAACGGCACGGGACCGTCCAGAAAGGCCCGCCGCCGCCGCCGTTTCCTCGCGCTCATCCTGACACTGGCGGTCTTCGTCGCGGCGGTGGTCGTGATGGCGCAGTTCATCAAGCCCCTCCTCGGCGGCGACACCCTGGCCGACTACCCGGGACCGGGAACCGGTGAGGTGACCATCACGGTACCCAAGGGCGCGGGACCCCGGTCGGTGGCAGCTGAACTGCAGGACAAGAAGGTCGTCGCCAGCGCCGATTCCTTCCTGAAGGAATTCGCGGCCTCCGGGGGAGCACTGAGCCCCGGTGACTTCAGCATGCGCAATGAGATGAAGAACTCCGACGCCGTGGCCGTGCTGCTGAACAAGGACAAAGACAAGGTCATGTACTTCGCCCTCAGCGCCGGCCTCCGCATCGGCGAATCGCTCCAGGCGATCTCCGAGGGCACCGGAATTTCGATCGCGGAGCTGAAGGCCCTGAGCGATGCACCGGCCCAGTTCGGCGTTCCGGCAAAGTCAAAGAACCTTGAGGGCTTCCTCGCCCCCGGCGAATACCGCTTCCCGCTCGGCACCGCTGCCAAGGACATCCTGCAGAAGCTCTCCTCCACCACCCTGGACGAGCTCAAGGCCCAGGGCATCACGGACCCGGCCAAGCAGTACGACGTCGTTACGGTCGCCAGCATCGTGCAGGCTGAAGGCGGGCAGGCGGAATACCGGGACGTGGCCGGGGCGATCTACAACCGGCTCAAGCCCGACAACACCGAAACCAACGGGCTGATCCAGTCCGATGCGACCGTCACCTACGGGCTGGGAATCCGCAGCTTCCACATTGATGACGCGCAGAAGAAGGATGCTGCCAACCCGTATAACACCTACGCGAACAAGGGGCTGCCGGCCGGCCCCATCGGGTCGCCGGGAAAGACGGCCATCGATGCCGCGGCGAAGCCCCAGTCCAACGACTACCTCTACTGGGTGACCATCAACCTGGACACCAAGGAGACCAAGTTCTCGAAGACCCTGGCGGAGCACAACGGCTATGTGGAGCAGTACAACGCCTGGTGCGAGGCCAACCCCGGACGCTGCGTATGACGCTGCGGGCCGCCGTGCTTGGGCATCCCATCAGCCACTCGAAGTCACCGGCCCTGCACGGGGCCGCCTACGCCCACCTCGGCCTCGACATCAGGTATTCGGCAATCGACGTGGCAGAACAGGATCTACCGGCCTTCATGGCACGCGTGCGGGAGGAAACCGCCCGCGGTGAAGGCTGGTGCGGACTCTCCGTCACGATGCCCCTGAAGTCCGCCATGGTCAAGGAAGTGGACGAGGTCCGCGGTGTGGCCCGGGCGCTCGGGGTCATCAACACCGTAGCCTTCGAGCCCCCCGCGGGCGACGGCCGTCTCTCGGGCGCCGGCGCCGCACCCGCGCGGCTGGTGGGCTACAACACGGACGTCGCCGGCATTGTGAACGCCCTGCGCCACGCGGGCACAGGCGCCGCGCCGACCGCCGCCATCCTCGGCGGCGGCGGAACCGCTGCCGCCGCCATCGCGGCCCTGAAGGAACTCGGCGCCGCGAGCGGAGATGTCTTCGTGCGCGACGTCGGGCGGGCCGCCGAAGCGCGCGCGGCCTCCGCCGCCGTCGGGCTCCCCATCCGGGTGCTGCCGGTCGCCGGCGCCGCGGCAGCAGTCGCCTCCGCCGACGTCGTCATCTCCACCCTGCCGCCACGTGCGGCGGATACCCTGGCGGCAGCACTGACCCAGGTCTTTGCCGCGGGGAGCGGCGCGGAAACCGGCCGCCGCCGGCCCGGCGTTTTGCTGGACGTCGCCTACGACCCCTGGCCTAGCCGGGTGGCCGCGGCGTGGCTTGAAGCCGGTGGCGTCGTCGTTCCGGGACTCGAGATGCTGATCTACCAGGCCGTGGAACAGGTACGCCATTTCACCGGCCTCGGCGACGCCGTCCCGGCGGAAGTCATAGATGTGATGTGTGACGCAGTGGGGGCACCCAGACGGGTGTTCTGAGGGCCTTACATGGCAGGATGGAAATTATGTTGCGTTGGTTGACTGCCGGAGAATCCCATGGGCCGGCCCTGGTCGGAATTATTGAAGGCGTCCCCGCCGGTGTTGAACTCACCAGCGCCCAGATCGCCGATGCGTTGGCGCGGCGGCGGCTCGGTTATGGCCGCGGGGCACGGATGAAATTCGAGCAGGACGTGGTGACCATTCTGGGCGGCGTCAGGCACGGCATCACCCAGGGCGGACCCGTAGCCATCCAGGTCGGCAATACCGAATGGCCGAAATGGGAGCAGATCATGTCTGCCGATCCCGTGGACCCCGACGTCCTGGCGGACCAGGCCCGCAACGCCCCGCTGACGAGGCCGCGGCCCGGCCACGCCGACTTCACCGGAATGCAGAAATACGGCTTCGACGAGGCACGTCCTGTGCTCGAACGCGCAAGTGCCCGCGAAACCGCCACCCGCGTGGCGCTCGGCACGGTGGCCTCGGCCCTGCTCAGGCAGCTCGGCATTGAACTGGTCTCCCACACCGTCTCGATCGCCAGCGTGTCCGTCCCCGAAGGCCGTCCGCTGCCGCTTCCGGGCAACGTCCTTGCCCTCGACGCGGACCCCCTGCGCTGCTTCGACCGGGAAACCTCCGACGCGATGGTTGCTGAGGTCGACGCCGCGCACAAGGAGGGCGAAACGCTTGGGGGCGTGGTCGAGGTGCTCGCTTACGGCCTGCCGCCGGGACTGGGCAGTTACGTCCACTGGGACCGCCGCCTCGATTCGCGCCTCGCCGGGGCCCTCATGGGCATCCAGGCGATCAAGGGCGTCGAAGTCGGCGACGGTTTCCTCACGGCATCCCGCCGCGGCTCGGCAGCCCATGACGAGATTGTCAAGGACGCCGACGGCAGGATCGTCCGCACGTCCAACCGGGCCGGCGGCGTTGAAGGCGGCATGAGCATCGGTGACGTGCTGCGCGTCCGTGCGGCAATGAAGCCGATCGCCACGGTGCCGCGTGCCCTCCGGACCGTCGATGTCAGCACAGGGGAGGCCGCCAAGGCCCATCACCAGCGCTCCGACGTCTGTGCCGTCCCGGCCGCCGGAGTCGTCGCGGAAGCCATGGTGGCCCTCGTCCTCGCCGAAGCCGTCACGGAGAAGTTCGGCGGCGACTCGGTGGAGGAAACCGCCCGCAACATCAAGGGTTACCTGGACAGCATTCCGGCGTCCCTGGACTCGATCGGCCAGTAGTGCCGGCCGAGAACAATGCCGCCTTCCGTCCCATCGCCCTGATCGGTCCGATGGCCGTGGGCAAGTCGGCCATCGGAAGGCTGCTGGCCCAGCATCTGGGCGCGGCATTCGTGGATACCGACGTCGTGATCGTCGTCAACCACGGAAGCATCGCGGAGATCTTTGCGGGCCGGGGCGAGCACGCCTTCCGGGAGCTGGAGGCGCGGGCCGTGGCGAAAGCCATCGAGGACGCCCGGCGCCAGAGCACCGTGATCTCCCTGGGCGGCGGCGCCGTGCTGGACACCGGAACGCAGCAGCTGCTGGAGCAGTGCACCGTGGTGTACCTGGAATGCGACGCGGACACGGTGCGGGACCGCATCGCCAGGAACACCGGCCGGCCATTGCTGGCCGGAGACGCCATGGAGCGCTGGGAGGCGCTCTTCGCGACCCGGCGGCCCGTCTACGAACGGCTGGCCGACCTTGTATTCGACGTCCGGAGCGGAACCGTTCCGGAGCTCGCGCACCGGCTGGAAGATGCGCTGGGTGGGTCCCAAGCCGCGAGAACCGCGGCAGGATCCACACCGGCGGCGACAAAGGAAGTTGAAAAGTGAACACTGAATCAACCGTCATCAAGGTCACAGGCCAGACGCCCGGAGAGAATTACGACGTCGTGGTCGGCCGAGGCCTGCTCGCCGGGCTTCCGGCGTTGCTGGGGGAGCGCGTCAAGCGCGTCCTCGTCATCCACCCCCGGGCCCTGCGGCTCACCGGGGATACTGTCCGGGAGGAGCTGGCTTCAGCCGGCTTCACGGCGCTGACGGCCGAAATCCCCGACGCCGAAGAAGGCAAGCACATCGAGGTGGCGTCCTTCTGCTGGCAGGTGCTCGGACAGAACGACTTCACCCGCTCGGATGCCGTCGTTGCGGTCGGCGGCGGGGCCGTCACCGACCTCGCCGGTTTCGTGGCGGCCACCTGGCTCCGCGGCGTCAAGGTCATCCACATGCCGACCAGCCTGCTGGCGATGGTAGACGCTGCGGTGGGCGGGAAGACCGGCATCAACACGGCCGAGGGCAAGAACCTCGTCGGGGCCTTCCACCCGCCCGCCGGGGTCCTGGCGGATCTCGACACCCTCGACACGCTGCCGAAAAACGAGATAATTTCGGGCATGGCCGAAGTCATCAAGTGCGGCTTCATCGCCGACCCCGCCATTCTCGACCTGATCGAACGGGACACCTCCGCCGTCGCCGATCCCCGCTCCGACGCGGTGCGCGAACTGATCGAACGAGCCATCGCGGTCAAAGCCAAGGTCGTCTCGGCGGACCTCAAGGAAGCCGGCGAGCGTGAAATCCTCAACTACGGCCACACCCTGGGCCACGCGATCGAACTTGCCGAACGCTATTCCTGGCGCCACGGTGCCGCCGTCTCCGTCGGCATGATGTTCGCCGCCGAGCTGTCCCGCAGCGTCGGCCGGCTCAGCGACGCCGACGCCGACCGGCACCGGAGCATTCTGGAGAGCCTCGGGCTTCCCATCACCTACCGCCGGGACCGCTGGCAGGCGCTGCTGGACGGCATGCGCCGGGACAAGAAATCGCGCGGCGACCTGTTGAGGTTCGTGGTGCTCGACGGCGTCGCCCGCCCCGGTATCCTCGACGTTCCGGACACCTCGCTCCTGTTCGCCGCCTACCAGGAGATCGCCTCCTGATGAACGGTCTGAGGATCGGAACCAGCGAATGGCCTGACGGCGGGTTCCCCGGGATCAGGATCAATCCGGTCAGCCTGATGCCGGAGATCGTCAACGAGGAAGCGTGCGCCGTGGCGCTCTCTGCCTCGTCGGACCCAGCGGACCTGATCTTCGTACGGCTCGTCGAGGGGCGTGCGGCGGAAGCCGCGGAACTGCTCGCCGAGGCCCGGTACAAGGACCCCGGCTCGCTCCGGCTGCGGATCTTCGAGGCCGACGTGCTGCGGGTCTCGAACCGCTATGACCGTGCTGTCGGGCTGTTCCGGCAGTTGCTGGCTGAAACCCGGGGGACCCCGGACGAAGCCGCGATCCGCCAGCAGCTTGGCCGCTCCTATTTCGCCGCCGGCAACATCGCCGCCGCCGTGGACTCCTTCGCGGCCGCCCTGGACCTCCGCGTCGCCGGTTCCGCCGATGCCGCGCTGATCTATGCGTCCACCGTGGCCCTGCAGCGGGCGCGGGAAGTCCTCGACCTCGCTACCTGAGGCGCGGCCAGAGGGCCTTTCTTCGCTCGTGAGCCGGACGCCGTCGGGCACGTGAGCCGGACGCCGTCGAGTACGTGTGCGGCAGGCCACCCGGCGCCCGTCCGGCGGCAGTCCGCGGGAACCGGTAGAATGGTTCTTGGATTTTTGATAACTACGCGCTGGTGGCCCGCATGGCATGCCTGCCCGACATAAGCAGCTGGCAGCTAGAACCAGCCAGAAAAGAAACCAGAGGATACAGTGGCAACCACTAACGACATCAAGAACGGCACCGTCCTTAAGCTTGAAGGCCAGCTCTGGAACATCATCGAGTTCCAGCACGTCAAGCCCGGCAAGGGTGGCGCGTTCGTGCGCACCAAGATGCGCAACGTGATGTCCGGCAAGGTCGTCGACAAGACCTTCAACGCCGGACTCAAGATCGAGACCGCCACGGTTGACCGCCGCGATTACCAGTACCTGTACCAGGACGGCGCAGACTTCGTGTTCATGGACACCACGGACTTCGACCAGCTCACCGTGCCGGGAGCCACCGTTGGCGACGCCACCAACTTCATGCTCGAGAACCAGATGGTCAACATCGCCATCCACGAGGGCAACCCGCTGTACATCGAACTTCCCGCGAGCGTCGTGCTCGAGATCACCTACACGGAGCCGGGCCTGCAGGGCGACCGCTCCTCGGCCGGCACCAAGCCCGCCACGCTCGAGACCGGCTACGAGATCCAGGTGCCTTTGTTCGTCGAGAACAACACCAAGGTCAAGGTCGACACCCGCGACGGCAGCTACCTCGGCCGGGTCAACGACTAGTGAGCGCCCGCGGTAAGGCCCGCAACCGGGCCCTGGATGTCCTCTTCGAGGCCGAGCAGCGCTCCGTCTCGGCGTTTGACGTACTGAAGTCCCGGCGCGAACAGACGGACCAGATCGTCAATCCGTACACCCTCGAAATCGTTGAGGGGGTCGTCTCGCACCAGGTGGCCATCGACGAGTTCCTGGAAACCTATTCGCAGGGCTGGACCCTGGAGCGGATGCCCTCCGTGGACCGCATCATCCTGCGGATCGGGACCTGGGAGCTGCTCTACAACGACGACGTACCGGACGGCGTGGCGGTGAGTGAGGCTGTGGCACTGGCCAAGACCCTCTCCACCGACGAGTCGCCGCAGTTCATCAACGGCCTGCTGGGCCGCCTGCAGCAGCTGAAACCCTCGCTGCTCGCCTGAAACGTAGCACGAAGAACCCCGTCCGGCTCCGCTGGACGGGGTTCTTTTTTGTCCGGGCTGTCCTTACCGGAAATGTCGGGGCCCGGCCGCTAAGGCAGATCCGGCCGCTGAGGCGGATATTGTAGGCGGATGACTCCCGATCCGGTGCTGGCGGCGGCGCTCAGGAACGGCTGGGGCCTGGGCATTCCCGGTTCGCAGCCGCCACCGTGACGCCCGACGAAACCACAGTGGCGGTCCACGGGGTCTCCCCGGACGCCGACTTCGAAATCGGTTCCATTTCTAAGGGACTAACGGGCCTGCTGTATGCGGATGCCTGTGCGCGCGGCGAGATCGGTCCGGAGACAACCCTGGGGGAGCTCCTGCCGCTGGCCGGTTGTGCCGCCGGGGGCCTCAAGCTTTCGGCCGTCAGCCGGCACTCCTCCGGACTCCCGAGGCTTGCGCCGGGATTAGCTGGTTCGCCATCCAACTTCAAGCGCGTCGTTTCGTTTTACCTGCACGGAACGAATCCGTACGGGGAGAGCCTTGGGGAACTGCTCGAGCAGGCACGTGCGGTGCGGCTTGGCCGCCGCGCCCACGGTACTCGAACTTCGGCTTTGAACTCCTCGGCCACGCGATCGCCTCGGGCGCCCGGCTGAGCTACCGGGAACTCGTGGCAACCCGGCTCTGCGCGCCGCTGGGCCTCGGCTCGGTGTATCTGCCCGCGACAGCGGACGAACTCGGCCCTGAAGCACTCAGCGGACGCAGCCGCTCCGGCCGGGCGCAGGACCCGTGGACGGGCGAAGCCTTGGCCCCCGCCGGCGGCGCCCGGGCGTCTATCGGCGACATGGCCAGGCTCACCCGGGCGCTCCTGGACCGCTCGGCCCCGGGTGTGTCCGCCCTTGATCCAGTAGCGGACTTCGCCGGTCCGGCCGCGCGCATTGGCGCCGCTTGGATCACCCTGGAAGTCAAGGGGCGCCACGTCACCTGGCACAACGGCGGAACCGGCGGATTTCGCAGCTGGATTGGCCTCGACCGAGAGGCGGGCGCCGGAGCGGTGCTGCTGTCCGCCTCCTCGCGACCGGTGGACCGCCAGGGGTTTGCGCTGTTGCGGGAGCTGTCCTGCCGTTGACGGCAGTGCCGGGATCTGCGGGCAGCTAGCTGACGACGGCGGCGCGCAACCCGGCGACGTCGGCGAGCAGGCGCTGCTCGTCGAGCTGATGGCCCGGCACGTCCCGGCCGCTGAGGATCCGCTGCCGGGTGAAGGCAAGCTGCGTCGCGGCATGCAGGAAGGCCTTCATCTCTGCTCGCCGGCCTTTGGACCGTGCCCAGCGCAGTGCTGCCCGGCGGCCTGCCGCGGTGGACAGCATCTCCACCTCTGCAGGCGTGAACCAGCCGGCCACCGCGTACTCCTTGAGCCGCTGGCGGGTCAGGCGACGCTCCGCGACCCGCAGCAGCACTATGACCAGGACCGCCAGCAGGAAGATCGGCACCTGGACCAGGATGTACTGGGCCAGGAAGTCCTGGCCCATGCTGTTCCAGCCGCTGTGCAGCAGCATCGCGGGAACCAGCCCGACGGCGAACGCCACCACGGACAGCCCGCGGTTCCAGCGCCTGGCGGCGAGGCCCAGGATCAGCCCGGTGGTGCCAGTGAAAATGGCGTGGGCGAACGGCGACATGACACCGCGCAGGAAGAACACCACCGCGAGGTCGGTGCCCGGGTCGGATGATTCGGCGATTGCCCGGCCGAAGTAAAGGATGTTCTCGGTGAAGGCGAAGCCGCCGGCGATCGTGAAGGCGAACACCACGCCGTCGACCGGTCCGTCGAAGTGCCGGCGCGCGAAGAGCAGGAGCATCAGCAGGCCCAGCGACTTGGAGAACTCCTCGATCACCGGAGCCTGGACGGTGGTAGCGAAGGTCCGGTAGTCCAGGCCGGACGCGGGTCCGGCAGCGAGCGAGAAGTACGGCTCGATCGACAGTGTGACCGAGATGGAGACCACCGCACCCCAGATGAAGGCAAAGAGCAGCAGCCGTTTGGGCTCGGGCTCCCAGCGGTCGATCACGCGCACGGCGAGCAGAACGGCTCCCAGCGGCAGCAGCGAAGCGACAAAGCCGATGGCGAAGCCCGCGATGCCTGTGTTGCCCAGGAGGAACGGCAGGACCGTGAAGAGGCCGAGGAAGCCGAACACCCCGCCGCCTGCCACCAAGCCAACCGCACCCGTGGACCGCCGGCCCATCGCGCCCCGAGCGGAGGTGGGCAGGGCGGCCTGTGGAGGGCCAGCGAGGTTCGCCGGTGCCAGCCGGTAGTGCTGTTCGGGAATCTGTCCCATCCAGCTCGGGTTGGCTTGCTGCGGCAACGGCGTGTTACGGCCGGACCAGGGATTGGAGCTCGTCATGTACAAGAGCCTAGGGGATTCGACCGGCACGGCGGACTGGTTCAGGCACTCTGGAGCAGGTGGTTTTCTGGAACGGGGTCATCGAGGGGCGCTGCCCAGGACTCGTCGACCGTTTCCGCTGCGGGCACGGGGCGCCAGCCCGGGAACGAGTGCCCGCTCGCGAACAGGTACCAGTCGGGGAATGGGTCGGTGGGCAGTTCCGGTTCGGGACCGTAGCGCGCGTCCTGTTCCGGAAGCGGGTCTTGGCCAGTGCGCAGCTCCGGTTCCGTATCCAGGTCAAACCGGTCGGGCTCGTCCGCCACCCAGCTACGGGGCGTGTCCGCGGGGATGTGGGCTGGCCAGTGGGGTGGTTCCCAGTCCGGGTGTTCGCTGGGGTAGTGCCGCCCGGTGGGTGAGGTCCATCCCGGCGTGTGGTCTTTGCTGGCTCCGGACGGTGTCCAGGCCGTGCCGTGTTTGAGGCGGTGGTGTTTGCGGCAGAGCTGGCCGAGGTTGGCGATTCCGGTGGTGCCGCCGGCGGCCCAGGCCAGGATGTGGTCCGCGTCGTTGTCCAGGGACGGGTTGCGGCAGCCCGGGAACGTGCAGGTGCTGTCGCGCAGCCGGAGCCATTGCCGCTGGGGTTTCGTCAGCCGGTAGCTGGTCCGTCCGATTTCCAGGGGCGCACCGTCGCGCGGGTCGATCAGGACCCGGTGGAAGGAATCGGAACCCTCGGCGACCAGCCGCCGCGCCATCGAGGGCGGGATCGGCCCGTACCCGTCCAGGACGGCGGGTTCCTCCGTGAGGCCCAGCAGCGACAGGACCGGAACGGTGACCAGCACCTGCGCCCGCGGCGACGGAACACCCCCGCCCGGACCGGCCGGTCCGCCGACAGTGGTGGCGCTGTTGCCGGCGGCGGCTCCGTCACCATCAGCGCCGGTGGTGCCACTGCCAGCGGTACCGGCTCCGTCACCCTCACCGTCACCGTCAGCGCTAGCATCCGCGCTGCCGGTGGTGAGGAGCCAGGTCGCGGTGACGTCGGCGCGGAGCTGGGGAAGGGTCCGGGGCTCGGCCGGGCCCTGGAGGGCGCGGGCGGCCGCGGTGGCCCGTTCCCAGATGCCCGCCGCGGCGTCGGCCGGGAGGTATGCCGAGAGCCAGGCCATGCCGTCCCGGTCCGGAACGAACTCCACGCGCCGGTCCGCGGCGCTCTTCGCGTGGCGTTCTTCGATGCTGACCGGGTGGTGGCGTTCGCGCCAGGTGCGGGCCTTGGCGCGGAACCGGGACGCGGTGAGCTCCCCGGCGTGGCAGCCGCGGGCCCGTCCCGGCGCGTCGGGGTCCAGGAAGTGCGCCTCGAGTGCGGCCGCTGCGGCGGGGTCCAGGCCGGTGGTCTCGTCGATGAGGATCCGGGCGTGCTGCCAGGAGATCGTCCCTTCCTGCAGGGCCGCCAGGGTCAGCGGCAGCGAATCCGTCAGGACCCGGCACCGAGCGTGCCGGCGCTTCGTTCGCGGACCGTCAGGGCGCAGGCAACCTCGGCGACGACGGACATTTCCTGGGCGGTGCGTTCCTGCGGGGACGCTGCCGAAGGCGCCAGAGCCTCGGCTGCCCGCGCGTATTCGGCGGTCAGCCGGGCCTTCAACGCGGCAGTCCGGGCTTCCAACCGGGCCACCTCGCCCAGGCCGTCCAGGAACGCATCGGCCCGAGTCCGGAACGGATCGGCGTCTCGGACGCTATCGGCGCCGGACAGCTCCGCGCGGGACAGCGAATCCGCAAGCGCAGCAGCGGACGCGGCAACGGCCGCCATTGCCTCCCGGGTTTCCACACTCAAAGCCGCTCTGCTTTCCATACACAAAGCCGCTCTGCTTTCCATACACAAAGGCTATAGACAGGCACCGACAATTTAAGGCGGTGCGTCCGAAATCAGACGGGTGGGGACCGGGAACCCAGAGCTGGATTTTCGCGAGGCGTGAGGGTAGTGGTGCAGCACCACGGGCGTGGCGGTTGTGACGAACAACGCCCCCTCCCGGCGCGGGCCCCGGCAGCCGCTGTGGTAATTTGGGTGGGCAAAATGATCCTTTTTTAATTCCGTCCCGTGAGGCGGGGAAAGGGGAGACGAGCGTTGACTTCTGTTCCAGAAGCACCGGTTCCGGCCAAGGTTGTGCATACCCGCGTGGTACTCAACCAGGCGGACATCGACCGTGCACTCACTCGTATCGCCCATGAAATCCTCGAGTCCAACAAGGGCTCCAAGGACCTGGTCCTGCTTGGCATCCCGCGGAGGGGCTACCCCCTCGCCGTCCGGCTCGCGGAGAAGATTGCCGCCGCAGACCCAACCGTGAACGCCGCCGCGATCGTAGGCCAGCTCGATGTCACCATGTTCCGCGATGACCTCTCGCACCAGCCCACCCGGCCGCCGTATCCCACCCAGCTTCCCCGCACCGGGATCGACAACAAGGTCGTTGTGCTGGTTGACGACGTGCTCTACTCCGGCCGCACCATCCGCGCCGCCCTCGATGCGATCATCGACCTCGGCCGCCCCCGCATTGTCCGGCTCGCCGTGCTGATCGACCGCGGCCACCGCGAACTGCCCATCCGCGCGGACCACGTCGGCAAGAACCTGCCCACGTCCTCGGCGGAAAAAGTCCGGGTCAGGCTTGCGGAGACCGACGCCGTCGACGGCGCCCCCGTAAATGAGGTCGTCATCGAGGCCACTTCATGAGGCATCTGCTCTCCACCGAAGACCTGAGCCTGCATGACGCCGTCCGCATCCTCGACACTGCCGAAGAAATGGCCGCGGTGGGGGAGCGCGAAGTCAAGAAGCTCCCCGCGCTGCGCGGCCGCACTGTGGTGAACCTGTTTTTCGAGGACTCCACCCGCACCCGGATCTCCTTCGAGGCGGCCGCCAAACGGCTCTCCGCCGACGTCATCAACTTCGCCGCGAAGGGGTCCTCCGTCTCCAAGGGCGAGTCGCTCAAGGACACGGCACAGACCCTGGCCGCAATCGGGGCGGACGCAGTGGTGATCCGGCACTGGGCCTCCGGCGCGCCGCACCGGCTGGCGGCGACGGACTGGATCGACGCCGCCGTGATCAACGCCGGAGACGGCACCCACGAACACCCCACCCAGGCTCTCCTGGATGCGTTCACGATGCGCCGGCACTGGTCCAAGCTCGCCGGAACCCCCTCCGCCGGGGCGGACCTCACCGGCATGCGCGTCGCGATCGCGGGCGACGTCCTGCACTCCCGGGTTGCGCGTTCCAACGTCTGGCTCCTGCGGACCCTGGGCGCCGACGTCACCCTCGTGGCGCCGCCCACCCTGCTGCCGTTCGGCGTCGAAAAGTGGCCCTGCACCGTCAGCTACGACCTCGACGAGACCCTCGCCAAGGGTGTGGATGCGATGATGATGCTCCGCGTCCAGGGCGAGCGGATGAATGCCTCGTTCTTCCCGACCGCGCGGGAATACTCCCGCCGCTGGGGCTTCGACGACAACCGGCTCCGCGCCCTGGACGGGCTCGGCCTCAAGGACACCATCATCCTGCACCCCGGCCCCATGAACCGCGGGCTGGAAATTTCCTCGGCGGCCGCGGATTCGCCCCGTTCCACCGTGCTCGCGCAGGTGCGCAACGGCGTTTCCATCCGCATGGCCGCGCTTTACCTGCTGCTCTCCGGAGATACCCGCGAGACAGCAGCCACTAATTCCACGAAGGAGAGCCACTGATGGCAACACAGCAACAGGACACGGGCAACGAAGGTGCCTACCTGATCCGCGGCGCCGCCATCCTCGGCGGTGCCGCCGAAGACCTCCTCATCCGGGACGGCGTCATTGCCGAACGCGGCCAGCAGTTGAACGCCGACGGCGCCGGGGTGAGGAACGCAACAATAATCGAGGCCGCGGGCCTCGTGGCCCTGCCCGGCATGGTGGACATCCACACCCACCTCCGCGAGCCCGGCCGCGAGGACGCCGAAACGGTCGAGACCGGAACCCGCGCCGCGGCGCTCGGGGGCTACACGGCCGTCCACGCGATGGCCAACAGCACGCCGGTCGCGGACACCGCGGGCGTCGTCGAGCAGGTCCTCACCCTCGGCCGGACCGCCGGCTGGGTGGACGTGCGCCCGGTCGGCGCCGTCACGGTGGGCCTTGGCGGGGAGCAGCTGGCCGAGCTGGGCGCCATGGCCGATTCCCGCGCCCGCGTCCGCGTGTTCTCCGACGACGGCGTCTGCGTCTCCGACCCCGTGCTGATGCGCCGGGCCCTCGAATACGTCAAGGCGTTCGACGGCGTCGTGGCCCAGCACGCGCAGGAACCGCGGCTCACCGCCGGGGCCCAGATGAACGAAGGCGTTGTCTCGGCGGTCCTCGGGCTCACCGGCTGGCCCGCCGTCGCCGAGGAAAGCATCATTGCCCGCGATGTCCTCCTCGCCCAGCACGTCGGTTCGCGGCTTCACGTCTGCCACGTCTCCACCGCCGGCTCCGTGGAAATCATCCGCTGGGCCAAGTCCCGCGGCGTCAACGTCACCGCCGAGGTCACCCCGCACCACCTCTGGCTCACGGACGAGCTGGCCCGCAGCTACGACCCCGTCTACAAGGTCAACCCGCCGCTGCGCACCGACGCCGATGTGCAGGCTCTGCGCGCCGGCCTGGCGGACGGAACGATCGACGTCGTCGGGACCGACCACGCCCCGCACCCGAGCGAACACAAGGAATGTGAGTGGGCGCAGGCCGCCATGGGCATGACCGGCCTGGAGACGGCGCTCTCGGTGGTGCAGCACACCATGATCGAAAGCGGCCTGATGGGCTGGGCGGACTTTGCCCGCGTCACCTCCACCGCCCCGGCCGCGATCGGCCGGCTCGAGGACCAGGGCCGCCCGCTTGAGGCAGGGGAGCCCGCCAACGTCACACTCGTGGACCCGGCTGCGCGCTGGACCGTGGACCCTTCTAAGATGGCAACTATGGGCCGTAACTCTCCGTTCGCCGGCCGGGAACTGCCGGGCAAGGTGGTGGCGACGTTCTTCAAGGGCCACCCGACCGTCCTCGACGGCAAACTCAACACCCCGTACCGCTGGCAGCCGGAGGCTCCGGACGCGTCGGGAAACGCAGGCACGGCAGCGGCGGGCCGCAACTGATGGTCAAAGACCTTTCGTTGCTCCTCACTGTGGTCCTGGTCGGCGTCGCGCTGGCCCTGATCTGGCTCGGTTGGCGGAACCGCCTGCGCCGCCAGGCCGACGTCGAACCCCTGCCCCAGGTTCCGGCGGAACTCGGCTCCCCGCTGGCGGCAGCCGACGGACAGTACGTCGCGTCCACCACCGCCGGTGACTGGCTGGACCGGATCGCGGTCCACGGCCTCGGCATCCGGACGAACGCCGAACTCAGCGTCCGCCCCGAAGGAGTGCTCTTCGAGCGCTCCGGCGCCGGCCCGCTCTTCATCCCGGCCGCCCGGCTCACCGGCGTACGCCAGGAAAGCGGCATGGCCGGAAAGTTCGTCGAAAAGGACGGCCTGCTGGTTCTGAGCTGGATGCTCGGCGCCCACGAGCTGGACACCGGGTTCCGCACCCGGCACGCCGACGACAAAACAACCCTCCTCAACGCCCTGCGGGATCTGATCTCCGCAGCCCCTCAGGCCAATGCCGATAGTGGAAAGTGACAACGTGACGGAAAACCCCACAGGAACTGAAACGGAAGCGACGGCAACCCCGGCCGCATCCACCCCCGCGGCCCTCGTGCTCGAGGACGGACGGATATTCCGAGGCACCAGCTACGGCGCCACCGGAACCGCCCTCGGCGAGGCTGTCTTCGCCACCGGGATGACCGGTTACCAGGAGACCATCACCGACCCCTCCTACGCCCGCCAGCTCGTGGTCCAGACGGCGCCGCACATCGGCAACACCGGCGTGAACAAGGACGACGCCGAGTCCCGGCGCATCTGGGTCGCCGGCTACATCGTCAGGGATCCCGCGCGGCGCCCGTCCAACTGGCGCTCCGAGCGGTCCCTTGACGCCGAACTGGCGGAGCAGGGCATCGTCGGCATCCAGGGCGTCGACACCCGCGCCATCACCCGCCACCTGCGCGAACACAAGACCATGCGCGCCGGGATCTTCTCGGGTGACGCCGTCCGCGCCACCGACAAGGAACTGGTGGACACCGTCCTGGCCAGCGCGCCCATGGAAGGTTCCAAGCTCGCCGAGGAAGTGAGCGTGGACGAGGCCTACACGGTTGAGCCCAAGGACTGGGGCTGGGACGGCGAGCCGCGCTTCAGCATCGCGGCCATCGACCTCGGCATCAAACGGATGACACCGATCCGCCTCGCCGAGCGCGGCATCCGCGTGCACGTGCTGCCGGCGACCGCCACCATCGACGACGTCAAGGCCACCAATCCCGACGGCTTCTTCATGTCCAACGGACCGGGCGACCCCGCGACGGCGGACAACCAGGTCGCGTTGCTCCGCTCGGTCCTGGACGAGCAGATCCCGTACTTCGGCATCTGCTTCGGCAACCAGATCCTCGGCCGCGCCCTGGGCTTCGGCACGTACAAGCTCCGCTACGGACACCGCGGCATCAACCAGCCGGTGATGGACCGCCGCACCGGCAAGGTGGAGATCACCTCCCAGAACCACGGCTTCGCCGTGGACGCCCCGCTCAACGGGGCCACCCAGGCGCCCGAGGCGCGCTTCGGCCGTGTCGAGGTCAGCCACGTCAGCCTGAACGACGACGTCGTGGAGGGCCTGTCCTGCCTCGACATCCCCGCGTTCTCGGTGCAGTACCACCCCGAGGCCGCCTCCGGCCCGCACGACGCCGCCTACCTCTTCGACCGCTTCATCGACCTGATGGAGGGTACCCGGGACGGCCGCACGGCCAACCTGTCCAAGGACCCCGTGGACTCCGCGCACCCCGTGCAAGCGGACAACAACAGCGCCGAGCACAAAAACGACAACAACACTGAGGACAAGAAGTAATGCCTAAGAGAACTGACCTTAAGAGCGTCCTGGTCATCGGTTCCGGCCCCATCGTGATCGGCCAGGCGGCCGAATTCGACTACTCCGGCACCCAGGCACTGCGCGTCCTCAAGGAGGAAGGCCTGCGCGTCATCCTCGTCAACTCCAACCCGGCGACCATCATGACGGACCCGGAGTTCGCTGACGCCACCTACGTCGAGCCGATCACCCCCGAGGTGGTTGAAAAGATCATCGCAAAGGAGCGCCCGGACGCGGTCCTGCCCACCCTGGGCGGCCAGACCGCGCTGAACACGGCGATCGCGCTGGACAAGAACGGTGTCCTCGAGAAGTACAACGTGGAGCTGATCGGCGCGAACATCGCCGCGATCGAGCTTGGCGAGGACCGCGAGAAGTTCAAGGGCGTGGTGGAACGCTGCGGCGCCGAATCGGCCCGCAGCCACATCATCCACACCATCGACGAGGCGCTGACGGCGGCCGAGGACCTCGGCTACCCGATGGTCGTGCGGCCCTCCTTCACCATGGGCGGCCTCGGTTCCGGCCTCGCCTACGACGAAAGCGACCTCCGCCGGATCGTCGGGCAGGGCCTGCAGTACAGCCCCACCAGCGAGGTGCTGCTCGAAGAGAGCATCCTCGGCTGGAAGGAATACGAGCTTGAGATGATGCGCGACAAGAACGACAACGTCGTTGTTGTCTGCTCCATCGAGAACTTCGACCCGGTCGGCGTGCACACCGGCGACTCCATCACCGTGGCCCCGGCCCTAACCCTGACGGACCGCGAATACCAGCGCCTGCGCGACATCGCCATCGCCGTCATCCGGGAGGTCGGCGTCGACACCGGCGGCTGCAACATCCAGTTCGCCGTCGAGCCGGACACCGGCCGCGTCGTCGTGATCGAGATGAACCCCCGCGTCTCCCGGTCCTCCGCCCTCGCGTCCAAGGCCACCGGCTTCGCAATCGCGAAGATCGCCACCAAGCTCTCCCTCGGCTACACGCTGGACGAGATCCCGAACGACATCACCCAGAAGACGCCGGCCTCCTTTGAGCCGACCCTGGACTACGTCGTCGTGAAGGTCCCGCGCTTCGCCTTCGAGAAGTTCCCGGCCGCGGACCCCACCCTGACCACCACCATGAAATCGGTGGGCGAGGCCATGGCGATGGGGCGCAACTTCAGTGAGGCCCTCCAGAAGGCGCTGCGGTCGCTCGAGCAGAAGGGCTCCCAGTTGGACTTCAGCCACGTCCCGGAATGGGAAGTCGCCGAGCTGGTCGAGAAGTCCAAACGGCCCACCACGGACCGCCTCCACCAGGTCCAGCGCGCCCTGCTGGGCGGCGCCACCGTGGAGCAGCTCTTCGAGGCCACGAAGATCGACCCCTGGTACCTGGACCAGCTCCAGCTGCTGAACGAGATCTCGCTCGAAATCCGCCAGGCCGCCGCCCTGACCCCGGAGATGCTCCAGCGCGCCAAGCGCCACGGCTTCTCCGATGAGCAGATCGGCGCCCTTACGCACAACTCGGAGGACGTCGTCCGCGGCGTCCGGCAGGCCCTCGGCATCCGCCCCGTCTACAAGACCGTGGACACCTGCGCCGCCGAGTTCGCCGCCTACACGCCGTACCACTATTCGTCCTATGACCAGGAGGACGAGGTCGCGCTGCACGCCAAGCCGTCGATCATCATCCTCGGTTCCGGCCCGAACCGGATCGGCCAGGGGATCGAGTTCGACTACTCCTGCGTCCACGCCTCGATGGCGCTCCGCAAGGCCGGCTACGAGACAGTGATGGTCAACTGCAACCCGGAAACCGTCTCCACCGACTACGACGTCTCCACCCGCCTGTACTTCGAGCCGCTCACGCTCGAGGACGTGCTGGAGGTCATCGCAGCCGAGGAACGCACCGGCGGCGTGATGGGCGTCTTCGTCCAGCTCGGCGGCCAGACGCCGCTGAAGCTTGCCCAGCAGCTCGCCGACGCCGGCGTGCCGATCCTCGGCACCTCTCCGGAGGCGATCGACCTGGCGGAGCACCGCGGAGCCTTCTCCCGTGTTCTTGAGCAGTCGGGGCTGATCGCGCCGAAGAACGGCACCGCCGTGTCCTTCGAGGACGCCAAGAAGATCGCCGACGAAATCGGCTACCCGGTCCTCGTCCGCCCGTCCTATGTCCTCGGCGGCCGCGGCATGGAAATCGTCTACGACGAGCCGAACCTGTCCCGCTACATCGCGAACGCCACCGAGATCACCACCGAGCACCCGGTCCTGATCGACCGCTTCCTCGAGGACGCTGTCGAAATCGACGTCGACGCGCTGTACGACGGCAAGGAGATGTACCTCGGCGGCATCATGGAGCACATCGAGGAGGCCGGCATCCACTCCGGTGACTCGGCCTGCGTGCTCCCGCCGATCACCCTCGGAAACAACGTGCTCGAACGCGTCCGGGCCGCCACGCTGGCGATCGCCGAAGGCGTGGGCGTCCGCGGCCTGATCAACATCCAGTTCGCGCTGGCCTCGGACGTGCTTTATGTCCTGGAAGCCAACCCCCGGGCCTCCCGCACGGTCCCGTTCGTCTCCAAGGCCACCGGCGTGCAGATGGCCAAAGCCGCGGCCCTGATCGGCACCGGCGTGACCATCAACCAGCTCCGCTCCGCGTACAAGATGCTGCCGGAAACCGGCGACGGCTCGACGCTGCCGCTGGACGCCCCGGTCTCGGTCAAGGAAGCCGTGCTGCCGTTCAGCCGCTTCCGGACCCCCGAGGGCAAGGTGGTCGACTCGCTGCTCGGCCCCGAAATGCGCTCCACCGGCGAGGTCATGGGCATCGACAAGCACTTCGACACCGCTTTCGCGAAGAGCCAAGCAGCGGCCAACAACGCGCTGCCGACCGAAGGCAAGATCTTCGTCTCGGTGGCCAACCGGGACAAGCGTTCGGTGATCATGGGCGTGAAGCGGCTCTCGGACCTCGGCTTCGAGATCGTCTCCACCGGTGGCACCGCCGACGTGCTGCGCCGCAACGGCATCCAGGCCACCCCGGTCCGGAAGGTCGCCGAGGGCTCCAGCGCGGAAGGGGAGGGCACCATCGCCGACCTCATCATCGCCGGTGAGATCGACATGGTCTTCAACACTCCTTCCGGAGGCGAAGCCCGCAGCGACGGCTACGAACTGCGTGCCGCCGCGACCTCGATCGGCATCCCGTGCATCACGACGGTCGCTGAATTCAATGCCGCCGTCCAAGCAATCGAGGCGCTGCGCACGTACGAATGGTCCGTCACGAGCCTGCAGGAGCACGCGGCGGCCCTCGTGGCCTCGCTGGCGGCCCAGGCCGGCGCCGGACAGCCGGCTCTGCAGACGGCGGCGCCGGTTGCGGCCCCGCAGAATGCCTGAGGCAGCAACGGCCGGCCGGGAGTCCTTCGGCTCCCGGCTCGGCCGCGCCATGGCCGACCGCGGTCCGCTCTGCGTGGGGATCGACCCGCACCCGGCGCTGCTGCAGCGCTGGGGCCTGAACGACGACGCCGCAGGGCTGGAGCGCTTCTCGCTCGCCGTCCTCGAAGCGGTGGGTCCGCTCGCTGCCGCGGTCAAGCCGCAGGTGGCCCTTTACGAGCGGCACGGCTCCGCGGGGATGGCCGTGCTGGAACGGACGCTGGCCGAGGCCGCGGACGCTTCGGTCCTGACCATCGCCGACGCCAAGCGCGGTGACATCGGCTCCACCATGGCCGCCTATGCCGATGCCTGGCTGCGGGACGGGTCAGCCCTGGCCGCGGACTCGGTGACCCTTAGCCCGTACCTGGGCTTTGAGTCGCTGCGGCCGGCGCTCGAGCTCGCGGCGCAGACCGGTCGCGGCGTGTTCGTCCTCGCCCTGACCTCCAACCCCGAGGGCGCCTCCGTGCAGCACGTTGGCGGTGCGGATTCCGTGGCCCGCCGGATCGTGCAGGCGGCGGCCATGGAAAACCAGCGGTACATCGGGTCTCCGGAACCGGAAAACCAGCAGCCGGCGGCCGGTCCGGGTTCAGCGGGCCTGGGTTCCGTAGGTCTCGTGGTGGGCGCCACGGTGGGTTCGGCGCTGACCGAGCTCGGCCTGGACCTCGCCGCAGTCCGCGGGCCTATCCTGGCCCCGGGCCTTGGTGCCCAGGGAGCCACGGCGGCGGATCTCCGCCGGACTTTCGGAGCGGCCTACGGCCAGGTCCTAGGTACCTCCAGCAGGGACATCCTTGGCGCCGGCCCGCGGGTCCAGGACCTGTATGACGCGGCCCGGCGCACCCTCGAGGAGCTGCGCACCGCCTGACCTTTGGAGAAGCTGGGGCCGGTGCAGCCGTCCATTGATTTCTGCAATGTCCAGACGGTAGGTTCAGGACACGCCCACGCAAACTGCCTGGGCGCTGTCCGGCACGGCCTGTACCACGCCAGTGGTGGCCCGCGGCCTGGCAGGCCCGGCAGCGCAGGCAGGAGGACTTTAGCGTGAGTTTGCGACCCCTCACCCCTCAGGAGCGTTCAGACGCGTTAGGCAAGGCCGCTGCCGCCCGGACCACGAGGGCGGCGGCCAAGGAGCGGCTGAAGTCAGGGGAGCTCAGCATAGAGGAGCTGCTCACTTCCGGCGACACCGATGACGCCATCGCCCGGATGCGGATCGTCGAACTGCTCGAGGCCCTGCCGGGGATCGGCCGGGTGCGGGCCGCAGCCATCATGGACCAGCTCGGCATCGCCGCTTCCCGCCGGGTCCGCGGCCTCGGAATTCACCAGCGCCGGGCGCTGGTAGATTTTATAGACGACAAGTAGCTGCACCAGCTATGCCAAATACCGTCCAAAGGAATATGTGAGCAAGAAACCGGGATTGACAGTCCTCGCCGGGCCGACGGCTGTTGGTAAAGGCACCGTGTCCACGTACATCCGCGACAACTATCCCGAAGTCTGGCTCTCGGTATCGGCGACGACCCGCGCGCCGCGTCCTGGCGAGATCGACGGGGTGCATTACTACTTCAAGTCCAAAGAAGAGTTCGATTCCCTCGTGGCAGCAGGAGAGTTGCTGGAATGGGCCGTGGTGCACGGGCAGAATACGTACGGCACCCTCAAGAGCACTGTGGACGAGGCCATCGCCGAGGGCCGCTCCGTGCTGTTGGAGATCGACCTGCAGGGCGCACGCCAGGTAAAGCAGGCTGTTCCTGAGGCGCAGTTCGTCTTTCTCGCCCCGCCCAGCTGGGAGGAATTGGTCCGCCGTCTGGTGGGCCGCGGCACGGAAAGCCCGGAGGAACAGCAGCGACGGCTGGAAACCGGTAAAGTAGAACTTGCCGCTGAACCGGAGTTTGACCACACCGTCATCAATGATGACGTTCGACGCGCAGCGGACGAGCTTGTTTCACTCATGGGGCTGACCCCGCACCCGCACTAACCGCAGGGTCGGATCGGCCCGTTAGAATTTGGAGAATTCGTGTCCACGAACCTTGAAGGCATCATCAACCCGCCGATCGACGAGCTGCTGAAGGCCGCCGACTCGAAGTACGGACTGGTGATCTTCGGCGCCAAGCGCGCACGCCAGATCAACGCCTACTACGCCCAGCTGCACGAGGGCCTCTTCGAGTACGTCGGCCCGCTGGTCGACACCAAGCTGAACGAGAAGTCGCTTTCCATCGCACTGCGCGAAATCAACGAAGGCAAGCTCGTATCCGCCCCGATCGAAGCTGCAGAGTAACACTGCAGCCTGACGTGCTGCTGACGGAGGTCACGTGCGCATAGTCCTCGGAGTCGGGGGAGGGATTGCCGCCTACAAGGTGGCATCGCTCCTCCGGCTTTTTACTGAAGCGGGCCATGACGTCACGGTCATCCCCACCGAAGCCGCCACGCGCTTTGTCGGTGTCGCGACCTGGGAGGCCTTATCCGGTCATCCGGTGAGCAACAGCGTCTTCGACGACGTCCACACCGTCAACCACGTCCGTTTGGGCCACGAAGCCGACCTTATCGTGGTGGCACCTGCCACCGCGGACCTGCTGGCGCGCGCGGCAACCGGACAGGCCGACGATCTGCTGACCAACACGCTGCTGATGGCCGGCCGCTGCCCGGTTCTGATGGCCCCCGCCATGCACACCGAGATGTGGCAGCACGACGCCACCCAGGCCAATGTCGAGACCCTGCGCAGCCGTGGTGTTACCGTCCTGGAACCGGCCTCGGGCCGGCTGACAGGAACGGACTCCGGGCCCGGCCGGCTGCCCGAACCGGAGGCGATCTTCCAGGCGGCAATGGCACTCGCCGGAGACCCGGCTGCGCCCAACAGCCCGACGGCGCCTGGCGGCCTTGCGGGGTCTGGCGGCCTTGCGGCGTCTGACGGCCGTGCCGCGTCCAACGGTTCTGCCGTGCCGCCGTCGGAACGCGGGCCGTTGTCCGGCCTGACCGTCACCATCAGCGCCGGCGGAACCCGCGAACCGCTGGACCCGGTACGTTTCCTGGGCAACCGGTCGTCCGGTAAGCAGGGCGCAGCCCTCGCCGTGGCCGCCCTCCAAGCCGGGGCGAAAGTCCGGCTGCTGGCGGCCCACATGGAGGTTCCCATTCCGGAGGGTGTGCAACTCATACGGGTGGAGACCGCCCTGGAACTGCGGAAGGCGGCACTGCACGCCGCCGCGGACTCCGACGTCATCATCATGGCCGCGGCGGTCGCCGACTTCCGTCCCGCGGACGTCTCCGGCACCAAGATCAAGAAGCGCGACGACGTCGCCGATCCTGTCATCGCGCTGGTCCGCAATCCGGACATCCTCCGCGAGCTCGTGGAAGTCCGGGACGCAGCCTCACGGAACCAATTCATTGTCGGCTTCGCGGCTGAAACAGGCGACGCGGATGGCAACGTGCTGGCGTACGCGGAGGCGAAACTGCGGCGCAAGGCCTGCGACCTGCTGGTGGTCAACCAGGTGGGCAAGGACCGCGTCTTTGGCGAGGACACCAACTCGGTAGTCATCCTTTCCCGCTCCGGCTCCGAACCGCAGGAGGCGTCGGGTGCCAAGTCCGACGTTGCGGCGGCCGTTATCGACCGGATCAGCGATGAGTTGAGCCGCGTTGTTCCGCCAGCCTAGCCCCGGCGTAACCAACGTCTCCTTAGCAGGGGGACACGTGCTGCCGGACGTCCGTTTTCCAACCAGTAAGGTAGTTGAGTGACTTTACCGCTGCACATTCCTGACTTCCACGGGTCCACCCCGGCTTCGCTCCGGCTCTTCACGTCCGAGTCCGTGACCGAGGGTCACCCGGACAAGATCTGCGACCAGATCAGCGATGCGATCCTCGATGCCCTGCTGGCCAAGGACCCGGAGTCCAGGGTCGCTGTGGAGACCTTGGCCACCACCGGCCTGGTACATGTGGCAGGCGAGGTCACCACCGACGCCTACGTCGAAATTCCGCAGATCGTCCGCGAAACCATCCTGGGCATCGGCTACGACTCCTCGGCCAACGGCTTCGACGGCGCCCGGTGCGGGGTGTCCGTATCCATCGGCCAGCAGTCCAACGACATTGCCGGTGGCGTCTTCAACTCGCTCGAGGCCCGCGAAGGCCGCCAGGAGGATGACTACGACCTGCAGGGCGCCGGCGACCAGGGCCTCATGTTCGGCTACGCCAGCGATGAGACGCCGTCCTACATGCCGGTTCCGATCTGGCTCGCGCACCGTCTTTCCGAACGCCTCACCGAGGTCCGCAAGAGCGGCGAGCTGGCCTACCTCCGCCCGGACGGCAAGACGCAGGTCACGGTCGGCTACGACGGTGACCGCCCGGTGTCGGTCGAGACGGTGGTCATCTCCAGCCAGCACGCTGAGGGCGCCAGCCTTGAACAACTCCGTGCCGACCTCGCCGCGCACGTTGTGGAGCCTGTTCTGGCGCTGTCCAACCTCGACACGTCGCGCTCACGCAACATCCTGAACCCGGCCGGCGCCTTCGTGATCGGCGGGCCCGTCGGGGACGCCGGCCTTACCGGCCGCAAGATCATCGTGGACACGTATGGGGGCATGGCCCGCCACGGCGGCGGCGCCTTCTCCGGCAAGGATCCGTCCAAAGTGGACCGCTCAGCCGCGTACGCGATGCGCTGGGTGGCCAAGAACGTCGTCGCTGCCGGACTCGCCAAGCGCGCCGAAATCCAGATCGCCTACGCGATCGGACAGGCCCGCCCCGTGGGCACCTACGTGGAGACCTTCGGCACGGAAACCGTCGACCCCGCGAAGATCAGTGCCGCCATCGCCGAAATCTTCGACCTTCGTCCGCGCGCCATCATCGACGCCCTGGACCTGAAGCGGCCCATCTACGCCAAGACCGCAGCGCACGGCCATTTCGGCCGGGAAGATCCCGACTTCACCTGGGAGCGGCTGGACCGGGTAGACGAGCTGAAGGCTTTCTTCAACGCGTGAATGTCGTAGCCGCGTGATGGACTGTTGCCAGGCCGCCGTTCCGGTGGCCTGGCAAGCTTTTTAAGAGGCCGGCTTTTTAACCGGCTTGTTTTAACCCTGCATGTTTTAACCGGCGCGCTTTAAGTCGGAACGTCCGAACGGAGGTGAGCACCCATGGCCCAGGTCCCAGCCCAAGTCCCTCCGCGAATCTCTGGCCAGATCCCTGCACAGGTGACGGCGCGGGCGGAGCCGCAGGAGGAGCCCTTCCAGCCGTCGCTGCTCTCCGGCTTCCCCGGCACCTCCGCTGCCCGCGCCGCCGTGGGACCTGCCCTCGCAGCCGAACTGCCGGTGGCGCGGGTGGTGATCGAATCATCGCTCCCGCACCTGGACCGGCCCTTCGACTACAGCGTCCCCGCCGACCTCGACGCCGCGGCCCGGCCCGGTGTGCGCGTGAAGGTCAAGTTCAACGGCCAGGAACTGCCCGGTTACCTCGTCGACCGGGTCACAGAATCCGACGCCGGCCATGCCCTCGTGCCGTTGCACAAGGTTGTTTCGCCGGTTCCCGTTCTGACGGCGGCCGTAGCAGAGCTCGCCAGGCGCGTAGCGGCCCGCTATGCGGGAACCCTCAGCGACGTCCTGCGCGTCGCCGTCCCGCCCCGGATGGCGAAACTCGAAAAGGAATTCGCTCCGGACGGGCAACTGGATCCGGCCCTGTTCGCGGACGCCGAAGCGGGTGCAGGAGCGGGTGCCGGGGCGGCCATTCCTGCAGCGTCCAGCTGGGCGGACTACCGCAACGGCCCGGCCTTCCTCCAGCATCTTCGGGCGGGGGAGTCGCCCCGCGCTGTGCTCGCAGCGCTCCAGGGCTACGGCACCGGGGGCTGGCCCCGTATGATCGCCGAGGCCGTCGCCGCGGTCCGGTTGTCCGGCCGGGGCGCCGTGGTGGTGCTGCCGGACTACCGGGACCTGGACCGGGTGGAAGCGGCCCTGCTGGACCTGCTTCCCGCAGGGGACGTGGCCCGGCTCAGCGCCGATGACGGCCCGACGCCGCGCTACCGGAGCTTCCTTCGCGTCCTCAGCGGCGCCGCCAGGGTGGCCGTCGGCACACGGTCCGCCGCATACGCACCGGTCCGCGATCTTGGCCTTGTGGTGTGCTGGGACGACGGCGACGACCTCCACATCGAGCAACGCGCACCGTACGCGCACGCCCGCGAAGTCCTATTGCTCCGGGCGGGCCAGGAGGGCGCAGCCTGCCTCCTCGCCGGCCACACGCGCAGTACCGAAACACAGCGGCTTATTGCCTCCGGCTGGGCCCGTGCGGTGGAAGCGGACCGCACGGTGGTGCGCCGCATGGTTCCGCGCGTACAGAACACCGCTGACAGCTACGAACTGGAACGCGACCCGCTCGCCCGGATTGCCCGGCTGCCCGCCGCAGCGTGGCGGGCAGCCAAAGAGGGCCTGGAACGGGGGCCGGTCCTCGTCCAGGTGGCCCGCGCGGGCTACGCCCCCTCGCTCGCCTGCGAGACCTGCCGCGAGCCGGCCCGGTGCACCGCCTGCAGCGGCCCGTTGGCCATTGCGGGACCCAGCGGGAGTTCTGCCGTGCCGCAATGCCGCTGGTGCTCGGCGCCTGCACCCGAATGGCGCTGCAGCACCTGCAACGGTGCCCGGCTCCGGCGAGGTGCCACCGGGGCGTTGCGCACCGCGGAGGAATTGGGCCGCGCGTTTCCGGGCACGCCTGTTCTTACCTCGTCCGGTGACCGGGTGCTCGCCACGGTTCCGGACGCGAAGGCACTTGTCGTGGCGACTGTCGGTGCGGAACCGGTCGCCGCCACCGGGTACGCCGCCGCGCTGCTGCTTGACGGCGACTCCCTGCTGCGCCGCGAGAACCTGCGGGCGGGGGAGGACGCCGTCCGCCGCTGGTTCAACGCCGCGGCGCTCGTGCGCTCCGCTGCGGCCAGCGGACTGGTGGTGATCACAGCCGATGACTCGGCCGGCGTAGGCGCCCTTCTGCGCTGGGATCCCGCCGGGTACGCGCAGCGGGAGCTGGAGCTGCGGCAGGAGCTGCAGTTGCCGCCGGCGGTGCGGGTCGCCTCCGTCACCGGTGGCCGGACCGCCGTCGGACACTTCACCCAGGCAGTCGAGCAACGGCTGGGCACGCAGGGGATTGTCCTGCGGACCGCCGGCCCGGCGCCGCTGGTGCTCAGCGCAGGCGCAGCGGCCGCGGGAGGCCCCGGAGCAGCTGGTGCCCCGAAAACTCCGGCCCGGACGGAGGCCGACGTCCGCACCCTGCTGTTCATCCCTTATGCCCAAGCCAACGAGGCCACGAAGGTGATGCGTGCGGTCAAGGCAGCGTCAGCCGCGAAGCGCACCGATGATGCTGTCCAGCTGCGCCTCGACGGCGTGGACGTTCTCTAGGACGGCCACCGGCTTGCAGGCGCGGACATGTGTGGCCAGTGCGTGCTCAGCGGCTCGTGGGTTTCGGCGGCCATTTGCCGCAGATGGCCGGAACGCCGGCACCTATTGCGGCCATTTGTGGCAAACGGGTACTGAACGGCTCGCGGGCCCGGGAGTTACCCAGGGCGCACGCGGGACCCCCGCTAGAGCCGGCCTCGGCGAAGCGCGACGGCCTCCTCGGCAGCTGCCAGCAGCCTCCGCGCGGACTCGTCCCAGCTGAAGTCGGCCGCGCGTTCCACCGAGCGGCGGGAGCGCTCCTTCCAGAACTCCGGCTGCTCCAGTTTCCGCACGGCTGCGGCGAATTCGGCGGGGGAGTCCGGGTGCACGTAGCTGACCGCGTCGGCGCCGACCTCGCGGAAAATCGGGATGTCGCTGGCGATCACCGGTGTGCCGTGGGACATCGCCTCGACGAGGGGCAGGCCATAGCCTTCGGCGCGGGAGAGGCTGATCAAAGCGGTGGTACGGGCCAGCAATGCCTCGTACTCCGCGTCCGTCACACCGTTGTGGAACACAAGGTTGGAGCCGGCCGGGGCCAGGGCTTCGAGCTCCGCGCGGCGTTCCGGTGTGATGCGGCTGAGGAGGTGCAGGGTCAGGTCCGGCAGGTCCGCCATGCCCCGGATCATCGTCTCCACGTTCTTGTAGGGCATGAACGAGCCCATGTAGAGCAGCGTCTTGTCCGCCCCGGCTCCGGGGTCGCGGGGATGAAGTCCGGGCTGCGGTGCGTTGCCGACAATCCGGACCGGCCGCCGGGTGAGCCGGTACTTGGAGATCAGCGCCGCCGTCGTGGAGCTGATGGTTGCGACGACGTCGGCCCGGTTCAGCAGGAGCCGCTGGGGCCAGTAGGCCTTGTGGTACAGGCGCCAGAGCACCCGGACGGGGGCCGGGAGGAAGCCCGGAGGGGCCGGGTGCTCGTAGTAGATCAGGTCGTGCAGCGTCAGGATAAGGGGATATTTCCGGCCCCAGCTCCCCATCGTCTGCATGGGGCATACGACGACGTCGGCGTCCAGCTTGTTGACCCGGCCCGCGACGAACAGCTCGGCCGGAGACAACGGGCTGTTGATCAGCGTATAAGGAACGTCCGGCAGCAGCGCGAGCTGCCGTTCGTCGCTGACCAGCATGGAGACATCAGCGATCCGGGCCGTGGCCGCGATGAGGCTGGCACCGTAGCGGCTGATGCCGTCATGGTGGTCCAGGCGGGTGAAGCGGGCATCGATGAGGATTTTCACGCGGTGTGGTCCTTCAGGAAGCGGCGGATGAAGCCCGCGGCGGGCTCCGGGGTTTCGTAATGGATCAGGTGGCCGACGCCGGGGATCACGTCCAAGTGGCCGTCCGGCAGCAGGGCGAGGAGCGTGTGCTGGTCCGGGAGGGCGGCAATCTCATCTTGTTCACCCGCGATGAGGAGAACCGGCAGGGTGAGCCGGTCCGCTACTTCACCGACGTTGTTTCCTACCGAGGCCTTGAACGCTTCGAGCAGGCTGTCCCGGTCGGCGAACGCGGAGAAATAGGCGCTGTGCTGGGCATGCACGAACCGACGCAAGGTCTTGTCCCGGGTCTTCGCCATCGCCTCGCTCATTACGCGCACGATCAGCTGGCTGCGCAGCAGGGCCTGCCCCAACCGGTAGGGGAGCCGGGCTGCGGCCTCGTAGTAGAGGATGGCGAGCTTTGTCATCAATCCCTTGGCGCCTTCAAGGGCCGGGGCAGCGATGGGGTTGACCAGGATCAGCTCGGCCACCGCTCCGGGGTTGCGCGCAACGAAATGGCTCGCGACGATCGACCCGAACGAGTGGCCGAGCAGCACCGTCTCGGCGCCGAGGCCCAGCGCCGCCATGAGTTCGCCGAGGAAGCGTCCGTACCGTTCCACGCTGTGTGGGTCCGCCTCGAATGCCGCGGAGCTTCCGAAGCCCGGGAGGTCCGGCATGATCAGGCGCATCTCGGGGAGCTGGTCGGCCACCCGGAGCAAGCCGTGGTGGTCGCCGCGGAAGCCGTGGACCACCAGGATCGTTCGGGTTTCGGGCGTGACCTGGACCGGTTCGTACGTCCAGTACGCCACGCGCACACCGTCAAGGACCACCTCGGAGGGGACGGTACGGCCCTCGAGGTCGTTGCTGAACAGGGGCTCGGAGGAGGACGCGGTGTCCACGGTATCCATTCGTTGAGGTCCTAATTGACGTGGTCAGGGTGGGAACCGGTGCGGAAGCCGCGCTCCAGCGCGGCAATATCGGCAAGATCCGCGGCCGAGAGTTCGAAGTCGAACACGGCCCGGTTTTCCTGGATCCGGTCCGACGAGCTGGCCTTGGGGACGGTGATGTTGTCCAGCTGGAGCTGCCACCGCAGGATGATCTGGGCCGGGGTGCGTTCATGTTCGGCGGCCAGGGCCAGGATGACCGGGTCACGCAGTACCTGGCCCCGCCCCAGCGGGCTCCATGCCTCCGTGCGGATGCCGAGCGTGTCGTGCTTCTTCCGGAGTTCAGCCTGCTGCAGCCAGGGGTGAAGTTCGATCTGGTTGACTGCCGGGACCACCTCGGCGGTCTCCATCAGCCGGTCCAGATGGTCGGGCTGGAAGTTTGATACGCCGATCGCCCGGACCTTGCCTTCGTGGTAGAGCGTTTCCAGAGCCCGGTAGGTCTCCGTAAAGAGCCCTTTCCCGGGGCAGGGCCAGTGGATCAGGTACAGGTCAATGTACTCGAGGCCAAGGTTCGCCATGGACGTATGGAACGCCCGCAGCGTGGCATCGTACCCGTGATCGTCGTTCCAGACCTTGGTCGTGACGAAGAGATCCTCCCGGGACAGGGCCGGGGACAGTTCGCCGGATCCGCCGCCGGCGCCGTGGAACCGCTCAAGGCCCGCGATAGCCTTGCCCACCCCGGTTTCATTGCCGTACATGGCTGCCGTGTCGAAGTGCCGGTAGCCTGCTTCCAGAGCCATGGTCACAAGTCCGGTGGCGTCCCCGGGCGGTACTTTATACAGCCCGAATCCCAGGCGGTCGATCAGCACGCCGTTGTTCAGGGGGGTCCGGGGGGAAATTCTCATAGCAACGACTCTACCCATTGCCCGGGAAGTTGCCCGGGATGCGGGCCGCCGGCGTGCACTTTCCGTTCCGATCATTTCTGCATAATGCTTGACTCCATTTTGGATTATTCCAAACAATAGTCTTGAACGTTCGACGCGTCCTTATTGAGCGCCGCGCACGGCAAACCCAAGGAGCAGCGTTGGGCCACAAATGTTTAGCCCGGAACCCGGACCGACCGGGCACCCGCCCGCCGGAAGCGGGCCAGCGGCTGTTCGGGGCGACGGGATCCTCCGGTCCGCCGGGCCGGGACGGGGCAGCCCGAACCTCCGGAATTATCCACGCTCAGGAGGTGCTCAAGCGGTTTCACGGCGTCCGGGTTCGCATCCTGGTCTCCTGATACAGCCCCGGCGCCGAGCCCCATAGGTCCGGGACCAAGGACTGCGGGGCCCCGGCGGGGACTGACGCAGTTGCCGGCCAGCGGCGCCAACATGCTGCCGGTCCAACAGCCCTACCAATACACGAGGGCTGACTACAGAAAATAAAGGAGTCAAAGATGTCTCTTGGAATTGTTTTCTTGTCCGAAGTATTCGGTACGGCCATGCTTACCCTGCTGGGCTGCGGCGTTGTGGCCAACGTTGCGCTCAAAGGCACCAAGGGCAACAACGGCGGGTTCCTTATGGTTACCTGGGGATGGGGCATCGCCGTCTTCGCCGGCGTCTACGTCGCTGCCAAGTCCGGGTCGCATCTGAACCCGGCCGTCACTTTCGGCCTGCTGCTCAACGGCAAGAAGGAGTATGCCTCCGGCGTCAACGTCGATTTCGCCTCCACTCTCACCTACTTCGGCGGTGAACTTCTCGGTGCCTTCCTGGGCGCCGTGGTGATGTGGCTGGCCCACAAGCAACACTTCGACACCGAGCCCGAGCCCGCCAGCAAACTGGCCGTGTTCTCCACGGGCCCGGCGATCCGCTCCACCGCATGGAATCTCATCACGGAAATCATCGGCACCTTCGTCCTTGTTTTCGTCATCCTGGCCTTCGGCGGGATACCCTCCGGGCTCGGCCCGCTGGCGGTGGCCCTGCTGGTCGTCGGTATCGGTGTTTCGCTCGGTGGCCCCACGGGGTACGCCATCAACCCCGCCCGCGACCTCGGCCCCCGGATCGCGCACGCGCTGCTTCCGATCAAGGGGAAAGGTTCCAGTGACTGGAGCTACTCCTGGATCCCGGTCGTCGGCCCACTGATCGGCGGAGGGCTTGCCGGCCTGGTCGCCCTGGTGGTGCCGATCATCGGCACCGCAGCTTCCTAATTCCCCTCGTCAGCACTCCAATAACCGCAGGCCATCCAGACAAGGACGTCACCATGAACCAGTACGTAATCGCCATTGACCAGGGCACCACCAGCACCCGCGCCATCGTCTTCGACCATGGCGGCAACATCGTCTCCTCCGGCCAGATGGAGCACGAGCAGATCTTCCCGCAGGCGGGATGGGTGGAACACGATCCGGCAGAAATCTGGGACAACACCCGCGAGGTGATCGGCTCGGCGCTGTCAAAGGCGAACCTGACCCGTCACGATATTGCCGCCGTCGGCATCACCAACCAGCGCGAAACCGCCGTCGTCTGGGACAAGACGACCGGTACGCCCGTCTATAACGCGATCGTCTGGCAGGACACCCGCACGCAGCCGATCGTCGATGAGCTGGCCAAGGACGGGGGACCGGAGCGGTTCAAACAGAAGGTGGGCCTGCCGCTCGCGACCTATTTCTCCGGCACCAAGATCAAGTGGATCCTTGATAACGTCGAGGGGGCGCGAGCCAAAGCGGAAGCAGGTGACCTGCTCTTCGGCAACACCGACTGCTGGGTGCTCTGGAACCTGACAGGCGGGACCGACGGCGGTGTGCACGTCACCGATGTCACGAACGCATCCAGGACCATGTTCATGGACCTGGAGACGCTGTCCTGGGACCAGGACATCCTGGACGCCTTCACCGTTCCGGCGTCCATGATGCCGGCCATCAAGTCCTCCTCCGAGGTCTACGGCACGGTCCACACCTCACAGCTGCTGCGCGAGGTACCCGTTGCCGGCATCCTGGGCGACCAGCAGGCGGCGACCTTCGGCCAGGCGGCGTTCGACACCGGCGAGGCCAAGAACACCTATGGCACCGGCTGCTTCCTCATCTTCAACACAGGCGAGGAGATCGTCCATTCGAAGAACGGGCTGCTGACCACGGTGGGTTACAAGCTCGGAGACGCGGCCCCGCATTACGCGCTGGAGGGTTCGATCGCCGTCACCGGGTCGCTGATCCAGTGGCTACGGGACAACCTGAACATGATCAGCAGTGCCCCGGAAGTGGAAAGCCTCGCGGCCTCCGTCGAGAACAACGGCGGCGTCTACATCGTCCCCGCGTTTTCGGGCTTGTTCGCGCCCTACTGGCGCTCCGATGCCCGCGGCGCGATCGTGGGGCTGACCCGGTTCGTGAACAAGAACCACATCGCCAGGGCCGCGCTGGAGGCCACGGCCTTCCAGACCCGCGAGGTCCTCGACGCGGTCAACGCGGATTCCGGTGTGCCGCTCACGGAACTCAAGGTCGACGGCGGGATGGTAGCCAACGACAAGCTGATGCAGTTCCAGGCGGACATCCTCGGTGTTCCAGTCATCCGTCCGAAGGTCGTCGAGACGACCTCCCTCGGTGCCGCGTACGCGGCGGGCCTTGCAGTCGGCTTCTGGAAGGACCTCGGCGAGTGTTCTGCCAACTGGTCCGAGGACAAGCGCTGGGAACCGCAGCTGGACCAGGCTGAGCGGGAGCGCCAGATGCGCCTCTGGAAGAAGGCCGTCACGAAGTCCATGGACTGGGTTGATGACGATGTGAAGTAAGGCAGCCAGCACAAGGAGCTCCGGCCGGGTGTCCCGGCCGGAGCTCTTTTGTGGCTGGCGCCCTGTGGCTGGCCTCTTACGGCACGTGCCGCTACTGGCGCCCGGGCTTGGCCACGACAGCGTGGGGTGTCTTGGCGTAGACGTCCTTGCTGACGGTGTAGCCCCTGTTGTCCAGCGCCAGGGCCTGCTCATTGACGGTCTTTAGCTGCGAGTCGCTGAGTTTCTTGACCTTCACCAGGTCCAGGGACTCCTGGTCCTCGCCGCCCACGGGTTTGACCTGGACCAAGCCGGTCTTCCTGTCGTAGAACTTCCGCTGCAGGCCTGCGACGCTTCTCGGCTCCAGCGGATTCGATTCCTCGATGACCAGTACATTGTGATAGTTCCCGGCCGGAACACAGACATCTTCATGCCGCTCCACGACCTTCGCGCAGTCCAGGAAGTCCACGCTGGGTGCGTAGGCCTGGGGATAGGCGGGGGCTTTCGGGCGGGGGTGGTCCAGCATGGCGATCCCCGCCTGGGCCTTGTCGATTCCACTGATGAACGTGCTCGGCGCGCCTACAAGCTTCCCGTCCTCATACTCTTCGGGATACTCGCCGAACAGCCACACGGTTCCTTTCTTCGTCTCGGCGAAAAACGCCAGTTCTGATTCCGCAAGTTCCCCGTCGCTGATGTCCCGGTCCCACACCACCAACGTGTTGACGCCGTCGATCTTCTTTGTCAGACCGGTCACCGTGGAGATGACCGTGCGCTTGGTCGTCGTTTTCTCGACAGTGTTGACCACTTTGCCCGTTGTGGTGAACTGCATGCCGGGCTCCAGCGGCAACCACTTGTTCCCGATCTCCGGCTTTGACGGAAATTCGGAGCGGTCCAGGGAGATCGCCGTCCCTGGACCGCAGAGGTCCTTGGCCGGGTCGGCTGCCGCCGCCGTTGCCGGGGCCGCCGTCGTCACCGCCAGCGTGGCCAGCACAAGGAGGGTGGCAGAACCGTACGCCGTGAACCGCATTCTTCTGATGTTTGGCATCTGTAGAACCTCTCCTTGGTTGAGTTGGCGGCGGCTAAACGGCCGCCGCCGGTTTGGGCTGGCGGGGCCGGCGTTCGCGCGCCGGACCCTTCTTGGCGAAACGTAGGTACAGCGACGGGACGATGAACAGATTGACCAGTGTCGATGTGACCAGCCCGCCCAGAATCACCACCGCCATCGGGTGCTCGATCTCATGGCCCGGGATGTTTCCCATGACCACCAGTGGCACCAGGGCCAGCGCGGTGGCAAGGGTGGTCATCAGGATCGGCGACAGCCTCTCCGCAGCTCCGCGAAGCACCAGGTCCCGCCCGAAGGGCATGCCCTCGTACTGTTCAAGGTGCTGGCAGTGGTTGATCAGCAGGATGCCGTTGCGGGCCGCGATGCCCATCAGCGTCAGGAAGCCAACCAGGGAGCCCAGCGACAGGATGCCGCCGCTGAGGTGCGCGGCGATCACCCCGCCCACCAGGGCGACGGGCAGCGTCAGGATGGCGAGGATCGCCAGCCTCCAACTGCGGAACGCGGCCTGGAGCAACAGGAAGACCACGATGACGGCTCCGATCGAGAAGAGCAGCAGCCGCTGCGAGGCAGCCTGCCGTTCCGCGTATTCCCCGAGCACTACCGCCTCGTAGCCGACCGGGAACTCAACCGACTTCATCTGCGATTCAAGGTTCTGGACCACCTTCGCCAGGTCGCCCTCCTTGACGTTGGCGCTGACGTCGATGCGCCGTGAGCCCTCCGAACGTTCAATCACGTTCGGTGTCGGCTTCACCGAGACCTTGGCGACATCCGCCAGCCGGATCCGCTGCCCGCTCGGCGTGTCGAGGGGGAGGTTCTCGATGCTCGTGACACTCGTGCGGGTCTCCGGGGCGCTCCAGACCTGCACGTCGTAGGCCTTGCCGTCCCGGTAGACGTCGCCCACTTCCTCGCCGGAGACCATGGTGGCCGCCATACGGCGGACATCGCCGGGCTTCAGCCCGTGCCGGTTGGCGGCGTCCAGGTCCACTTCCACATCGATCTGCGGAACGTTGGCCTGAAGTGCGACCTTTGCACCGATTGCTCCCTGGATGCCGCCCAAGATGTTCTTGAGCTTGTCCGCCTGCTCCTTCAGGACGGCCAGGTCGTCGCCGTACACGCGGATGACGACGGCGTAACCCGTGCCCGTCAGGACCTCGCGGATCCGTTCCTTCAGGTAGGTCTGGACGTCGCGTGTGATGCCCGGATACCCGTCCACCACGGACTGGATTGAGGCCAGAGTGTCGTCGTAGTCGACGGCGGGGTCAACGCTGATCCAGTTCTCACCGAAGTTGACGCCCACCACCTCGTCCGCGGCGAAGGCCTGGCCAATATGGGACCCGCAGTTGTTCACGCCCGGAATCGTCATGAGTTCCTTGCAGGCCAGCTGGCTGACCCGGACTTCCTCCGAGTTCGACGTGCCGGGCGTGGTGACCCAGTGCATCAGGAAGTCCCGTTCCTTGAAGGACGGCAGCAACGACTGACCCAGAAGCGGGGCCAGGACGATGCCGACGATGCCGAGGCTGGCGAGGGCCAGGTATCCCGGAACAGGCCGGCGGACGATAGGCAGGAGCGCCCTGGCGTAGAAGCGCTTGAGCACCCTGACCACCGGCGGATCCCGGTCCTCCAGCTTGGCGTTCCGGAGGAAGATATACGCCAGAGCCGGGGTGACGGTCAGCGCGACGAGCATTGACGCCATGACCGCGAGTGTGTAAGACGTCGCCAAGGGCCGGAAGAACGCGCCGGTCAGCCCGTCCAGGAAGAAGATCGGCACCGTGGCTGCCACGATGATCAGCGTGGCGTAGACAATCGGCCCGCGGACCTCGAGGGAGGCATTGACCACCACCCTGGCAGTACTGTCGGTGCTGCCGCTCGCCCGGTGGTGGCGAAGGCGCCTGACGATGTTTTCGACGTCGATAATCGCGTCGTCCACCACCACCCCGACGGCAATCACCAAGCCGGCAAGCACCATCGTGTTGACTGTGCCTCCGGTCCAGTACAAGACGAGCGCCGCGGCCACCAGCGACAGCGGAATGGCCGTCACGCTGACCAGGGCAGTCCGCCACTGGAAGAGGAAGATGCTCAACACCAGGATGACCAACAGGCAGCCGAGCAAAAGCGCCAGGCTCAGGTTGTGGAGGGACTCCTCGATGAAGGTCGCCGGCCTGAAGATGGTGGTATCCACCGAGATGCCGGTGAGCCCGGGCTGGAGCTGCTTCAGCGCCTCTTCCACCCCCCGGGTCACTTCGAGGGTGTTGCCCCAGGGCAGCTTCTCCACGATCAGCATCAGTCCGGGCCCGCCGTTGATGACGGCGTCGCCAATCAGCTGCTGATGGTCCTCCACGACGTTTGCCACATCGGCGAGCCGCAGCGGGGGCTGGTCCCCCCGGTCCTCCACGGCCACCTTCGCCAGCTCTTGCGGCGAGGTGATGGGCTGTACGTGGCGGATTCCTATGCTCTGGGTGGGCGTATCAAGGGCGCCCCCGGTACCGATGAGGGCCCCCGGGGAATACTTGAGCAGCCCGGCGTCCAAGGCATCGGAGGTGGAGTTCATCACCGTTTCCAGCGTCACGTTGTTCGCGGCCAGCCGGGCGGGATCGACCTGGACCTGCAGCATCTGGAGACGTTCTCCCCAGATGGCGACATTGGCGACGCCCGGCACCCGCAGCAGATGCGCCCGGATGTTCCAGTAGGAAATCATGGACATCTCGATGAGGGAGCGGGTGTCGGAGGACAATCCGATCTTCATGACGCGGCTGGTCGAGGACAGCGGCTGCAGCATCAGCGGCGGTGCCGCCCAGGTGGGAAGCGTCGGTATGACCGTGGCCATCCGTTCGGACACCAGTTGCCGGGCCGTGAGCAGGTCGGTACCGTTCTCGAATTCCAGCACGATCGACGAGAGCTGGGATACCGACTTGGACCGCATCTGATGCAGCCCGTCGATTCCGTTGAAGGCTTCCTCCATCGGAACGGACACGAGTTCCTCTACTTCGGCGGCGGTGAGCCCGAGGCACGCTGTCTGGACTTCCACCTTCGGCGGTGCGAACTCAGGAAACACGTCCACCGAAGCACTGCTGAGTTGTGCGCCGCCCACGATCATCAGCGCAGCGGCCATCGCGATGATGATCGATCTGAACCGTAGACTGGCGGCGACTATCCGGCGCATGTCATTTACCTGAGGTGAATTCGGCGCCGAACAGTTCCGCCGCGCCCACCGTCACTACCGCGGTCCCGGGCGCGGGTCCGGCGCTGGCCGTGACCACGCCGCCTTCCACCCTGGTGACGGCGACGGCCTGGCGCTCGTAAACCCGCGGGGCCGGGTTGGTGTAAACCCACGTCTTGCCGCTGGCGTCATACATCAAGGAGGCGTACGGCAGCAGCACGTCCGTTCCGGCACCGGCAGCAACGGGCTCGGTCTTTACATCGATCCGTTTCATGCCGTTCTCGCTCAGGGTCAGTTTTGCGATACCGGTTGCGGCGTTCTTCTCCACCTTGGCGGGGGCTTCGCCCACCGATGCGGGGGTTGCCACGGGCTGGGCGCATGCCGGAAGGGCGAATACGAGGGCTGCACAGACAGCGGCCGCCAGGGGCAGACGCCGTTGGGGCTTTTGGCTGGTCATTTTGCTTCCACCTTTTCCTGCATGACGGGCTGAACGGGGGTTTCCGATTCGTAGACTTCCGACCACTCTTCCGGTGCGGTGCGGGGACCAAACCAGAGGGTCAGCAGAGGCAGTACCACCAGCGCCACGAGGGTTGTGGTGATGAGGCCGCCCCCAATGATCAGCAGCATCGGAACCATCAGGGCCCGGCCCACGGTCCCGCCGAGCAGGGCGGGCGGAATCAGGACCACGAGGGTGATCACAGCCGATTTGAGGACCGGTGCGACGCGGTCCCGAGCTGCGGCCAGCACGACGTCGGCACGGGGCGTCTGGGGCGCGGAGCGCCACAGTTCATCGACCCGGGCGGAGAATGTTGCCGCATTGCGGGCCGCGATGGCCAGAACCGCTGCCAGCGCCGTAAGCGTGAGCAACGAGAGCGAGCCGGAGCTCATCCAAGCTCCGAGGGCCGCGCCGGCGAGGGCCGCCGGGAGAGCCAGGAAGACGGCGAGCGCCAGCTTCCAGCTCCGGACGGCAGTCTGGAGCAGCAGCAGCACGCCGAGCAGGGCAGCCGCTGCCAGCCACAGCACGAGTGTGCTGCCGGCTTCCAGCTCGCCATACTTCTTGGGGATCTCGGCGTGGTATTCCAGCGGGAACTGGATCTGCTTGACCGCAGCTTCGATGTCGCGCTGGACATCCGCCAGCGGCCTTCCGCTGACGTCGGCAACGACGTCGATCCGCCGCGAGGTGTCATCGTGCTGGATGACCACTTCGTTGGGCACCAGACGGACCGCGGCAATCTCACCCAGCTGGACGTGGCCGCCGCTGGGGGTGTCAAGCAGCAGTTCACGGATACTGGTCAGATCATCCCTGACGCCCACGGCGCCGCGTACGACGACTTCAAACACCTTTTGCTGCTCGAAGAGGTTGCCGACGACGATACCCTGCATGAGCGCCGCCGCGGCACGCCTGGCGTCGCCGGGCTTGATGCCGACCTTCTGGGCGGCTTCAAGGTTGACCTCAACTTCCACGATGGGGGCGGTGGGGCTGGCATTGATAGTCGGGTTCTTGACGCCGCTGATGTTCTCGAGCGCCTTGCGCACTTCTTCGGACTTTTCGCGCAGGACGTTCAAGTCCGTGCCGTACACCCGGACCGCGAAGCCCGGCTCCAGACTCGTCCGCATGTCGCCGATCTTCTGCTGGGAGTAGTTCACGACGTTATGCGCAATGCCGGGGTAGCCCTGCACCACGTCCCGGACGGCCTGCTCGGTTTCGCCGTAGTCGGCGTCGTGTGCGACTGACACCCACAGCTCGGCCGAACTGTTGCTGACCACCTGATCGGAGGTGATGGCACGCCCGATGTGGCCGCCGACTCCGGATACGCCAGGCAAGGCGCGCAGTTCCTCGGACGCCTTCGAGGCGATCCGGCGGACTTCGTCATTGGACGTACCGGCCATCGCGTCCCACTGGACGAGGAGCGTTCTGTCCGGCAGTGTCGGAATCAGCGGACGGTTCCCAACCAGCTGGGATCCGGCGGCAATGCCCAGCACGCCGATAACAGCGACAGCAACAAGGGCCAGCGCCTTCCGGGAGCGGGCACCTTGGAGGACATTGTCGTAGTAAGCACGCGAGCGGCCGGCGGCAGGGGACTCCCGCCGCGGGGCGGTCTTCCGCGGCAGCAGGAGATGCGCAAGCACAGGGGTAACAGACAGCCCGACAAGCAGCCCGGCCGCAAGCGCCAGCGCCAGGGACCAGAAGAGCGGCTGGAAGAAGGAGCCACCCACCCCGGTGACGAACAACGTCGGGATAAGGATGATCACCATGATGAGGGAGGCGTGGAAAAGCGGCGTGCGTATGCCCCTGACAGCCTGGACGATCCGGGACCGCCGGGTGGCGTCCGTTTCCGTCGCCGTGGTGGTCAAAGGCCGGCGGCGTTGGGCCTGCACGTCCTCCACGATGTCGCCCACGATGACCGACATGCCCAGCATGATGCCTACCAGGACGGTGACGTTAAGCGTGGCGTGTTGCGTGTACAGCACTAACGCCGCCACCACCACCGTGGCCGAAATGGCTACGAGGGAGATCACAGCAACCCGCCAGGAGCGGAAAAGCAACCAGAAAAGTGCCACCGCAACCAGCAGGCTGATCAGAAGCCCCACACCGAGACCGTCCAGGGAATCCTGCACGGCGGTAGCCGGGCGGAAAACACTGGTGTCGATCTGGACTCCCGTGAGGCCCGGTTCCATGTCCTTAAGGGCTGCCTCGATATCCTCGGTCACCTGTACCGTGCTGGTTCCGGGGAACTTTTCAATGACGAGCATCAGGCCTGCATCCTGGCCGACGACGGCGTCGCCGATCAGGGGTTGATGGTCTTCCTTCACCTGAGAGATATCGCCGAGCAGCATCGGCGTCGGCGCACCCTCCACACTGACCTTGGCCAGGTCGGCCGGGGTGCGGATCGGCAGGACGTGCTGGATGCCCAGGCGTTGGCTGGGCGACTCGACAAACCCGCCGGTGCCCGGTGTGGACGCTTCGAGGAAGCTCAACGGCGAAACCCAGACTGCGTTACCGGTGGTCTTGATGACCTGCTCCAGTGTGATGCCCCTGTCGCGCAGCTGGGTGGGGGTCACTTCGACCTGGAGCTGTTGTTCGCGCTGGCCCCAGATGGACACGTTCGCCACACCCGGAATGCCGATCAGGCGCGGCTTGAGCTTCCAGCGCGCCAGGACGGACATCTCGATGCCGGAGAGTTGCTTCGAGGTCAACCGGACCATCAGGACGCGGCTGGTGGATGACATGGGCTGCATGATCAGTGGCGGAGCCGATACGTTCGGCAGGGCAACGGCCTGTGTCATTCTTTCGGCGACCAGCTGGCGGGCACGCAGAAGATCCGTGCCGGGCTCGAAAACGAGTTCGATCGATGACAGCCCCGGCACGGACTTCGACCGGATCTCGTCCAGCCAGGCGACTCCGTTGAGGAGATCGGCTTCCATCGGCGACGTGATGAGCTGCTCAACCTCTGCAGCGGAGAGGCCAAGGGCCTCGGTCTGGATCTCCACCTGCGCGGGCGCGAACTCGGGCATGGTGTCCACGGCGATGCGTGGAACATTGACGACGCCGACTGCGATGACTCCGGCCGCGAGCGCGAGAACCAGGATGCGGAACTGCAGACTGAACCGGGCTATCCAGCCAAACATGGCTAAGCCTGTTCCTGGTGGCCTAAGGCCCGGTTGCCCCTGGCCCGTCGGGGAAATTTAGGCACGGCAAAAAAGCGCAAAAGTAACATGACAGGCTCCTCAACCTGAGACCTCCTGTGAATTCCCCCCAGAGATCTTGGGAGAATAGTGGGCCGGTTGGAAGGGTTTGGCAAGACCGCCGGAATAGGGGCGAACGGGCGGTTTCGGTGTGCCTAAACCAACAAGGTGCTGTGTTTTCCTAGGCCGACGGCGGACTACGCGAACGGCGGGCTGGGCCTACTTGCAAGGCGAGCGGCATCTACCTGATTAAGGGATAAAACTACCCGGGAAAGGACATTCCCTACTTGCCTCGGAGGGCCAAATAATAAAGTAAGTATGACGATTTCCAAAGACCGGGCATTATAACAATTTGGGTTCGCCCGGCAGCGTCAGACCTGCCGGCCGCGGGTTCCGGCGGGGACGCAGCGCCGGCACCGGTGGACGGCCGAGACTGCTGGCCGGCAACGGCGGACGGCGGGCCGGCAACGGCGGACGGCAGCGGCAGGGCAGGTTGCGTCGAGGCCGGGGCGCGTCAGGCCCGCGAACCTGCTGGAGGCGCTAAAGTAGTTGTATGCGTGCGATCCTTCTGCTTAGCTAGCCGCCCGGCGCCCGAGGAGAACTCGGAATGTCGAGCGGCCGCCCCTCCGTGTTGAGGGGCTTTTGTGTGTCTGGGGCCCTTTCGGGGCCGACGGCAGGGGACAGGGGCCACAGCGGGACGGCCCCGGCAGTACGGACTTGACGGTAATCAGGCTTGAAGAACAGAAGAGGCCAGCAGTGAGCGTTCAGCCGGAGACAGCAACCGGAACAGCAGGAGTCGGATCGGAAGGCCCTGAAGAGGGTGCCTACAGTTTTGCGGCGATGGAAGCCAAATGGCCGCAGGTCTGGGAGGACCTCAAGGTCTTCACGCCCCTCGATGACGGCTCCAAGGAACGCCGCTACGTGCTGGACATGTTTCCGTACCCGTCCGGGGACCTGCACATGGGCCACGCCGAAGCGTTCGCGATGGGCGACGTCGTCGCGCGTTACCTGAGGCAGCAGGGTTTTGACGTGCTGCACCCGATCGGCTGGGACTCCTTCGGGCTGCCGGCGGAAAACGCTGCGATCAAGCGCAATGCGCACCCCAGCGAGTGGACCTACGCCAACATCGACACCCAGGCGGCGTCGTTCAAGCGCTACGCGATTTCTGCCGACTGGTCACGACGGATCCATACCTCGGATCCGGAGTACTACCGCTGGACGCAGTGGCTGTTCAAGCGCTTCTACGAGCGCGGGCTGGCCTACCGCAAGAATTCGCCGGTCAACTGGTGCCCCAAGGATCAGACGGTACTGGCTAACGAACAGGTCGTCAACGGGGCCTGCGAGCGTTGCGGCACCCCCGTCACCAAGAAGTCGCTGAACCAGTGGTACTTCAAGATCACCGACTACGCCGACCGGCTGCTCGATGACATGGAGGAACTGCGCGGGCACTGGCCCGAGCGGGTCCTGGCGATGCAGAAGAACTGGATCGGCCGCTCCGAGGGCGCACACGTGCGCTTTGAAATCGAGGCCGACGGCGACAAGCCGGCGAAAGACGTCACGGTCTTCACCACCCGGCCGGACACCCTGTACGGCGCCACGTTCTTCGTGGTTGCCGCCGATGCGCCCCTGGCTGTCGAGCTGGTGACCGAGGAGCACGCGCCGGCCCTGGCCGCCTACCGCGAGCAGGTCAAGGCGCTCTCCGAAATCGAACGCCAGTCCACCGAGCGCGAAAAGACCGGAGTGTTCACTGGCCGCTACGCCACGAACCCGCTCAACGGGGAGAAGCTGCCGGTCTGGGCCGCGGACTACGTCCTGGCTGATTACGGCACCGGTGCGATCATGGCGGTGCCGGCCCATGACCAGCGCGACCTCGACTTCGCGAAGACTTTCGACCTTCCGGTCCGGGCTGTGCTGGACACCGGTGAGGAGGATCCTGCCGTCAGTGGCGTGGCCACCGCGGGGGAGGGCACCCTGATCAACTCGGGTGCGCTGGACGGCCTGCCCAAGTCGGAGGCCATTCCGGCCGCCGTCGAAATCCTGCAAAAACAAGGCACGGGCGAGAAATTCGTGAACTTCCGGCTGCGCGACTGGCTGCTGAGCCGGCAACGCTTCTGGGGCACGCCGATCCCGATCATCCACTGCGAGGCCTGCGGCGAGGTTCCCGTGCCGGACGAGCAGCTGCCGGTTGAACTCCCGGCCGGACTGCGCGGTGAGGACCTGTCCCCGAAGGGCACCTCGCCGCTGGCCGCGGCGGAGAGCTGGGTCAACGTCGAGTGCCCGAACTGCCACGGCCCCGCCAAGCGGGATACCGACACGATGGACACCTTTGTGGATTCGTCCTGGTACTTCCTGCGGTTCGTGTCCCCGCAGTACACCGACGGCCCGTTTGATCCTGCAACGATCAACGACTGGATGCCGGTCGGCCAGTACGTGGGCGGCGTGGAGCACGCCATCCTGCACCTGCTGTATGCGCGGTTCTTCACCAAGGTGATCCACGACCTCGGCCTGATCGAGGCCGACGAGCCCTTCCGGGCCCTGCTGAACCAGGGACAGGTGCTCAACGGCGGGAAGGCGATGAGCAAGTCGCTGGGCAACGGCGTCGACCTCGGTGAACAGCTGGACAAGTTCGGCGTGGATGCCGTCCGCCTGACCATGATCTTCGCCTCCCCGCCGGAGGACGACGTCGACTGGGCGGATGTTTCGCCGTCGGGTTCCGCAAAGTTCCTGGCGCGCGCCTGGCGCCTGGGGCAGGACGTGGCAAGCGAGCCCGGCTGCGACTTCTCCACCGGTGACCGGGCCCTGCGCACGGTGACCCACCGGACAATCGCCGACGCCGAAGCCCTGCTGGACGCCAACAAGTTCAACGTCGTTGTGGCGAAGCTTATGGAACTGGTCAATGCGACCCGCAAGACCATCGACACCGGTGCCGGCGGAGCGGACCCTGCTGTCCGCGAAGCCGTCGAGGCAGTGGCGGTGATCCTGAGCCTGTTCGCGCCCTACACCGCCGAGGACCTGTGGAACGTGCTGGGACACCCCGCTTCCGTCGCCAACGCCGGCTGGCCCACGCACGACGAGGGCCTCCTCGTACAGGAAACGGTGACCGCCGTCGTCCAGGTGCAGGGGAAGGTCCGGGACCGCCTGGAGGTCGCTCCGGGCATCGGCGAGGACGAACTCCGCGAGCTGGCCCTGGCTTCCGAAAACGTCCAGCGGGCCCTCGACGGGCGGGGAATCCGCACGGTGATCGTGCGGGCGCCTAAGCTGGTCAACATCGTCCCGGCATAACGCCGGACCACACCCAAGCGGCCGCCGGTACACGCCGGCGGCCGCAAACTTTACTGACCACCACACAGGAGGTGCCCCCGTGGCTGACCGCGAGCCAGCAGGCCGGCCGCGGCTGAGGGAGCGCCTCGCGCGGCTCCGCCCGGCCGCGCGTCCCGGAGCTGAATCCGGAGCCTCCGCTGCCGTGATGCGCACTGCCGTGGTCACGGATTCCGCCGCCGCCCTGCCCGTGGACTGGGCGCGTGCCTTCACCGCCGACGGCCGGCTGACCGTCGTCCCGATGCCGGTCATGGTGGGCGCGGAAATCTATGGCGAGGGTGAGGACGACATCACCGAGAGGATCGCCGTCGCCATCGCCGGCGGCACATCGGTCAAAACCTCACGGCCCTCTCCCGGACAGTTCGAGCAGGCGTTTCTCGCGGCGCAGCGGGCCGGGTTCGATGCCGTCGTTTCGGTGCACATATCCGGTGGACTCTCCGGAACAGCCGACTCCGCCCGCGTCGCGGCCACCAGGGTGGGTATCCCGGTGGAGGTCCTGGATTCCCATACCGTTGGAATGGCCCTGGGGATGGGCGTCCAAAGCGCTGTGACCGCCGCCGTGAACGGTAGGGATGCGGGCGGCGTCCGCACTGCCGCCGAGGAACGGCTGGCACGCACGAGAGTCTATTTCTACGTTCCGAGCCTTGAGCAGCTCCGCCACGGAGGACGGATAGGCGCTGCGGCCTCGATGTGGGGCACCATGTTCTCCATCAAGCCCATCCTGGCCGTCGAGGACGGCAAGATTGTCCCGCTTGAAAAGGTCCGTTCCGGCCCCAAGGCCGTGGCCCGTCTCGAGGAAATTGTCGTTGCCGACGCCGCTGCCAGACCGGCCGGGCAGGCCCGCCTCGCCATTCACCATTTCGGCAACCATGCAGAGGCCGAACGGCTCGCCGCCCGCCTCGCGGTCGCTCTGCCTGATTGTCCGGCGGCGCAGACCAGCGCCCTTCCGGCCGTGCTGGCCGCCCACGCCGGGCTCGGAGTGCTTGCGGTGATTGTGGGGGAGAGCAGCGCGCCGATGATCGTGCCTCCGCTGTCCACGTAGAGACGCTGTCCACATAGAGATGCTGTCCACATAGGACCGGCCGGGGATTTGCGCCGGGACGGGATCTTTCTACCGTTGGTGCTATGTCACGCCGGAGCCTGCCACCCCGGAAGCCCGGAACTGAACTTCCCGGCGGGCCGGTTGCCCGGCACCGGCTGGCGGCCGGACTCGGCGTACCGGAGGGCGCCGGGAGCGGGACAGGAAGCGGGTCAGGGAGCGGGACAGGGCTGCTGGAGCCCGCAGGGCCCGATGGCCCGTTCGCGCATCATCCTCGCGAGCACACGCCGGCCACACCAGGAGTGCGGAGCCGCACGGGATTGAGGGCCGCCGCGCTGCTCGGCGTTGTGGCCGTCGTGCTGGGCTGCTGGTTCTGGTGGCAAGCCGTTGCCGGTGCGCCCGAGGTGGCTTCCCTGAGCAAGGTCTCCCCGGCGGGCGTCCAGTTGCAGGACACCGGACCCTCCGCCGGTTCTTCGTCCGGGCAGGAAGATTCCAGCTCGGAGCCGACGAGGATCACCGTCCACGTGGCAGGGGCGGTCGCGCGCCCCGGCGTGGTCGAGCTGCCGGCCGGGAGCCGGTTGCATGAAGCCCTCACTGCGGCCGGTGGCCCCACCGCGGCGGCGGATCCGGACCGACTCAATCTCGCCGCCGTTCTCGAGGACGGCCAGAAAATCCTCGTTCCTGAACGGGGTCAGCCGGAGGCGGCGGACGGTGGAGCAGCCAGCCCGGCGGATTCAGAGAGTGGGGACGAAGGGAACGCGGGCACAGGGAGTACAGGGGCTCAAGAAGGCGGGCCGGGAGGAAGCAGGATCAACCTCAATACCGCTGGCGTCGAGGAACTGGGGACGCTGCCCCGCGTCGGCCCTGTCCTGGCCCAGCGCATCGTGGACTGGCGCAAACAGCACGGCCGCTTCCAGAAGGTGGATGAGCTGGATGCCGTGGAGGGGATCGGGCCGAAGCTGCTTGAAGCCCTGCTTCCGTTGGTGCGGGTCTGATGGCGCGGCAGAGCCGCTGGCAACGGTACGTCGACGCAGCGGTGCACGGGCCGCTGCCCGGCGGCTTCAGGCAGGGCTCTGCCACCCCCGGACCTACCGGACCCGACGGACCCGACGGTCCGTCGCCTGCCGGACCCGCCCGATTGACGGGGCCCGCCGTTCCTGCCCCGGCTGGAACGGGGCGGCAAAGAATGCGTGCCTGGCTGGACAGGCAGCAGAGCGCTGCACTCGGGGTCCGATCCGGTTCCCGCCGCTCCGGCGAACGGGCACGCCGGACGGACCTCCGCCTGGTTCCGGCGGCACTGCTGGTCTGGGCTACGGCGGCTGCCGGCGGCTGGCTGGAACCCGCCGCGCTCGGCGCCGTGTGCGCGGTACTCCTGGTGGGCTCGGGCGCGTTGTTCCTCCATGCACGGGCGCGGGGGCGAAGGGGACGTGGGAGGGGAGTTCGGGACGGCGGCGGGAGTGCCGGTACTGCCCGCAGTACGGGATCGCCCGGGCGGGCCGGGGCGGCACCACGCAGTGTACTCGCGACAGCGGCCGTGGCGCTGCTGCTGTCCGCGGTCGCAGGGTCCCACTCAGCCGTTGCTTCCGTCCAGCGCCACGACGCCGACCTGGCCGGTGCCTCGGGGGCACGCGCTCCGGTAGTGGCCGAACTCGTCGTCGCCGGGTCCCCTCGGAGGCTCACGTCGCCAGCAAGGTCCGGGCTTAGCGACCGCTGGGCCGTCCCCGCCACACTGATCTCCGCAGACTGGAATTCGCACCGGATCCGAGCAGCAGCCGCGGTGCTGGTCATGGGTGACGCCGGCTGGGAACACGCCTTGCCTGGACAGCGGATCAGGACGACCGGCAAGCTCAGCCCCGCCGAGCCGGGGCGGGTTGAGGCGGCGGTGCTGTCGGTCTCCTCCGCCCCGAAAACCTTGACGGACCCGGGAGCGTTGCAGCGGGCGGCCGCGTCGCTCCGGAAGGCCCTCTCGGAGGCGGCAGGTCGGTTCGGTGCAGATGCCGCAGGACTGGTGCCGGGGATGGTCATCGGAGATACCAGCAAACTCGACCCGCAGCTGGAAGCCGCGATGAAAATAGTCGGAATGACGCACCTCACGGCGGTCAGCGGAGCGAACTGCAGCCTCATCCTGGGCATGTTCCTGCTGGGCGCCCGCAGCCTCCGCCTGGGTCGGGCCGCCGCCACTGCAGTGTGCCTCGCCGGGTTGGGCCTGTTTGTCCTGGTCGTGGGGCCGGACGCTAGCGTCCTGCGGGCCGCCGTTATGGGAGCGATCGGCTTGGCGTCCCTGGCCGGGGGCCGGACCGGGAGTGGCCTCAGCTTCCTCTGCCTCGCCACTATCGGGCTGTTGTTGGCGGACCCGGCACTCGCCACGACTTTTGGGTTCCTGCTTTCGGTGCTGGCCACGCTGGGGATTGTCGTGGCTGGGAGGCGGATCATGGCATGGCTGCCACATGTCCTGCCGCGTTGGGTAGCAGCCGGACTTGCCGTTCCTCTGGCAGCGCAGGTCTTTTGCGGCCCGGCGATTGTCCTCCTTCAGCCGCAATTCACCACCTACGCCCTGGCCGCCAACCTTGCGGCCTCCGCGCTGGTTCCGCCCGTGACCTTGTTGGGAACGGCCGCCGTGCCGCTCGTGCCGTTCTTTCCCGGGCTGGCGACGGCCCCGCTGGCCATAGCGGCGGTTTCCGCAACCGGAGTCGCCGGCATCGCCCGGTTCTTTGCGGGCCTTCCGGGGGCCGCCATGCCTTGGCCGGAGGGGCCCTACGGCATGGCCACCATGGCACTGTTCTCCGTGGTGGTTCTCACCTTTACCTGGCTGGTCCTGCACCCCGCCGCCGTCGCCGCCTTCGCCGTGGCGGCCCAGACGCGCATCGTCGTCCTCCTCGACGGTCTGGGGGCTGGCGAAACCAGGGGGTGGTCCGCGCGCTACGGGCTACATTGGGCGGCCGGACAGGGCCGCCGTGGCTTGGTGGACCGCCCTGGCCGTGGCACGCTTAGAGTCTGCAAACGAACTTTCCGGAGGAATGACCAGTGGCTGCTGCCCAGACCCCACGAGCCAGGACCGCGGCGTCGAACACCGCCACCTGGCGCGACGTGACCCCGGCCGCCGTGGTGCTGGTGGGTGGTCCCGAGGACTACCTCGGCACGCGTGCGATGGACCGCATCCGGTCCCAGGTGCGCGCGGCCGCGCCCGATGTTGAGGTCACGCGCCTCAACGCCGGTAACTACGAGGCGGGCTCGCTCGCCATGAATGTCAGCCCGTCCCTTTTTGGCGAGCGGAAGCTCATCGAGGTCGAGGCGCTTGAGGCCATGAATGACGCGTTCCTGGCCGATGCACTGAAGTACCTCGCGCAGCCAGAACCCGATGCCGTTCTGGTTCTCCGCCACGGCGGCGGCGTTCGTGGGAAAAAGCTGCTCGATGCCATCAAGGGTGGCGGCTGGCCGGTGGTTGACTGCCAGCCGCTGAAGAAAGACGCGGACAAGATTGCCTTTGTGACCGCAGAGTTCAAGGCCGCTGCCCGGCGCATCGACCCCGATGCCGTGCAGGCGCTGGTCAACGCTGTGGGCGCGCATCTGGCTGAGCTGGCCGCTGCCTGCAGCCAGCTGATCGCTGACGCCACCACGGGAGTGGATGCCGCCACGGTGGACCGCTATTACGGCGGCCGGGTGGAAGCCACCGCCTTCAAGGTGGCCGATGCTGCCCTTGCCGGAAATGCCCCGCTGGCGCTGTCCACGCTCCGGCACGCTCTCGCCACAGGCGCCGATCCAGTTCCGCTTGTGGCCGCGCTGGCTTCAAAGCTGCGCAGCCTGGCTAAGGTCGCCGGTGCTCAGGGCTCATCGGCGCAGATTGCCAAGCAGCTGGGGATGCAGCCGTGGCTGGTTGAACAGGCGCAGCGGGAGGTCCGGCGGTGGACGCCGGAGGGACTGGTCCGGTCCATCCAGGTAACGGCCGAGGCGGACGCCCAGGTCAAGGGACTTTCCCGGGATCCGGTCTACGCCGTGGAGCACGCCGTCACGGTGATAGCCACCTCGGTGCGCCGCTGAACGACAAAGCACCATCAGTATCGTGCGCAGCACCGGTGGGCAGTTCGCACTTATAGGTGATCGCCCGTCGCGTTCTATAAAGGCCGGTCGACCATTTTCCGATGCTGTACCGGCGCGATGGGAAACGGTTAAGTAAATCAGGGCCGGAATCGCTTGGATACCAGCCCTGATTCGTTTCGCGGGCGCTTAGCCGGCCCAGGCCCTAGTGGGCCGCTTCGTACTTCTCGACGATATCCGCCTGGATACGTCCGCGGGTATTCACCTGAATGCCGTTCTCAGCTGCCCACTGCCGGACTGCTTTAGCGTCCGGACCACCCTGGGAGGATTTCCGCGTAGTCGTGGGCCGGCCGCGACCTCCTGAAGTCTTACGGGCGTCAGCGGTGAAGCGTGCCAGAGCCTCGCGGAGTTCATTGGCGTGATCATTATTCAAATCAATTTCGTATTCAGTTCCATCAAGGGCGAATGATACGGTTTCGCTCGCTTCCGAGCCGTCGATATCGTCTTCCAGCAGTACTACTGTCTTCTTTGCCATGAAACTAAGCCTACTCCCTATCCGACCGGGGAAGAATCAAAATATAATCCAGCAAACCAAGAGAAGGATTCGTGCTGTGCCTGATGTATATGGCGGGACGGCGGGCATAAACTAACGTCCCATGAGGGCTGGGACCGCGAGGCGCCCTTTCACTTCGTCGGCGGTGTCGAGGGCGCCGTGGCCAGGCACACGACGCAGCACCTGTTGGAGGATCCCGTGGCGAGGGACCGCAAGTGTTGCGGAATCTCCATGCAGGCGTTTACAGCCTGCCGTTTAACTGGACGTGGCCGGCACCATGGGTGCCGGCCACATTCATCAGTTCAGTTGAACTGGAAACCTTACAGCGCGTTGACCTTCTTGGAGATCGCGGACTTGCGGTTTGCAGCATTGTTCTTGTGCAGAACGCCCTTGCTGACGGCCTTGTCCAGCTTGCGGCTGGCGGTAACCAGTGCAGCAGCCGCGGCATCCTTGTCGGTGGACTCAACGGCGGTGTTGACGGCGCGGATGGCCGTCTTCAGCTCGGACTTGACTGCGTTGTTGCGCAGGCGGGCCTTCTCGTTGGTGAGGATGCGCTTCTTCTGGGACTTGATATTAGCCACGTGTGAACTCTCTTTTTCAATGCGGAAAATGGTCTAGAGGGCTTTCAGATTGGCCATTGACTGAGCGGCGTGGGGATACCTATGGCGACCAACCATATGTGGCCGTCGACCTGCACGGACACACAGCTGTAAATCATAGCAGAGCCGCTGGCCCCGTGACGATCCCGGCGCCGGCGTCAGGTCCAGCCGTGCCGGCTCCGCAGTTCCGCGGCGATGAGGTTGAACCGGCCGGCGTCGAGGATGGCACCTTCGCGCCGGATGTCCGCCGGGTCGATCTGCAGGATGCGGTCCAGTTTTGCCTCGCTGGGGCGCAGCTGCCGGTCCCAGGCGCCGGTGCCGACATCCATGTAATCCTCGTCGTGGCGTCCGTCGCGGTCGTGGTCCTTGCTGGTCAGCATGATTCCCAGCAGACTGCCGCCGGCGTTGCCCACCAGCAGTACCGGGCGGTCCTTGCCCTGCGAATAGTCTTCCTCATAAGGCACCCAGGTCCAGACCACCTCACCGGGCTCGGGCAGGCCGTTGGGGGAGGGGGCATAGCGGACCGTCGCTGTGCCGTGGAAGTCCCCTGCATAACCTCCGCCGGTACCCCCGGTTCCGGCGGCGGTTCCCGGCCGGGGTGCCGTCCCGGGCCGAGGCGAAGCCGCCTTTCCCGGGTTCTTTCCACGCTTCTTTCCGCTCGGCACAGGGCTCTTTCCCCGCGGTGGGACCGAGGTCGGCGCCTGGGGAGTGCCGGAACTGCCGGCGGCAGAGCCGGACAGCCGGTCCAGAAGGCGCAGGGCAGTGCGGACTGTGTTGCCGATCAAGCGGAGGTTCAGAGCCATGGGGAAAGAATACCGGTGCGCGATACGGGGCCCGCGGCAGCCTGCCCGATGCACGCCGCGGCGGGGCCCGCGGCAGTTCGCCGCGGCGGCGCAGTCGCTGCAGCTGGCCGTCGTAGCCCGGCCGCTTCAGGCGCGGGTGCACTCCGGCGCGCCGGGACGTGGGAGACTATAGGAACGAGAAATGCGGCACGTCGCGGAATGGCAACACCATCCCCACCGATCCGTGCAAAAGCCAACAGTAATGCCAACAGTAAGGACCCTGCGTGTCTCCCATGGCCCGCACCGCCCCGGTGCCTGCCGCAACAGATCCGGCCCTCATCCGGAACTTCTGCATCATTGCGCACATTGACCACGGCAAGTCCACACTGGCCGACCGGATGCTCCAGTACACCGGCGTCGTCAAATCCCGTGACATGAAGGCCCAGTACTTGGACCGCATGGATATCGAGCGCGAACGCGGCATCACCATCAAATCCCAGGCCGTCCGCATGCCGTGGGAACTCGACGGCACCAGCTACGCGCTGAACATGATCGACACGCCCGGGCACGTCGACTTCACCTACGAGGTCTCCCGTTCACTTGCGGCCTGTGAAGGCGCAGTGCTGCTCGTGGACGCGGCCCAGGGCATCGAGGCACAGACCCTCGCCAACCTGTACCTGGCGATGGAAAACAACCTCACGATCATCCCGGTCCTGAACAAGATCGACCTGCCTGCCGCCCAGCCGGAGAAGTACGCGGCCGAGCTGGCCAGCCTCATCGGCGGCGACCCGGACGACGTCCTGCGCGTCTCCGGCAAGACCGGCGCGGGCGTCGAGGTCCTGCTGGACAAGATCGTCAACGACCTGCCCGCCCCGGTGGGCGACCCCAACGCCCCCGCACGCGCCATGATCTTCGACTCGGTCTACGACACGTACCGCGGCGTCGTGACGTACGTCCGCGTCGTTGACGGCATGCTGCACCCGCGCGAACGCATCCAGATGATGTCCACCCGCGCCACCCACGAACTCCTCGAAATCGGCGTCAGCGCCCCGGAGCCAACCCCCTCCAAGGGCCTCGGCGTCGGCGAGGTCGGCTACCTCATCACCGGCGTCAAGGACGTCCGCCAGTCCAAGGTGGGCGACACTGTCACCAACCTGGCCAAGCCGGCCACGGAGTCGCTCAGCGGCTACGCGGATGCCAAGCCCATGGTTTTCTCCGGCCTGTACCCCCTGGACGGTACCGACTATCCGGTGCTGCGCGACGCGCTGGAGAAGCTGATGCTCAACGATGCCGCGCTCGTGTACGAGCCGGAAACCTCGGCGGCACTCGGCTTCGGCTTCCGTGTGGGCTTTTTGGGGCTGCTGCACCTGGAAATCACCCGTGAGCGCCTGGAACGCGAATACAACCTGGACCTGATCTCCACCGCGCCCAACGTGGAATACGAGGTAACGCTGGAGGACAAGAAGGTCGTCCACGTCACGAACCCCAGCGAATACCCCACGGGCAAGGTCGCCGAAGTCCGCGAGCCCATGGTGTCGGCCACCATCCTCGCCCCGAGCGAGTTCGTCGGCGCCATCATGGAGCTGTGCCAGACCCGCCGCGGCGTGCTCGGCGGCATGGACTACCTCTCCGAGGACCGGGTGGAAATCCGGTACCGCCTGCCGCTGGCCGAAATCGTCTTCGACTTCTTCGACATCCTCAAGTCCAAGACCCGCGGCTACGGATCACTGGACTGGAAGGCCGACGGCGACCAGGTTTCCGATCTGGTCAAGGTCGACATCATGCTCCAGGGCGAGCAGGTGGACGCCTTCTCCGCCATCACACACCGTGACAAGGCGTACGCCTACGGTGTGATGATGACGGGCAAGCTCCGCGAACTGATCCCGCGGCAGCAGTTCGAGGTGCCCATCCAGGCCGCCATCGGCTCGCGGATCATCGCCCGTGAAAGCATCCGTGCCATCCGCAAGGACGTGCTCGCCAAGTGCTACGGCGGTGACATCACCCGTAAGCGCAAGCTGCTCGAAAAGCAGAAGGAAGGCAAGAAGCGCATGAAGATGGTGGGCCGCGTCGAGGTCCCGCAGGAAGCCTTCATCGCAGCCCTCACCACGGACGAGTCCAAGGACAAGGCCAAGAAGTAGCGGTGCCGGCGATGACTGTCCCAACCCGGCTTGGCGGGCCCCATGCCTAGCGCCCTTCCACTGGGCGACCCTGCGCCGCCGGACGGGCTGCTGCCCGCCCAGGCGGTCGAGGGTGCGGCAGCGCGGGCCTTCGAGCTCTACGTGCACATTCCGTTCTGCGCGGTGCGGTGCGGCTACTGCGATTTCAACACCTATACCGCGACCGAGCTCGGCGGAGGGGCCTCGCAGGACGCCTACGCCAGCACGGCCATCGCCGAGGTTGACTTCGCCGTCCGGGCCCTGGCCGAGAGCGGCCTGCCGCCGCGTCCGCTGGGCACGGTCTTCTTCGGCGGCGGAACGCCCACGCTGCTGCCCGCCGAGGACCTGGCGCGCATTCTGACCGCCGCCATCGCCGCGTGGGGCCTCGCGCCCGGCGCCGAGGTCACCACCGAGGCCAACCCTGACTCTGTCACGCCAGAATCCCTGCAGCTGCTCGCCGACGCCGGGTTCACCCGTGTCTCGTTCGGCATGCAGTCGGCTGTCCCGCACGTGCTGAAGGTTCTGGACCGGACCCACACCCCCAGCCGCGTGCCGCAGGTGGTGCAGTGGGCCCGGGACGCAGGCCTGGCGGTCAGCCTGGACCTGATCTACGGAACGCCCGGGGAATCGCTCGAGGACTGGCGCTACTCGCTGGAGACGGCGTTGTCCTACGGCCCGGACCACATCAGCGCCTAC